>DATMFE010000039.1:0-17002 GCA_035556295.1 Ureibacillus sp.
TGACTCCATCATTTTTTTCACAAAAGTAGACTTACCAACTCGTACAGGTCCTACAACACCGATATATACATCCCCATTAGTTCTCTCTGCTATTTGATGAAAGATTTCTTGGCCTATTGTAGCTCCTCCTTTACGTAATATAGTCTATGACCTACATTCCAGGAATATGAAAACACCTTGTACGAAAAAATGCACAAGGTGTAAAAAAATTTAGGAACGTTTAATCAGCTCTATAAAAAACTGTTTAGAAACGTAAGCCTAGCATATTAAATTCATCCTAAACTTATTCCTTTTTAGTGGGATCATACATAAAAACAGGCTCATTATTTTCATCTACTGTATAAGGTAATGAATAGGCCGGTACAACAGGATACGCCTCAATTAAAAGGTTTCTAATATCTTCTCCTGGTGTTGGTGTCAGGTTATGTTCTTTTATGAATAAATTTAGATCAATTGAATAATCAATATATACATCACCATCAGTGGACACTACGAGCGGTAACTGATTATTTGAATATGGACTAGAAACCGTAATTTCTTTACCGACACCTAGTTTTTTAAAGTCAATTGAGTATACATAGGTTGAAATTGGTTCCTTATATGTTGGATATTTTGTTGCAAGGAAACGAATATTGACATCACGAATGGCATCTGCTGCACGCAAATCAACTAGTTTCACCGTGGGATTATTTTCAGGATCCCAAATTACATACTGGAATATTCCTCCCTTTTCATAACTGTTTCCAGGAGGATTCGCTAAATACTTTGGAACAAGTTTTTCAAAATCGATTGGGTATTTAATAAATAGATCTGTACCCATATCACGGTTTTTGATAGGTAAAACACCAGTATCTGCTTTAAAATCTTCAACCGCTTTTTGAACGCCATCTAATTGCACTTGATCTGGTATTTGATTTTCTACTCTTTCTTCTGCAGGATACATACATCCAGTTAGCAATATAGAAAAGACCATTAGCATCAAACTAACTTTCCATCTACTTTTCAATTATTTCACCTCATATCAAATGCGAGTTTTCCTTTTTAACTATTACAAGTTTTAGGCACACCTAATACTTTTAAACTTCTAAACAAGATTAAATACTACCCTATCCTGAAGCAATAGTGTAAAAAACCTCTTCAATTAAATTACTATTTGAAGCTAATAGTTAAGATGGCCATGTAAAGACAACTAGAACCATTAAAAACGAACCAATTAAAAATAAAAAGAAGGCAAAGAATTTAATTAAAAATGATAATAAGGCATTTTTAATCCATTTTCTTGTTGCTGATAAAATTAAAACAGAAATTAACATTGCACCTATTGAATAAAAAGAGACCCACATGACATCTAATGACTGCATGCTAGAAAGTGGCCCACGCATTGCGTTAAGCAAATACATATCCATATCTAATGGTGAAAATTGCATCATCTTACCACCCTTCAACCAAATTACTATGTATAAAATTCTTATGCTTTTTCAGTAGAATAGGAGGTATATCGCTATACCTCCTCCTTTGCACAAACTTTATTTTACAATGAGTTACAATTTTTGGGGCACATAATGCACCATATATACAAGAAATTGTGAAAACTTGATGAACTTTGTTTCATATTACAAATAATGAATAAAGAACATTTTGCTTAAAGTAGATTTTCTATTTCGCGTTTTTTCATTCGAATCATTAATTCATCGACGGCATCTTTTGGAGCCTTATCGTGAAATAATACTTCATATAAAGCTGCTGTTATTGGCATGGGTACTTCGTATTTTAACGCTAATTGATGTGCCGCCTTTGTTGTGCGTACCCCTTCAACAACCATACCCATGTTATTTAGTACTTCATTTAGGCTTAAGCCTTTTCCAAGCATATTTCCAGCACGCCAGTTTCGTGAGTGAACGCTTGTACATGTAACAATTAAATCACCCATTCCTGTTAAACCAGAGAATGTGAATGGATTACCCCCCATTCGAACACCTAGACGTGAAATTTCGGCTAGGCCTCGGGTTATAAGTGCAGCCTTTGCATTATCACCATAATCTAATCCATCTGAAATTCCTGCAGCAAGAGCAATAACATTTTTTAAAGCTCCACCAATTTCTACACCAATTACATCCGTATTTGTATAAACTCTAAAATATCCATTCATAAATAAATCTTGAACTTTTTCAGCAGATTGAATATTTTTACACGCTGCAGTAATTGTAGTTGGGTGACGTAGCACGACTTCCTCTGCATGGCTTGGTCCAGAAAGTACAACGATATCTGAAACCACGCTCGCAGATAGGCTATTTTCCAAGATCTCAGAAATTCGTAATAGTGAATCTGGTTCTATTCCCTTTGACACATGAATAAATAAAGCCTTTTTGTCTAAAGTTTTCATCATATTCGCGCATACTTCACGTATTGCTTTTGTTGGAACTGCTATAACAAAAATCGATGAATGATTGAGTGCAACTTCTAAATCACTAGTCGCAGTTAATTCGTTCGGTAAATTAGTCTCTGGTAAATATTTTTTATTTGTATGGTAGTCATTTATTTCGTTTGCCTGATCTTCTCGATGTGTCCATAGAAGTGTTTGATGTCCATTCTCGGCTAAAACAACTGCTAGTGCCGTTCCCCACGAACCAGCCCCAAAAACTGTTACATTTTCCATAGTCCTTCACCTCGCATTTAAATCAAAGTTCTAATCTCTAGCACGAGCAATTAATCGTATTGGAGTGCCTTCAAAATCAAATGTCTCACGAATACGATTTTCAAGGAATCGTTCATACGAAAAGTGCATAAGCTCAGGGTCATTTACAAATGTAACAAATGTTGGTGGCTTCACAGCAACCTGTGTTGTGTAATAAATACGTAAGCGACGACCTTTATCTCTTGGAGCTGGGTTTCTTGCTACTGCATCTTCAATAATTTCATTTAAAATTGATGATTGAATACGCATTGCATGATTTTCACTTACTCGTTGGACTAATGCTAATATTTGATGTACTCGTTGTTTTGTTTTAGCAGATACAAAGATAATAGGTGCATAATCTAAGAACAAGAAATGTTCTCTTATTTGTTGCGTAAATAAGTTCATTGTTTTTTCGTCTTTTTCAACAGCATCCCATTTATTCACAACGATAATAATGGCTTTCCCTGCTTCATGAGCATACCCAGCGATTTTTTTATCTTGCTCTTGAATGCCTTCTTCTGCATTTAAAACCACTAAAACAACGTCGGATCGTTCAATCGCTCTCATTGCGCGAAGTACAGAATATTTCTCTGTAGATTCAAACACTTTTCCTCTTTTACGCATACCTGCTGTGTCGATAATCACATATTCTTGTCCTTCATAAGTATAAGGAGTATCAATCGCATCCCGAGTAGTACCAGCGATATCACTTACGATTACGCGCTCTTGACCTAAAAATGCATTAACTAAAGAACTCTTTCCAACATTTGGGCGTCCAATCAAACTAAATTTAATTGTTTCTTCTGAGTATTGATCTTCATCTTCTTTAGGAAAATGCTTTGCACACTCGTCTAATAAATCACCTAGTCCAAGACCATGAGATCCTGATATCGGGAATGGCTCACCAAATCCTAATGCATAGAAATCATAAATCATTTCACGCATATCAGGATTATCAATTTTATTAACAGCTAGTATGACTGGTTTTTTTGTTTTATACAAAAGTTTTGCTACTTGTTCATCTGCCATCGTTACACCTTCACGACCATTTGTCATAAAGATGATTACATCAGCTTCTTGTATGGCAAGTTCTGCTTGTGCACGGATTTGATCTAAAAAGGGTTCGTCACCCATTTCAATTCCACCCGTATCTATTATATTAAATTCATGTGTTAACCAATCTGCCGAACTATAGATGCGGTCGCGTGTTACTCCTGGGATATCTTCCACGATAGAGACGCGTTCACCGACAATACGATTAAATATTGTGGATTTTCCAACGTTCGGACGACCTACGATGGCGATTACTGGTTTTGTCATCTGTACTTCATCCTTCCAAAATCTTATCATTTTGTATTATACATTAGAAAAACACATTTCGCCCTAAAATAGGTAGAAATGATATTTTTTCTTAAGCAAAATTACAATATAACCTAACTTTTCTTATCCGTCAAAAATAGGGATATCCCATTTTTGCACAAATTATTAACGATTCATACATTTGCTATGTAATGTTAGTTATGCTTGAATACGGATTTAACTATGCAATGGACTTGTAAAATATTAGTTTGAAACGCACATTGATCAATATGCAAAGGAGAGTTCAATCGTGCATTTCATGTTGATGTTATTCATAAACAAATAAAAAACAGGTGTGTTATTATACACACCTGCGCGAATATAAATAGTGTTATTTATTTGTGAAACCTTTTAAACGGTCACCAATTACTTCACTAAGAGAAAATCCAGATGTTTCTTCAGGTAATTCATATTCAAATTCTTCTTGGCTTTCAGGATTTTCTAATAGATCTTTAATCGAAAGTGATAAACGTTTTTCTGCACCGTTTACATCAAGTACTTTAACTTGCACTTCTTGACCTTCTTTTAACACTTCATGTGGTGTATTAATGTGTTTGTGAGAAATTTGGGAAATGTGAACAAGACCTTCTATTCCATCAAACACTTCGACAAATGCACCGAAGGAAACTAAGCGTTTTACTGTACCATTCAAGATTGAACCTTTAGATACTCGTTCTTCTATGTTCGTCCATGGTCCAGGTAATGTATCTTTTATGGATAATGAAATCCTTTCATTTTCAGGATCCACTGATAACACTTTCACTTTTACAGCTTGACCTTTCTTAAGTACCGTATTAACGTCTTCTACATGGTCATGTGATACTTGAGAAATGTGTACTAAGCCGTCAATACCACCAATATCAACAAAAGCTCCAAATGGCGCTATGCGTTGTACTGTACCTTCTAATACTTCCCCTGCTTTAATGCCAGTAAGAACTTGCTTTTTCTTAGAAGTTTTTTGTTCTTCCACAACAGCACGATGAGATAATATTAGTCTTCCTTTTTCTTTGTCTAATTCAGTTATTTTAAAACTTAAAGTTTTGCCTTTATAGTCTTCAAAGTCTTCAACAAAATAGTCTTCTACTAAAGATGCGGGAACGAAACCACGTACACCTAAATCAACTACAAGGCCACCTTTCACAACATCTTTTACTTCTGCTTCAAAGCTTTCGCCTGATGCAAATTGTGCTTCAAGCTTATCCCATGCTTTCATTGCATCTACTTTTCTTTTGGATAAAACAAAGTTTTCTTCTTCTACTTTCGTGATGATTAGTTCTAACTCATCACCAACTGATACAACATCAGAGGCTTTTTCAATATGCAAACTAGAGAGTTCGCTGATCGGTACAATTCCGTCAAACGGTGCTCCCTCTATTGAAACAGTTACTGCTTTGTCTTCAACTCTAGCAGCAACACCCTTCACAATATCTCCTTCTCGAAATTCCTGGCCAAGCTCTTTGTTCATTTCTTCAGACATATGTAACCCTCCTTCGCATCTTCCAATTTCTATTTTATTAAATAACTTCTATAAAGACAAAAAATATCCTTTTCTTTTTTGGAAAACTAAGTTAATCTCTTTGCTACTTGGGATTTTTTTCTTTTATTTCATATTGCAACATAAAAATAAAATTCTAAATCTTGTAAATAAAATTATCTATATATTGAAAATACGTTAAACTCTTAAAATTATTCCATTTTTTCTTTTGCTAATTTTAAAATTGCATTTGCAGCTTCTTCTATTGTTAGTTCCGTTGTGTCAAGATAGATTGCATCTTCTGCCTGAATTAATGGAGAAGCCTCTCTTTCACTATCAAGTTTGTCTCTTAGTGCAATTTCCTGCTTTAACGTATCCATATTCGACGGTATACCGCGTTTTTCATTGTCTATAAAACGTCTTTTAGCACGTTCCTCAACTGTTGCTGACATGAAAATTTTAAGTTCTGCCTCTTTTAAGACATGTGTTGCAATATCGCGGCCATCCATCACAATTCCACCGTTTGAGGCTAATTGTTGTTGTTTTTCCACAAGTATTTTTCGAATATTTGGGTGTGCAGAAACTTCTGATACATTTGCAGTTACATGATTGGTGCGTATTGCATGTGTTACATCTTCTTGATCTACAAAGACTAGTTGTCCATTTTTTGATGGTTTCAGATCAATAATTGTGTTTAATAGCATATTCTCTAATGCTTGTGCATCGTCTAATTCTATGTTTTCTTTCAGCGCTTTATACGTTACGGCTCTATACATTGCTCCGGTATCGATGTATGTAAACCCAAGATTTTCTGCTACAATTTTCGCAATTGTACTTTTACCAGCCCCTGCTGGTCCATCAATTGCAATTTGAATTTGTTTCGACATAATATCCCTACTTTCCTAACTTCATTTTACCATAGGTAATCGTTTTACCATTAATAACTTACCTATAGAATCAGTGCTTTAAGTATATTTAAACAAAAGAAAAAGCCACTATTATCTAGGGCTTTTTAGCAATTTGAGATAACAGCTAATATCTAATTTGCGTTTAAATAGTAATTTTCGAACATTTAATTCTTATTGAATAATTTTTTGTTCATTTCGATGATGTATAAGCTGTCTTTCAAAACAGAATCGTAATATATGCTGTTTATCAGTATCTTCTGTATCAACAAATTGGATTGAAGCGAGTCTTGTCCCATCCTTTTCTAAGATCCTCACAACAAATGCTTTTGTTTGGACATAATGAATATCACCATTTGTAAATGGTAATACAACGGTTAATTTAATAACGTCACCTTCGCGGAATGGGACATTCGACTCTACTTTTAGCGCAAGACCACCTGCGCTAATGTCAATTGTGACAAATTGAAAATATTGATGATCAAACTCAACTGCTACATCAACCGGTGTTTTCACACGAACAAACTCTCTTCGTTGAATTTTAAAGATTTCATCATCTGGTGGAAGTAATAACATAATCATTGGTATATTGTTCATTTTTCGACCAATTACTTCTGTATTAAAGGCATAACTATTATTTTCACCTTGTACAAAAGTTACACGAAACTGTGAGCCATCAATTAAATAGGCGGTTTTATTCGTAAGACTATTAACAGGATAATCAATGAAAATTACCCGTTCTGTATGCTCAACCACTTTACAATGAAACCTTTCAGATTGCTCCATAACTGGAATGGGTTCTAATGTTAGGACGGTTCCAATTTTAATTTCCAATTATATCTCCACCTCGTACAATAATCTATTTCTATTATTGCACGAATTTACGGTATTTTCTATATGTTCCAATTGTCTTTCATCTATTGCATATATTCTACTTTGATAACATCATGTGTTTCTGCATCAACTACAACTCTAAATGTTTCATTAAATTCACTGTCAAAACGAGCAATAACTTGATAACACAAACGTAGTTCAAATAATTCGTTTTCTGTGTAAATCATTTTTACTTCTTCTACAATAGTTCCTGGACGGAAGAATTGTTTCCAATCCACTGGATTTACAGGTTGTTCTTTAATTGTTTCTTTTTGAACATATTCCATTGCATTGAATCCTAAAAGTTCCCCACTATACTTTGAAACTTTAAATTGAAGACCATCAGGATAGACAAATGCATTATCATATACACGTGCTGCTGAAATGTGATAGACTTCATGATTTTCTCTAAATTCTACAATTTTTGCATCATCATATCCTGCATTTTCCATAAACTTATTTGTCAATTCTTTAATATCCTGTTGTGTCATATTTTTATCTTCTTGTACTGGACGTTCTGAAAGGAATGATAAAATATGACCGCCTTTAACAGTTATGTCTGCATAACCCATACGGCTTCCTTTGACAAATTGAATATGATAAAACGGATAAGGAGCAGTGTCTTTACTTTTAGTAACTGTGTAAGATGCATCTTTAATATTAGGAATTAATAATTCTAACTTATCGATGGCTTGTTCTTTTGTAATTTCTTTATCCTCTAAATTTTTTAACTCTCTCTTTTTTAACCAATCTGATTCACTAGCTGTTAATGGGAAATCGGTTTCAGAGTAACTTTTTAAATTTTGTGCAATTTTACCAAAGTTTTCTTGTTCAGTATCGCTATCTATCGTTCTTTGCCACTTCGAGAAATCTCCATCATTTTCGAAATATCTAGAAGTAGCAACCTCCCATTCATTCGATAAATTTTTCAAATTACCAGCTACAACGCCCATTTTATCGTGCCAACTATTATAATCACCTGTTTGCGCGACTAATTTTGCCTCGTCGCCAATTTTTCCAATGTATTTCATCCAATTGTTTGCAACTTCCCTATTTAAAGGCAATCCACTAATAGAGGAGCGTAGTTGATCGCTTAGACGCCAAATATTATCAAGTTCTTTATTCAAAGCACTTTTATCTTGGAACAGCAATGACTGATTGACCGAAGTTTGTAATGTTGTTAAAGTTTCAGACGCACTTGTTAGAGCATTCGTATACTGGGCATGTACTGTTCGTTCGAGCTGTTTGTTTTCAGTTCGAACTTCATATGAGTATAACCCAAGCGCGATGACAGCTATTGAAAGCAAATAGACTGCATTTCTCATATTGCCCCCCCTTAGTAGCAGAATATATGTTCGCCAATTTGTTTAATTTGTGGTCTTGACCAAATCCATTTACTTGTGGCTGTAGCAGGATTGAAATAATATAACGCGTTTTCTGTTGGATCCCATCCATTCATAGCATCCAGAACTGCTTGTTTTGCTCTTTCATTTGGAGTTAACCAAATTTGACCGTCTGCTACCGCAGTAAAGGCACCTGGTTGGAAAATTATTTCTGAAATTGTATTTGGAAAATCAGGTGATTCAAGACGATTTAAAATTACTGCAGCAACTGCAACTTGTCCTTCATATGGTTCACCACGAGATTCTCCGTATACAGCGTTTGCCATTAATTGTAAATCGCGTTCAGAATATTTAACTGGCAATTGAACAGTTGATGCATTCTTTTGCCCAGTTCCTCCATTGGTTCCTGCACCAGCTTTGGTTTGTTGGGCTAGTGGCGTATTTCCGTAATGGGTAAATTGATTACCTTTTGCAATTTGTTGGTGAACCCAATCACGGTGGAATTGACTTGATTTGACGAGTGTATTACGTGTGTTCGGACCTAAAACGCCATCTATATCCAAACCATATTGTTGTTGGAAGTTTCGTAGAGCCCAATACGTTCCATATCCAAATATGCCGTCAATTTTCCCATTATAAAAACCAACCCATTGTAATCTAGCTTGCAATTCTATTACATCATCACCAGATGAACCGCGCTCTAAAAGACGGCCAGAAAAAGCATGAACTTCTTTTGTTTGATCAATAGATGAAGCAATTCCCAATACTAGTATTAATGTAATAAGTATGCTTCTTGCCATAAAATTCACTCCTTTCTCTTAGCTTGTAAAAAAGTGAATGTTTTATACGCTCAAAAATAGAAAAACGGCACATGAATTCAAATGTTTGGTTCATGAGCCGTTAATTGTATTTATTTTGTTCAATTAGATGTTCTATTAAATGTTGATGCGCTTGCTTAACTTTTCGTAGAGCTAGCCACCATAAAAATAACATGAATGGTGCTACTAGATATACCCAGTAATCTTTAAATGATAAAATTGTATTGTACATGATATGTAATATGAGAGGTGCTAAAAACGCCAATATTAAATATTCTGTTGCTTTATCGTTTTTTGCAAATTTACTTTTTCCAAAATAGTAGCCCATTAATACACCATATAATGCGTGGCTACTTACTGGAAGTATTGCTCTTAAAAATGCAGTATCAATCCCATAAGATAATAAATATAGGACATTTTCAACTGTGGCGAACCCTAGAGAAACACTTGCACCATATAATAAGCCATCGTATGGATCATCAAATTCAATATGTCCATAAATCACGACAAAAATGACAAGCCATTTAAAAAATTCTTCAATTGTACTAGAAAATAAAACATTTGCAAAAAAAGGATTGGTAAAAACGCCTTCTTCCTGTATAACATACTGTATAAACATAATTGGGAAAGTGATGAGTGCCCCATAGATGAATGCCTGAAATAATGTCTTTCGCGGTTCGGTTGACATTTGATTTCGAAGATAAAAATAACTGAACAATGCGAGGCCTGGAGCTATCGCTGCAGACAATAATATGAACATGTCGATTGGCTCCTTTTTCAGAATAACTTTAGATTATTATACCATGTAAACTTACTTAAAAAGCACAATTAAAGGAGAAATTGCAATGAAAAAAACCATATTGTTAATACATACTGGCGGTACTATCTCAATGCAAATAAATAATGAAACAGGATCTGTCATCCCATCAGATTCCAATCCGATAGTAGGTTTAAGTAGCAATTTAGAAAAATATGCAAATATTAAAGAGATTGAAGCTTTTAATTTGCCGTCCCCCCATATTACTCCTTTCGAAATGTTACATTTAAAAAATTTACTAATTGAGTCAACTAAGGACAACTCTTATGATGGAGTGGTCATTACTCACGGAACGGATACATTAGAAGAGACTGCGTATTTCTTAGATTTAACAACAAATTTCGATTTTCCTATTGTATTAACAGGTGCAATGCGATCATCAAACGAACTCGGTGCAGATGGAGTATATAATTTGGTGGAAGCTGTTCGAGTTGCTTGTAGTGATGATGCGAGGAATAAAGGTGTGCTTGTTGTAATGAATGATGAAGTTCATCAAGCGTTTAATATTACTAAAACATCAACTTCTAGCGTAAATACCTTCCAAAGCCCTCAATATGGGCCAATTGGGATTATTACAAAGAAATTAGTTCACATCCATCAATCACCTTTAAATAGACGATACGTAGAAGTCAACTCCCTTGAAAAACGAGTAGCAATGCTAAAAGTATATGCTGGAATGGAAGGCGATCTTTTAGAATCCATTTTACAGTTAAAGTATGATGGAGTGGTTTTAGAAGGATTAGGACAAGGAAATGTACCACCAAATGTGGTTGGCGGTATTAAAAAATTACTGGATGCAAAAATCCCTGTTATTCTTGTGTCAAGATGTTTTAACGGAATTGCTGAACCTGTTTATGGCTATGAAGGTGGAGGTAAAATGCTAGAAGACATGGGTGTCATTTTTGCAACAGGAATAAGCGGCCAAAAAGCTCGTTTAAAAATGTTAATTGGCTTGAATCAAGTTAATAAGCCAGTTAATTTAAGAGAGTATTTTGGATAAGTCAAAAAATTTTTCCGGGATGTTGGTGCGATTTTTTTCGAGGTGTCTTTGAGATTTTTTCTCGAGGACACCTCCTTGCATTTTATCCTAGATATTGCTTCTCACTAATAAATAAATTATCCTATAAAGAAAAAAACAGCGAAAATCGCCGTTGTTATTTCCCTTTATTGACAATACAATTTGCAATAAATCCACCATGGAATTTTCCGTTTTCAATAAATATTTCATTCGCATTATTGCCAGCTGCTAAAACACCGGCAATAAAGAGGTTTTCAACGTTCGTTTCCATTGTTTCCGGATTATATGTTGGTCGTCCAGTTTCTTCATCAATTCCGACTCCAATTGATTTTATGAATTGATGGTCAGGATGATAACCTGTCATTGCAAAAACAAAATCATTTTGAATCACTTGTTGGTTTCCTTCTACCTCCAACACGACTTCATTTTCCCTAATCTCATTAACATGGCTATTGAATAGCATATTAATTTCCTCATTTCGCACAAGCGCTTCAAATTCAGGTAATATCCATGGTTTTACACTGGGCGAATATTGACTTCCTCTATAAGAAACTGTTACACGTGCCCCCGCCTTATGTAACTCTAATGCAGCATCTACAGCTGAGTTTTTCCCACC
This sequence comes from Ureibacillus sp., assembly GCA_035556295.1. Taxonomy (GTDB): domain Bacteria; phylum Bacillota; class Bacilli; order Bacillales_A; family Planococcaceae; genus Ureibacillus. The sequence continues at coordinate 11,901 of DATMFE010000039.1, forward strand.
GATGACTAAAACATCGGTATCAAAGAATGGATGTGCTTCTTTAAAATAGTGGTAAACTTTCGGTAAATCTTCCCCAGGAATATTCATAAAGTTTGGTTGATCATAATAGCCTGTTGCAAGAATTACGTAAGGAGTAACATATTCATCTTTGTCTGATATTAAAAGGAATGTACCATCAGATTGCTTTGTAACACTTTGTACAGTCTCAAACCGATTCACTTGAAGTTGTTTCATTTTCGTTACTTCGCGATAATAGACAAGCGCTTGATTTCTTCTAGGTTTTCTTTCCTCTATAATAAACGGAACGTCCCCAATAGCTAACTTTTCACTTGTACTAAAAAAAGTTTGGTGTGTTGGGTAATTATATAGTGCATTTACGATATTACCCTTTTCAATAATGATTGGTTGTAATCCTATATTTTGCAATTCGATTGCGGCTGAAATTCCACATGGGCCGCCGCCAACGATAATTGCATCGATTTTTTGCATACTTACATCTCCTTAAAAAAACATTTCGACCTATAATAATAGTTGAAATGACATTTTCTTTAACGGTTCAAAGAAAAAATAAAACCGCTAAACAAACCATTATTATTATAGCTCGAAATTCGAATATTCGTTTGAATTTTATCTTTTAAATTTTACGTCAATTATGTGACATTGTGGCCGTGCTCCAAGACGTAAAGGTAACAAGGTCGTACCATATCCATTACTAATTAAAGTTGGAACTCCTTCTATCGTAGAAAAGGAGCCATGAGGATGTATTCCAAATGGGCCAAATCGAATTTGCCCGCCATGTAAATGACCACCCATTAAAAAATGTACTTGCTCTTTATATTGCTTTAAGACAGATGGGAAAACTTGTGGATTGTGTGAAATAAAAAAATTCACCCCGTTGTTTTGAACTTTTTCAAAAGTTTTCTGCAGTCTTGCACTATTTTTTATTGAAAAATCAACTGCACTTAACCATATCTTTTTGTTCTGATGCAATAATATCGCATCATCTTCAAGAATGTGGACACCGGTTTCTTCAAATAGTTGTCGAAGCTGCGTTTCCCCCACTTCCCTGTCATTATTACCCCAAACAAAATATACAGGTCCTAATGATTTCAATAAGGTGATATTTGAATAAATTCGATCGATAGGCGTCCGTTTATCAGCCAAATCCCCACCAATTATTACAGCATCCACCTTTTTAGAAATACTTTGTATCATTTTTTCACTTACGCGACGTACATGTATATCTGAAATAAAAAATAATGTTACATCATCCAACTCACCATTTAACTCTACCTCATGAGTTAAAACATTGTTTTCTAAAGCTTCCTTCACCATATAGAGTACTATTGCTAATACCAGAAGTACTAAAAATGTGATATAAATCAAGAAGCCCTCCCCTTTCATGAAAAAGAAAAAGACGTGGCTGTTTGATATAACCATCGTCTTAAAGTAATTTCAACCTAATATATGAGAAAAATTGTATTCCATTTACAGAAATAAGGAAAATATTCTTTACTGAATATTATGGAATAATCAGTGTTTGACCTACTTGAATATTCTCACTTCGTAACCCATTTGCTGCCATAATTTCATCGACTGTTCTATTATGGTTTGTTGCAATTCTGTATAATGTGTCTCCCGTTTTCACGACATATTCATTGTCTTGAGACTGTTCATTATTTTGGGCTTGTCCATTATCTTCTTGTTCAGTTGTTTTTGGTTCTTCTTTGTTTTGATCTTCTTGTTTCGAATCATTACTGTACTCTTCAGACTGGTCATCATCTTCTTTATTTTCATCTTCCGTATCATCTTTTATAACCTGTTCTTCGATAGTAGTCTCTTTTTCTTCAAGATTATCATTTTTTTCATATTCTACGGATTCATCTTTATCTTGCGCTTGGCTTGGAGTTGTAGGTGAATAAAATCCCCAAATGTATACCAATACAGCAAGTGGGATGAAAATAAAAATAACAGTTAAAATAGTCATTAATGGGTCTTTACGTTTCGGTTTTTTATTTTTCGTAGCCCGAGACCGTGACTGTCTGGAGTTAGGTTTTTCGATATCTATAGATTGACGGTGCTCTTCTATTTTTTCTCTATAATCCTCTTTACTCATACTTCCACCTCCAACACTTACTATATTATGACGAAATTTCACGAAATTGTAAATGTATCAACTAAGATTTTCATAGATATTGTCGAAAATTAGAAGAAAAAGTTACACCATAATTTTAATTTCCTATTAATATGCTCTCAATTCTCTTTTTCCATGAGTCATTTGCTGTGGTAATTTCATCTAACTTTCTCGGTTCAATAATATCTTCAAATTGAATGCCACAACATTCGCAGCAATTTTTTGGTCGTTCAGTTAATGTCTGTCCAAAATAATGAACAAGCACCTTTCTCATACAGTCTTCTGTATGGACGATTTTCATCATTTCATCGACGGCATCCATCTTTTCAAAACGCATTTTATTTAAAATTCTGCTCACATTTTCACTAGATTCTTGGCTCATCCAATAATCTAGGACACGAAAGGCAGTTTCAGAGATTTCTCCATTTTGGCACATTGAAAAAGGATTTTCTTGTCTAACTCTATAATTTTCATAGATTTGAATGTGACCATCTGTTGGCAATTCATCTGTAGCGAGTATTTTGGCGAAATTTTCATCACCTTCTTCGTATAAAAGGATAGCTAGTGCATCATTTCCATCTCGACCAGCTCGACCAATTTCCTGCATATAATTTGCAATATTAGAAGGAAGTGTATGATGAATAATTTGGCGAACATTATCTTTATGTACGCCCATTCCAAATGCATTGGTAGCAACAATCCATTTAATTGACCCTTCTATAAACTGCTGCTGTATAAATTGTCTGTCGACAGATTCTTTCCCTGCATGATAACTCGCAGCTTGTATTCCTTCATTGATTAAACGAATACTGATATTCTCCGCCTTACTTCGAGATTGAGTATAAATAATACCTGGTCCTTCCGTTTCCAACACGTGCCCAACGATCCATTCAATCTTGTCGTCATGGTGTTGAAAATACTTCCTTGAAAGATGAATATTTTTTCTGTCAACTGAATGAATATATTCAAAAGGCTCGTCCATTTTTAAATAAGATTTAATATCACCAAGAACCTTATTCGTTGCTGTAGCAGAAAGTGCTAATATTGGCGGTCTATTCTCATGATGAAATAGCTCTCCTATTCGCAAATAGTCAGGTCTAAAATCAAATCCCCACTGCGAGATACAATGCGCCTCATCGACAACAATTAGAGAAAGTTTCATTTTCATCAATCGCTCACTTACTTGCTTTTGCAACAGCATCTCTGGTGAAATAAAAATGAATCGATACTGATCTAAGTAATTCAAAGCCGATTGTTTCTGCTGTAAAGTTAAAAAGGAATTTAAAGCAATTACACGTTTTTCTCCAAATTGTTTCATTTGGGTTACCTGATCTTGCATTAGAGACAATAATGGCGAAATAATTAATACTGGTCCATTAAACAGGTATCCAGGTAATTGATAGCATAATGATTTTCCCATGCCTGTCGGTAACAATGCAATTACATCCCGACCCTCTACTAGTTGCTCGATTACTTCCTTTTGACCTGGTCGAAAGGAACGGTAGCCAAAATGTTGATATAAAATCTCTTCTAATTTCATGTCATCGTGTCACCTCTTGCTAATACAAGTCGTAATTGAAAATACGATAAATTCGGAACGACTTCATGCAATACTTTTAATTTTTTTGTCTGATAGTCTTCCATTGCTTGTAATACTTGTTGTATATCTTCATCACTTAAGAAGGATTGATAAGGAAATTTTCGGTCGTTTATCGCAAGTTCAACGATATGATCTTCTATTGTACTCGTCTTTAGTTTCCGAATCATACTGATTTCCTCGATTGAATATCCTTTTTTGAACAGTTGTGCTGTTTGATTAGCCGATTCAGTTAATGGAATATCAATTCGAATACTTTCAGCAATTCTATTTAGTAACGGATATGTTTCTTCATTTGCAGTAAGATGATTTAACCAACTATGTAAACTTGCAATGTACAATAATTGAACATCTAGTTCTGATAAATTCTCATTCATACTTAGCTGCTGCCAAGTATAACCTGGTTGATTAACACCACTTAATCTATTGATCATAATAGACATTTCGCGTTCCTCAAGATTAGATTTTTCTAAACTTGAAATAATTTCATCCAATAGTATGCTTTGTAAGTGACCATTTTGATATTGCTGACCTTTTAAAAAATGTTTCACCCATTGTTGTATGAGTTCATTCTGTTGAATCGGAATAAACTTCATATTTCCAACTCGTTGATAAGATAAAGTCTGGACAATGAGCGATAAGCGAGCAAAAAAGAGATGTTCATTCCCCCGATAATGCCAACCGTCAAAAGTTACTTTGTTCGATTGTTTTAATTTGGTCAAACCAAATTCAGACATCATATATCGATTATCAGGTAAAATAGATATGTATTGTTGTTCTGTTAATTGATTAATTTGTTCATCAAATTGATTTCTATTTAATTTTGGTAAAACACCAAAATATTCATGTAAGCGAAAGATTCCTACGTCTTGAATTGTTTGTCCTGAACGCTTTCCGCGCAACAAATGGTAGGCGGCCGATACGGTTCTTTCCTCATTAAATAAATGAAGCAAATTTAAGACTAAAGTTTGAAATATCAAAATCAAACCCTCCAAAATTGTAGTATTATGTTGAAAAGTCCATTAAACCGTTTTAGAATAGTAAAGAAGCTCTTTTGCAGCTGATGGAAAAAGGAGAGAAAGAAATGCCAAAATTTACAATTGTAGATAAAGATACATGTATTGCTTGTGGCGCTTGCGGTGCTGCAGCCCCTGATATTTATGATTATGACGATGAAGGTATTGCCTTCGTTATTTTAGATGATAACATGGGGACTACTGAAGTTCCAGAAGATCTATTAGAAGATATGCAAGATGCGTTTGAAGGCTGTCCAACAGATTCTATTAAAGTAGCGGACGAGTCCTTTGATGGAGACCCTTTAAAATATGAATAATAGTTGGACATGGTAACCCATGTCCTTTTTTTATTTTG
>DATMFE010000040.1:0-4285 GCA_035556295.1 Ureibacillus sp.
AACAAAACAACAGCATGAGGAAGACAATCACGAACATGGCGAAACAAGTAGTAAAGAGAATGAAATACAGGTAACAATTAAAGAAGGAAACAAGCAGCTATTTCTAACACTAAAAGATAATTCAGGAAATCCCGTAACAGATTTAGAAATAAATCATGAGAAGCTTCTTCACCTTATTGTCGTTGATGAACATTTAGAACAGTATCATCACTTACATCCTGAGGAAATAGCACCAGGTCAATTTAAAGTGCCAAGCGAATTGGAAGAAGGAACTTATAAAGCTTTTGTAGACATCAAATCAACGAGTTTACAATACGAAGTTCAACCAATTTCTTTTATAGTTGGCAATCCTGAAACGAGTGAACATGCACATGGTTCATTGCAAGTTGATAAAGAATTAACTAAAACAGTTAATAAAAACAAAGTATCTCTCATAACAACGAATTTGACAGCTAATGAACCCGTGACATTAACATTCGATGTTTATGAAGCCGTACTTGAGCCTTATTTAGGAGCAATTGGTCACGTTGTAATTTTAGATGAACAAGCGGAAGAATACTTACATGTCCATCCACTCAATGAACATGATCCAATCTTTGAAACTCAATTTCCGCATCCTGGTATTTATAAAATCTGGGCAGAATTTCAACAAGGTGGAAAAGTAACTGTGTATCCGTTTGTGGTGAAAGTTAAATAGTTGATTTTAAGGGGGCTATTATAAAACCCAGGATGCTTAAGTATTCTGGGTTTTATAATAGCCTGTTCGCTTATCCGTTCATCCTTGTAGAACAGATATAAAAATATAATGTATTTCATAATTTATATCGATAGAATATATAAAATAACTATCACCAATAAATATATCAAAAATCATATTATATTTTTAACAATGTAAAATAGTTAAGGGTTTATTTTACATGTTATATTAAGGAAGTAATTGTATGCGCTTTTTTAATGTATAAATATTGTAAAGAATTAAAATCGGAGGGGGATGTATAATGGAGGTTTTTTCGCTGTTTAGAGTCGTACATATCGTGGCGGGATTTATAGCTCTAGTCCTTTTTTGGATACCTATGGTTACCAAAAAAGGAGGTAAAGTTCATAACCTTATCGGGTGGATTTATGTATACGCTATGAGCGCAGTTGCCATTTCAGCCTTTTATATGGGGGTATATCGAGTATTTTTCGATAATCAGGCGGATGCTGATAGAATTTCTTTTTCTTGGTTCTTAATATTTATTTCTATTCTGAGCGGTGCATCTGCATGGTACGGAATACGTGTACTCCGATTTAAAAAGAGAAAAGATACGCATCGTAAGGTAATCGATTTTCTTGTCAGCCTATTGCTGCTTTCTTCAGGAATTGGGGTTGGAATATATGGTCTAATCATTGATTCAGCACTTATTACTTATTTTCCTTTACTAGGTCTTTTATTAGGCGGAATCCAATTAAATTATTGGTTGCGTAAACCGGTGAAAAAGATGCACTGGCTATTTGAACATTTTGGAGGAATGATTGCTTGTAGTATTTCAACAGTTACGGCCTTTACTGTATTTGGAGCTCCAAGATTATTAAACATTCAATCTTCAAGCCTGCTTTTATGGCTGCTGCCGACATGTATTCTTGTTCCAGTATTAATCGGTTTTACAATGTATTATGAAAGAAAATCTAATAGAAAGAAAAACGAGTCCTCTATAAATATTTAATGAAATATATAATCCTTTTTTAATAGAGGAAGGAATAATGTTAGTGGTCGTAACAAAGAAAAAATGTGTTTTAAAAGCAGTTCAACAAATCGTCATGTTTACAATTAATGCTATTATTGCGGCTGTTCTAGGTAGTAACTTTAAAAATTAATGGAGATAAACAAAATGCCCAGTTGATTTTTTATCAGTCGGGCATTTTGTTTATATAAATGAAGAGGAATTTTTATTTAAATCACATTTAATGTTTGATCCTATTTAATAACGAATCCTTTTAAAAGAGGTGATAAATAAAGGGTTTAATATTAATTGAAGAAGTGTTTTAGAATGGAAATTTTATCTAAGATACTAGAGATTTGGAATTCTATATAAACAAGTCATTGAGATAATGAAGAATTTATTTTAACTTTATAGTATTACCAGTAGTAGTTTGTAATTCTACAAGTAAGAATAGTATATAAAGATAAGCGGTTTCAATAATACACGAGGTATTCTTTTTAAAAGCATTCATAAACATTTTCATAGGAATCTTCCTTTCCTCAATGTAATCTATACTAATATCATACTGATAATCCTATTTTAAATCATTATCTGTGTTAGAATATGTGACGTTCTTTTTATGCATATTTAACGAGTTATATAAGTGCCAATCTACATGATTGTGATAAAGGAAGCGGAATAAAAGCAACCTCATCAGCGAATAGAGGCTGTATTCCTTTAGGTGCAAATCCTCATTGGTGCTATTGCTGCGTGGGCAGAAGCTCTATATGCAGGGAGTGTAATGGAATTAGAGTGTATTGTAACAACCATAGTCTGAAATGAATGGCAGATTATTTGTTAAAGTATGTGAATGACATGAACGTGGCTTCATAGCTATCAAGTTAAAGGGTTGTCCCAAAAGTTGATTTTCATCGACTTTTGGGACAACCCTTATTTATTAAATAAACAATCCTACAACTGTTGCTGTAAGAATAGAAGCCAGTGTTGCAGCTAATAGCATTTTTAAACCGAACTTTTCAACAATATTCGCTTTTTCGCTGTTGATTGCCTGAATAGAACCACTGATGATACCAATTGAACTAAAGTTAGCAAATGAAACCAAGAATGTAGAGATGATTCCAACTGTTTTAGGATTCAACGTTTCAATCATAGGTTGTAATTGAAGCATAGCAACAAACTCATTTGTTGCTAACTTTGTTCCCATGATAGAACCAGCTGTTAGAATCTCACTTGAAGGAACACCCATAATAAAGGCAATAGGTGCAAAGATGTATCCAAGAATTTTAGTGAAAGAAATCCCAATTGCGCCAGCAAATGCAGCGTTGATCAGAGCCATTAAACCTACATACGCTACTAGCATGGCCGCTACAATCAAAGCAACTCTTCCTCCATCAAGAGCACCTGCAGAAATAGCACCAAATACAGAATCTGCCTGGGAAATATCCTTCACATGGATTTCTTCATCTTCATCTTTTCTAATTGGGGCAATAATACTGGCTATAGTTAAACCAGATAATGCATTTAACAGCATAGCGACTAAAACATATTGGGCTGGAATCATGGACATATATGCGCCCATGATTGAAGCTGATACTGAAGCCATGGCAGATGTAGATACAATAAACAGTTTATTTTTATCCATTTTATCTAAATGCGTTTTAATGGCTAATAATGCCTCGCTCTGACCGAAGAAAATAGAGTTTATACTATTGAATGAAACGACTTTAGATAAGCCAGTTATTTTCGCTAAAGCTCCGCCAATATATTTAATAGCTAAAGGGAGAACTCTGATATACGTTAGAATGGATAATAGTGTAGATGTAAAAATAATAAGCATTAGTACATTGATAAAGAATACCGATGCACCTTCTGGAACTAAACCGCCAGTTACAAAGTTTACACCTTCGTATCCATAATTCAGGACCGTTGTGACGAAATTTGAAACAGCCTCTACAACCTTCAGTCCAACTACTGTTTTAAACATAATAAGTGTTATCACTAGTTGTAATACAAACAAGGTAATAATCGCCTTGTAGTTAATGCCTGTTTTATCATTTGATAATAAGTAAGCAATTACTAGTGTAAGTAAGATACCTATAATACCAATTAATATATCCATATATGTCATTCCCCCTTTGAGTTTTTGTCCATCTGTTTCTAAGACTTTATTATTGCCTAAATAGATAGCAACATGCGTCTATTTACTTTCTGTATTTTTGAGGGAATATTGATATTTATACGATTTTTAATCAGGCCTTGGATTTTAAAAGAGAAATGATAAGGTTATTCACCTATCTGAAATTTTTAATTATTAGCTGTCTACCAACTCATCATTTACTCCATACTGTTGAGGAGGTGAAAAAATGACAATTGTACGTCTTGGTTACGTTGCTATGAGCATGGAATTGAAAAACGCATCCCCATCGAAAACAATGACTTTCGCTCAATTTGAAAAAATTAAGGATCGAGAGGCGGCAATTCGTAAATTGGAACGAATTGCGATTTCCAATTTACAAACGACACTTAGACTGCTGAAACATAATGCAGCTTCTGATATCCATTTTTACCGTTTAACTTCCCGT
>DATMFE010000041.1:0-8091 GCA_035556295.1 Ureibacillus sp.
ACCTTTCATTACAAAACATAACCGTGCTGGTAAAGGGCTAGGTGTTCAATTATTCTTCTCATTGGAAGCACTTCAAGAACATTTAGATAAACCGACCTTCGAAGATTCTGTTGACGGAATCACACTTGTGCAGGAATATGTAAAATCTCCTGACTCATCTATCACACGTGTAGAATTTGTTGGTGGAGAATATGTTTATTCTGTACGTGTGGATACATCAGAAGGGTTTGAATTATGTCCAGCTGATGCTTGTCAAATTGGAGATTTATATTGCCCAGTCGGTGAAGAGCCAAAAGATCAAATGAAATTCCGTATTTATGACAACCCACGTACTGAACTAATTGAAAAATATAAACAGTTTCTTAAAGGAAACAATATTGATGTTGCTGGAATTGAATTTATCGTTGATGAAGAGGGCACTGTCTACACTTATGACGTCAACACAAACACAAACTACAATTCTGATGCTGAAGAATTAGAGCAAAAGTTTGGTATGCTTGAGTTAGCGAAATTACTTGGTAGAGAATTAGAGAAATTAAATGAAACTGCAACGAAATAATTGAATAATTCTAGAGGAGAAAGCTCAATTTGCCGGCTTTCTTTTTTTAGTATAAATAAATAATCGTGAATGATTTTTTCAAAAGTGAAGGACTAATTAAAATTTGGGCAAAATTGTTTCTAAAAAAACTTATTGAGGTGTAATCAATTCCACTAAAGAATCATATATAAAAGATTAACTACTTATTTCAAATATATAAAGGGGAAATAGCTATGTACGATCTATGGAACGACTTTCAAATTACACCACTCTTTCAATACATTTTAGAAAAGGCAAGAGAAGCTGGTTTGTATCCGCATTACGCAAAAGGGAAACAAACGATTCAGTTATTTTTAGATCATGATCTTCTTGAAGATAGAGCGATTCGAGTAGGGGCCATACAATATGAAGGAAGTAACTCCGAACAGAAAGAACCGCATTTAGTTAACTGGAGATTTGAACGCCGACTGTTACCTTCGGATTTAAGAGATGCATTAGAAAGCATTACTTCATTTCGAAAAGATACGAATGCTGGTCCTGATATAAATCCCAATGCTCAATCTATTGCATTTAAATTTGAGGAATTGAATGAGCAAACAAAAAATGCTATTCAAGACATTGTCGATGTAATTACTCAACAACTAAAAAAAAGTAATTGATATAGAAGTGGCAGTTCTTGTTGGGCTGTCGCTTTTTCATGCATTAAGAATTTGATTTTTTTTATTTCAAATAGAAGGAAATCACTTAAGTTATAGAGAATTTGCTAGATTTGATACAAAATTTTATTGGAATCGGGGAAAACAGTATGATCATTAAAAAGTTGTCTCAATGTACATTAGATGAAGTGCTAACGGCATGGAACGATGGGTTTGAAGGATACCTTGTGCCAATCAAGTTAAATTTAGATGTATTCCTAGCTCGTCTTGTAGGTGAAGGATTATCACCAGACCAATCAATTGTAGTGTTTGATGAGAATAAACCAGTTGGTATTTTGCTAAATGGTTTTCGAACTATAGATGGAGAAAAAATTGCTTGGAATGGCGGAACGGGTGTTGCAACGGATTACAGAGGAAAAGGTGTATCAAGAACGTTAATGGATGAAACGTTAGCAATTTATGAACAAGAAAATGTGGAGATTGCAACGCTAGAAGTAATAAAGGAAAATGAGCGAGCAATAAAACTATATGAAAAATATGGCTATGAAATAAGTGATCGTTTACTTTTTATATCGGGTGATTATAAACCTGTAATAAACGATACTCGAACGATTAAGTCTGAACTTATCCGACCAGAGCAATTACCAAGTTATTCTTTCTATAAAGATGATGTTCCATGGCAATGTGGTTGGCAGAGTGCAAAACAAGGTGAAGCACGTGTGTTTTATAACGAGAACGACGAGGCTATTGGTTATGCAATTTATCGAAGAGTTTGGAATGAAGGAAAACTAGAAAGAGTTGTTTTCTATCAATTACAGTTGCTTGAAAAAGGAAGTGCAGAGGATATTCCTGAAATAATAGGGTCTATTACAAAGGAACAAGTAAATATAACGACCATAAATCTATCTGCATCCAACCCAGTTGCTGACTATTTTATTGAACAAGGGCTAAAAGTAACAACGGAACAATATCAATTGAAAAAGAGAATGAATAATAAGTAGAATTACCAGGGTTTCATTAAATAGATAAATTTACAATGCAGCAGAATTACGATACGACATAGAGTTTAGTTGCATTTGGCTTAGGGTAATTTTAATGAATTCATCTCAAAAGTTAAAAGTAGGTGATCCATTGAGGAATCCCCTACTTTATCTTTTTGTTTCATTTATGCCTTCAACTTTCCCTAATTTTCCTTAATCCAATAGGAAGACCCATCATTGCTCCGATCCATAAAACCGTACTCAATTAAATAGCGACGTAACGATACAAAATCGGCATTAACTGTTTTTAAAATGATGTTAACTTCCTTTTCATTGTAGGATTTCCCCGCTTCGAACCGCTCTAAGATATGTTGAAGAATAATAAGTTTTTTCTTCTCTTTACTTGGAATGGAGTCAATCCCACCATCCAACCCATCTTTGAAGTAAGTTTTTAATACTTTCTCACGTTCTTCTTGCTCAATTTCAATTTTCATATTCATTTGATTTGCTCCTCTCAAAATAAATCGATATGTTGAAAAGTTCATTAATTTCAAAATAAAGGGGAATGAACTTGTAAACATAATAATATATTGTTTGTTATTTTGTAAACAAAATAATTTTGCGTTTGTTAATTGGGTGTTGAAAATAAGTGTGAATGCTGATATGAATAGTAAAGAGTAAAGGTTTCAAAGGGAGTGCTTAACAAAAGAAGTGTGACTAAAATCCTAACTGGTAAAATGTGAAGTATTAGCAGTTACATAAATATAAGCAAATAGACCTGTGACTTAGGTTGTGAGTCGTGTCGATAAATAATATAACGACCTTAAATATGTGTAATAGGAGCTTGAGTCTGATGAAAATAGATATATACAACACGAATAGAGTACATAAAGTAAACATTATATTGACTGTCATTTTGGTTTTCATGATATGTATACCAGTTATATATGCGAGGGGCGTAGCAGGAAGTTTAGCTATTTTACTAGCAGGATTGATCGTTTTGGTATTATCGACTGTTACTTATTTTTTACCTATCAATACTTACTTAAAGGGATTTGTTATTTCATGTCTTCCCGCACTTGTCATTACAGCCCTTATCGTAGTAGATGGGTTTGCATTAAATAAGCATTATATTCTTCTATTATCTATTGCAATGGTAACGTTGTATTTTAAGAGAGAGCTAATTATTGCATTAGGAGTATATTTAAATATTGTTTTTTTAGCATTATTCTTCTTAAAACCAGAAAACTTATTAGGTGAGAATTACAACTTACAAGGATTTATAACTGTTTACTTTATCATGATTGGAATTGTGACTTTGCTAAGTCTATTAACGAGATGGGGAAGAAAACTGATTGATGATTCCTATCAAAAGCAACTTGAAGCAGCGGAATTAGTTGAGAAGTTAAAATTTACGTTTGCCTCAATGGAGGAAGTTTCGAACCAACTAGATCAACATATTACAAAATTTAATACTGATATGGGGACAATCTACCATTCTAGTAAGGATATTATAGAATCGGTAGAACAAATGGCAGTTGGTATACAGGAAGAAGCAAATAGCGTAAATGTGATAAATGATTCAATGGTTCAGTCCATGGCGAAGATGGATGAATCGGTAGCAATCTCGCAGGATGTTGTTGTGAAATCGGAAAATGTGAATAGAAAAGTTCAAGAAGGCTGGGAAAAGATTAATCAGGTTACAAATTACATGGACACAGTTGGCTCAACTATTAGCACAACGACATTAACGGTTACTGATTTACAAACTAGCTTAGAAAAGGTAAATGCATTATTAAAAGGAATTAAAGAAATTGCAGATCAGACAAATTTATTGGCATTAAATGCTGCAATCGAATCAGCTAGAGCGGGGGAACATGGTAAGGGGTTCGCCGTAGTTGCAGATGAAGTCAGAAAGCTAGCAGAGCAAAGTGCACAAATTACTTCTACAATTTCTGAAGTAACAGCAGATTTATCTAATAAGTCAAAAGAAGCTCAAGAAAAATCGGTTCAAGGTGAAACAGCCATGACTGAGGGAAGACGTTTACTCGATGATATTTCAACATACTTTAAAGAGATTAAAACCTCATATACAGAAACATACGAGAGTCTTTCGAATGGAGTGCGGGAAATAGCATCAGCTTCAGAAGAGTTCCTTACAGTTCAAAATCAAATTGAAAACGTGACTGCCATTTCGGAGCAAAGTGCTGCATCAACAGAAGAAATCATTTCAACTTTAGAAAATGAACATGCATTAATTGCATCGATTAATACGGCAGTGACAGATATAAAAGAGCTAAGTGTACAATTACGAGAGATGACGAAAAATTAAAAAGTTACAAGATACAATTAAAGCGGAAAAGAGTATTGCATCCAAAACCTTTATAATATAAGGTTTTGGTTTTTTTATTGTCTATAGAGACTCTCTTTGAAATCTTTACACTTTCTTTATACTTTCCTAGTCTATTTATTTATACTTGCCTCTTATACTAAGTTCATCAAGTCAAAAGGATGATGAAGATGACAGAAACAATTCTTAAAGCAATGAACATTTCTAAAATATATGGCGCACATAAAGCTCTTGATAAAGTATCAATTGAAATAAAGCGAGGAATGATTTACGGCCTTATTGGAGAGAACGGTGCAGGAAAGTCAACATTTATGTGGATTGTTTTTATTAGAAATCACAACAATTATCAAAGAAACTTAAAACACCTCATTTATAATTACATTAGAGGTGTAGTTTATGAATGAATATATACAGCAAATGATTGATTGGATTGAAGAACATATAAAAGAATCTTTTTCTTTAGATGAGCTAGCGGAGTTTATGGGGTATTCACCATATTATTGTTCTTTTAAATTTCACCAAGCAACGGGGGTTAGTATCCGTCGTTATCTTTTGTTACGGCGATTGTATCTCTCACTAGGAGAATTAGTGAGAGGAAAAAAGGTTATAGATGTTGCGTTTGAATATGGCTATACCTCACAGGAAGCGTACAGTAGAGCTTTTAAGTCGATATTCGGTTTAAGCCCAGGAGAATATCAGCTGAATCAACCTCCTGTACAGTCATTTGTTAAACTTATCTTTAATCAAAGAAGGGGTGCGGAGAGAATGGATGTAACGAAAGAAGTAGAAGACCTTCAAAGAACACGTGGAGAATTATTTGATGAGGACGTCTTAAATATCTTAAACGGTCAAATGATGTACGAAGAGTTCAAGACTAAAAAACTGATGGGAAACTCAGACTATGTACCATTCAATGAAGCAATGTGTGCTCATCCGACAACGAGGCAAATCTTTGATGATGAATTTATTTCAACTCGTGCTGCTGGCCATCATGACACGATTGAGCATTATACTGAGTTAGTCATAGACTCATTGGAACCACTGTTTCGTAATCAATATAACTATATTGTCTTATGGTTTGGAGAAGATGTATTTTGTCAGATGAACTTGATAACAGTTTTGGCTTATTTAGAGCAATCCCAATATAAGGGTAGAGTATTTTTAAACAGTTTCCGAGATGATGAATTTAAAGTGAATCAAACGGAGCTTCAGTTAGGCAGTTATAGTGCAGTGTATGAGGATGTGTTAATCCACCATCAAAAGCCAACAGCAACTCTATTACCGGTGATGTATCAAGCAGTAGAGTTGTACTTAAGTATGCAAAATGAGAATAATGAAGTTGCGAAATATATTAAGAATAACGGGCACTTATCCACTGAGGAGTTAGTAAAACAGTTAATTACATTATTCCCTACACTCGGGTTTGGGGATTTGCAGTATATTGAAATCATAAATAAACTACGAAATTAAATTATAAGTAAGTGCCGTTATTAAAAGGAAACCCTCCAAATTGCTTTTGAATTTGGAGGGTTTATTTATTAAATGCGTTCTAAATGTTTTTAGTGTGGATGAATTGCTTCTCTTCTTCAGATTGAAAGTAAAGTTTATGTTTGACTAGATGGATATAAAGATAGATTGAAAGTAATAATGCACAAAATGCAAAAATACTTGTGATTGCCTGAACGGAGTACCATTCAGCAATGAGTCCAATGGCTAATGTAAATACAATTTGTAGAATGCCTTGTAACAAATTAAGGATGCTACCGAAACGTCCCATTATTTCTGGTGGGATGGAGTTTTGATAGAGTGTTGCATAACCGGTGTTACAAAATGCCATGAAAAATCCTAGAGCGATAAATGAAAGGATGGCTATTACAATGCTTTGTGACATGTAAAATATTAAATAGCTTAATAGTGTGAGTGAAAATCCAATGCCAATATAGGAAACGAGGGAAATCTTTTTTACATAGATTGCAGCTGCTCCTCCACCTAAAATAGCACCAATCCCAGCAACACTAACAACGATTCCGTAAACTGTATCCGATACAAGAAGATGGTCTTTTAAAAAAGTCATTTCTTGCGAATCAAGGGCAAATGTAATCGTTAAAGCAAGGGAAAATACAATGAAAAAGGTTTGCAATATCCGATTGTCCCGACTAAATTGCAGTACTTGTCGAAAATCGGTACGCAGCATTTGTAACGTGATCAATTGTTTAGTAGTGCTTTCAGTCGTTTCTACATTAGGTAGAAAAGAGATGGCAAGTGCACAGATGAAAAAGGTAATGCCATTCATCCACATTGCAATAGATGTATTACTAAAGGCGATGATTGCTCCACCTAAAGCTGGTCCAATCATAAAGGAACCTGAGCTTAGAATACTATTGATGGCATTGAATCGCTTACGATCTTTTTCCTCTACAATTTTTGTAATCATATATGTACTACTTGGACCGAAAAAGGAGTTCGCCATATTAGCAAAAAATATTAAAGTGTAGATCAACCAAATTGAAGAAAGAAATGGCATGACACAGACAATGATTCCGCGAACGATATCAGACCAGATTAAAATCTGTTTCTTATTTGAACGATCAATAATAGACCCTGCAAAAAAGCTACATAAAATACGAGCAATTGGTCCAACTAAATAGAGTCCAGCGACAGCTGCAGGTGAATGAGTTAAATTCCAAACAGCTAGATTTAAAGCGATGAGGTAAATCCAATTACCAAGACTCGAAACGCCAAAACCAAATAAGAGTAATAGATAATTCTTCGGATAGTACATTGGCAATTCTCCTAACTATTCATTCGTTGACGAACTAATTCACTAGCATTGAACGCGGTTTTATAACAATTACTAGCGTGCTTATAAGAATGAAGCTGTTCATATAAAGAACCCCATAATGGTGCGTAATATAATGTTAATGAATAGTATTCTCTCTCTTCAAAATAAGGGAAAATTCTTTCTTCTAACTGTTTCAATAGATCAAACTTCAATTCTTCATTATTATTAACATATTCTAACAATTGACGTTGGTATTTTTGATGTTGCAAAGGAAAATACTGCTCAGGATATTTTACTAATAATTGATTGAGTAATATGACATCCCCAAATTGGTAGCTCGTTCGCATCCAATTAATCAAGGAGTTTGGATCTTCCATATGTGAATTTGCCTGCTCATAATGGATCATTGCTTGTTTTAAATTTCCTTGGCATTCATAGCAATAAGCTAGATTGTTGTATATGGAACTCCATTGAAGAGGTGATTGGATTTTTACTACATGAGTTAATAAGTCAATGCCAGCTTCAAATTCCATTATTGCTTCTTTATAACAATGAAGGTCATTATAGATAACTCCTTTCATAGAAAATAACTTCAATTGAAAAAGGGGTTTGTATTGATGGGTAAAAAGTGAGCTTGCCTTTTCAATGTGAGCTAATGCCTGTGAAAAGTTTGAATTTCTATGATTGGCAAAGGCTAAATGATATTCATAGTTTGCTTGTTCAAATGAGCTTGCGGAGCCTAAATATTGACCTAAGTGTTGCTGTTCTTCACGAATGGCAAGTTC
>DATMFE010000042.1:0-12235 GCA_035556295.1 Ureibacillus sp.
TTCTAATTCGCGATTTGACAAAAATTTATACATCTATGTTATAAATTCAACTGCGACAACAAGCCTGATCGCTTGCTGTCGCAATCGAATTTAACATAGATGGGCAACTCTAAAAAATTCCAGCATGGTGGAAACCTGCGCCACCATGCTGGAATTTAAGAGTTGAAATTTTTGTAAAATCGCTTATTTAAATATTGAAATTTTTCCTGTCCTTAGACATAAAGAAAAATTCAATGAGCGCAACCACTATATTAGTGTTGATATATCAGTTATATCAGTTATATCAGTTATATCAGTTATATCCAATATAAAAAACAGCATGCCAATCCATGTATTTTCGACATAAGTGATTCTGTATAACGTATTGTGGCTGCACTACCAATGTTGTACGCTATATTTTACTCAAACTCTTTAAAATCCAGTTCATTTGTAAGTAATAATGCTTCAATGATGAGTAACAGGTAGGAGGTATAGGGCGCATCCTTCAAACTTTTTTTCAGCAGTGCTTCTATTTGGCGGATGCGGTATTGTAGACCGCCTAAGGATAACGCTAAGTCGGCCATTGTTTCTTTAAGCTTTTGACCGTTTATTAAATATTTATGTAAAGAGTAGAGTAGCTCTTTTTTTCGTAAGTCCTCAAAATCATATAGCTCTTGTAACATATCTTTGGCGATTTCATGTAGCTGTGTGGGTTGAAGGCTAGATACGAATTGACCTAATATACCAAGTTCACGGTAGTGCGTAAAGTTACTTTTGTTTGGGAATTTTTGTGCAAGTTTCGCTTCCTTCAATGAGTTTGTGAAGGTCGTCAAATCTTCAAATCGATTACTAATGCCCAGTGTATACACTAAATCTTGGTTGCGTTCTTGAATAGTTTCAATGATAAATAATAGTTGTGGTACAAAGTCTTTGTCTTGTTGCATCATTAAAAATACAATGTCTTCTCCGATAGTTGAAAAGATAGCAGAAATTGAATATTTATTAAAGTATTTAGAAAAATATTGTAGGTGTTCTTGTAAGTCGGCTTTTTCAGCGTTCATCGCATTTGTAATGGCAAGTGAAATTGTATGGAACGGTGGCTTTATTTTGAACGGATATAGCTTGAAGTATGGCTCAATATCTTTAATTGTTTGGTACTGCTGGCGTGATAGTCTGTCCAAAATCGTGTGTGAAAGCCGGTCTAGCTCTTCGTATTGTGCTTCTTCGTATAAAAAGCATAATGCTGTGACATTGGCGATGCGTTCTAAAAATAAATGGTCATTTTCATCAAGTTCTTTACCTGAAAGGTATACAAATGAGCAATTTGCGTACGGACTTTTATTGATTAAGACAGGCGCCACTAGTTTGTTATAGGATTTCCCTTCAAAATATTTAGTATCTAAAGTGGATTGTACATACGTTAATTTTTTACGATCTTTGTAAATGCGTAAGAGCTGTTCTTCATTCAGACCAATTTGTAAGATTTCCTCGTCATGCAAGTCTTCGATTAATATAGGAATTCCTAAATGTTCATAAGCTGTTTGCAAAATTTGCTTCATCGAATGGCGTTCAGTCACGCTTTGTGTAAGTTTGCTGGAAAATGTCGATAGTTTATCCACGAGGTGTTTGTGATTGAGCAGGGCATCATACGTCATATCCACTTCATTTGCAAACGCAGAGTCATGATAAATTTTAATGATGTCCTCCCGTTCCGGCATCCAATTTTCCTCTAGCCGAATTTCAAATTCACAACATGGATCCCCTTTTGCTTTGCATTTTGTCTCGATTGTCACAAGTGGTGAACGAAATTTATGCCATAAAAAGCCGTTTACATAGCCACAAAGTGTATAGCAAACACATTCCGTTGCTCTTTCAAAATATTTCAAATGGACATCTGCCTCGAAGGAATCAATCCATTTACCTGTGATTTTAGATATGGTCCCGTTTAAGAGTTGTTCGAAATCTGGATTGATAATAACATCTCGTACTTGGCCATACATCGCATGCATACTGTTTTTACCACGATTATTAGCAGGGTCTTTATGTGGAGCTTTAGATATTGCAGCAGATATGCCGATATCATATCCAAATCGAAATAAAAAGCTTCTTGTCTTATCTGTTCCAATATTTTCTAATAATGTACGTTTCAATGTGGAAAACGAACCAGGTGAAATCAGCATACCATGTGAAGGCCCAAAAGTTTGTTTGATTCCAGATGACATAACAAAACCCCCATTTCATTAGTCAATATCCAATTATTTACTATATATAACATTATAACTATAATTTTCAAAAAAATTGAAATAATTTTTTTGAACCTCGTATTTAATAAAAAGTAACATTATATACACTATGAAAAAAATATTAATATTTCCGTAACACATAACAATAGCTGTCGCTAAATCATGGTAATAACCACATTAAAGAGAATATTCATTACATTTTGTATTAAGGGGAGTGTGGGATGTTGAAAAATTACGCTATCTTACCGGAAGTTTCGAAATTAGGGCATGTTTCACTAGTTACAGAAAACTTAGAGAAGTCATTATGGTTTTTTAAGGATATTGTTGGCTTGGAAGAGACGAAAGTAGAAAATGGTACACATTATTTACGTGCGTGGGGAGATTTTGAACACCATACGCTCGCTATCACTGGTGGCAACACATCTTATGTCGATCATATTGCATGGAAAACAAAGCGCCCAGAAGATGTAGAGGAATTTGCTAATATGCTCACGGAAGATGGTGTAGATGTACAGTGGGTAGAAAATTTAGAAGCTGGACAAGGGAAAGCAATCCGTTTCAAATTACCAACAGGTCATAATTTCGAACTATATTTTGAAATGGAAAAACCAGAAGTAGCGCAAAGCCATAAGTCAGTGCTGAAAAACCAAAGCCATAAATCATGGGCAAAAGGTATTTCACCCCGACGAATTGACCATGTAAACCTTGCGACAACAATGGATAACAAAGAGATAACAGATTACTTAAATGAAAAATTAGGCTTTAAAACACGTGAATATGTTGTAACTCCAGATGATAAGCCTAAAGCAAGCTGGTTAAGTGTAACAAACTTAGTGCATGACCTTGCAGTAATGACGTTTGATAATATTGATACTTCACATGAGCTACATCATATGGCGTACTGGTTAGAAACGCCTCAAGATTTATTGCGTGCTGCAGACATTTTGTGTGAGCATGAATTGGAATTTATTGGTCCTGGTAAGCATGGTGTATCGCAAGCAATGTTTATCTACGTACGTGATCCAGGAAGTGGCATTCGTGTGGAGTTATTTGCAGGCGGTTACTTAATTTTCGAACCAGATTGGGAGCCAGTCAAATGGACAAATGAAGAATTTAGAAAAAATGGTTCAACTTATTGGGGAGTAAAAGAACGTGGAGATGGGAGAAATTTAACAATTAGAGCCTAGCCTAAAAATGTAAGCGCTATCTAAAAGGGGTTCTATTAAATAGCATCTCGTTTAGGCACCTTTAGGTAGTTTATTTTGCGACATTTATCTAGCATTTTAACAATCGTAGGGCTATGTTGCCGGCAATCCTTTTATTAAGTTGCTCTGATCAAGAAGTCGCGTGTATGTATTAAGACATGTTTACTTTTGTACAGAGTCACAAGGTTAAATGTGAAAATGTCTGATGATGCCCTACTCTTTTTTTAGAAAAAAAGGGGGATTTAAAATGTCAACGCAAAGCAATAGCGATCGTAAAAAATGGGGGATTTTAGCAACGACTTTAATTGCATCTGTCACGGTTATTATGAATGCAACATTACAAAATGTCGCATTGCCACACTATATTAAAAGTTTTGGTATTACGACAGTCAAAGCACAGTGGGTAATTTCTATTTTCTCGTTATGCTTTTTAATTACTATGACTGTAACCCCTTATTTTACGAAGCGATACGGTTATCGGAAAATCTTTGCAGCAGGATTAGTGGCATTAACGATTGGTTCATTAGCGGGGGGCTTTGCGCTTGATTTTCAATACATGTTGATTGCGCGTATTTTTCAAGGTATTGGTGGAGGGTTAATTACACCACTTTGTTTATCATTATTACGGGAGAATTTTGGGCTTGAGCAGCAGGGGTTAGCGATGGGCTTATGGTCATTTTCTAATATGATTGCACCTGCAATTGGTCCAACAATCGGCGGTTTAATTTTAGAACATGGTACGTGGAATTATTTATTCTTTAGTAATATACCAGCAGTAATAGTTTGTGCAGTTACTATATTTATTTTCTTAGAAGGACAAAAGGAAAAGCCGAAAGAACGACCAGTTTTCGACTGGATAGGATTTATTTTAATCTCAGTAGGATTAATTAGCTTAGTACTTGGTGTTGAACAAATTCAAGAACCATCAAATTCGTACATGATTTATATATTATTTGCTGTCGCAATTTTATGTATTGGCTTCTTTATTTTCCACTCTTTATATGGAAAACAGCCTTTACTAAATGTCCGTATTATGAAAAATGGTTTATTTACAGCAAGTCTTATTATTGTAGCAACTTGTGCATTTACAATGACATCGATTTCGATATTAGTACCAATTTTAATGCAACAAGTCTTAAATATTAGTCCGACTATATCTGGAATGGCGACTTTACCACATGCGATTATGTTAGGGATTTTCGGAATTGTGGCTGGGAAGCTATTAGATAAATTTAATGCTGGTTCTGCACTATTCCCAGGTGCGATCGTATTAATTTCAGTTGCGTCATTTTTCTATTTCAACCTAGGTTCTTTACCGGTATGGGCAATTATTACTTTCTTAGGCGCGTACGGTATCGGTAACGGTATGTTAAGTACAACAGCAGTGGCGACAGCACTAAGTAATGTAAACCAAACAGAGGCGCGTGAAGGTGCAGCGATGATTAATATCGTGAAACAAATTGGTAAAGTGATTATCGTTGTTGTGTTTGCATTAATTTACGATAGTCGTAAGCTACACTATATTTCACAAAACATTTCAGAAAGCCAGGCTGGAATGGGCGCTATTCAAGATTTCTTCATTTGTGTCGCAATCTTTTTAATATGTATGTTGCCAGTCATTTGGATGATTACGAAAAAGCATAAAGCGTATGTATCATCTGTAAAAGCAGCTAAGGCAAAGGAGAAGGAAGCATTACTAGCAAAAGAACCGCAAATACAACAATAAGGGGATGGTTAAGTGAGTTTAAGTAATGAATATTACGATGGTTGGGTACTTGCAAATGGAGTACGCACTCACTATACATGGGCAGGAACAGAGGGCCCTGCAGTAATCTTGTTACATGGTGCAGGACCTGGTGTATCAGGTGAAGTAGGCTGGCGTCTTATGCTGCCTGCATTAGCAAAAGCAGGATTTCGTGCTATTGCGGTAGATCAGCTTTCAATGGGGCAAACAGATAAACGCCCGCATGCATGGCCAACGCGAGGGCATCAGAGCTTAGTGGATCATGTGAAAGATTTTATAGATGCGTTATGTTTAGATGAAGTGTATGTTGTCGGCAATTCACAAGGCGCATATATTGCTGCAAAACTGGCGATTGACCATCCAGATCGGGTGAAAAAGGTTGTATTAATTGCTAGTTCATTGATTGCGCGTGCGATGCGTGATGAAATGCCAGCACCAGAGGGTAACCGAAAATTACTAGATGTACTTGGCTATGACTACACGAGAGAAGCGATGCGCAAGTTCGTGACGATGAATACCTATAACCCAGCTAATGTTTCTGATGAAATTATTGAATTCCGTCATCAAACGGCGAACTTACCAGGAAGTAAAGAAGCTTTACAAGCATTTAAAGAATATCAAGAGAAAATGAATACAGATCCAAAACTATGGGATCGTTTCTCTATTCGTGATGCATTGCCAAAATCAAAAATTCCGATGAAGTTTATCTGGGGGTTACAAGACAAGCTTTCTAAGGTGGAGTTTGCATATGAACTAGAGAAAAAGCTGCCAAATATTCCATTTGAATATATCGACGAGTGTGGCCATCAATGTCAAACGGATCAACCGGAAATTGTAAATGAATTAGTTATTCAGTTTTTTGATGCTGTTCCTAGTGCAATTACAAAAGAAGAGGTGACTGGATGATACAAACATTAGATAAAAAGGAACTTTATGCGGATTTAATGGAACGTGCTACACGTATAGGTAAATTAGCAGAATCAGAAGCAATGCAAGCAGATATAGACGCAACGGTTTCACAAAATGTGGCTAACGCCATTAGGGATGAAGAGATTCATCGCCTGCTATTACCAAAAGAGTATGGCTATCCACAAATTGATTTTTGGACTTACTCAGACTTTATTCGTAAAGTAAGTTACTATAACTTATCTGCAGCATGGATTACATGTTTTTTCTCGCTGCATAATGCATGGGTGTCCTATTTACCAAAAAAACTTCGAGATGAAGTCGTTGCATCGGATGGATTTGTAGCAGATGTATTTGCACCAATGGGGAAAATCGAAGAAGTAGAAGGCGGTTATTTATTATCGGGTCAATGGAATTTTGTTAGTGGAATTTTATATTCAGAGTGGGTAGCGTTAGGTGCTCTGATGGATTTTGAGGGCTCAGGAAAAAAAGAAGGTGCAGGTATATGCGTACGTGTAGCTGATTTGAAAATCGAGAAAAACTGGAACTCATTAGGCTTACGTGGAAGTGGTAGTAATACGGTTATTGCTGATAAATTATTTGTTACAAAGGATCAAATTTTGCGTATGAATAATTTCCAAGAAAGTAGTCTTCCTCCAGAAGCGGCCCTAGGTCAAGAATATGATAAAGACTACTTATACTATAATATTCCTTGGTTCCCTGGTTTCTATATCGGCTTTGCATCAATGGCAGTAGGTGGTGCAGAACGTATTGTAGATGAGTTCAAGAAAAATACAGAAAAGCGCGTGCGTTTATCAGGAGTGAATGAGCACGAAT
The DNA here is from genome assembly GCA_035556295.1 of Ureibacillus sp. Taxonomy (GTDB): domain Bacteria; phylum Bacillota; class Bacilli; order Bacillales_A; family Planococcaceae; genus Ureibacillus. The sequence continues at coordinate 6,915 of DATMFE010000042.1, forward strand.
CACCAACAAGTCAGCGAGTGTTAGCTGAAATTACGATGGAGCTACATGCAGCGAAAGCTTTACTAAATGATTACATTGCTAATATGTATAAAGATGCAGGAAACCCATACAATGCAGGGAAATATAAAGCAATGCGTGCAGCATTAATTGAAAAGAGCTGCAACATTGGCTATCGTAGCTTACTTACTTTAGGGGGGCATGCCTTATTAAAAGGTCATCCAGTGGAGCTATTTACACGGGATCTTATGGCGATTGCTACACATAAAAGCTCTTTGTATGAAGATGCCGTGAATGTATATGGTAAAGAATTATTTGGTTTCCCTATTGCAGATCGTGGGTAACAGTTGTAATAATTTGTATTTGGTATTTATTGAACAAAGCCTCACAAAAGTGGAAATTTCCACTTTTGTGAGGCTTTTGGTATGCTAACTGCATCGTCATTTAATTGTTTCCATCCATCTGACGGTAATATACTTGATTTTCTTCTATTTGAGTACGTATTATTTTTTCTCTACATAGAGAAATCCCCTTTAAGTAAAATGTTTGTCTTCAGCGTACTGTAGATTTTTTAACATTGTCTATTTAAAGGGGGTAATATCAGTTTAATATGTTATCAGCTTTTTATTAAAATGGTATCGTGTCATTTGTTTAAAATCAAAAGACTTTAAAGTATTACTTTTAGTATATTTAGTTAATTTAAATAATGGTCATTGAACTGCTTCCTGGTAAGAAATATCTTCTAACTCTTGCTCCTCAGAATTTTCTTTAGCTATAACAGAGGAGTAACCAACTTTTCTCCCTGCTAAACTGAAAATAGCATGTATAATTACATATGCAACAATTGAGACAACTAAACCAAGAACAGCAGGGATAATCCACGAAGATGTTAAAGCTGCTACTGGTTCAATTCCTAATGAAGAAATGCCTGTTGCGGAGAACGTAAATACAATTCCAACACAAGCGGCAATAATAGCGACAGCATTATATTTAGGTAATTTACCTAAATGCTTTGATTCATACTTTGTACGATGTATTAACCAGAAATCGGCTATAATTGGACCAGCAATTGCAGGCATAATGTTTCCAATCCAGTTGATGAAACCAGTGAATACATTAAAGAATCCAAACGCACCCATTAATGTTGCAATTAAACCTAAAATTAATACAGCGACTTTAAATGGTCTTTTAAATCCAATCGCTACCTGTGCTGCCGGGAAATATAAATTTGTATTCGAAGTAGTCCACATAGCAAGGATCATAGTTATGATAGCTAAGATTCCTACAATTGGTGAAAATGATGTTAAATAAACAGTAAAATCATGTGTTCCAGTAATGGCTGCTCCCACTGCACCTACTACAATTAATAGGATTTGAGAAACAAATAAACATGTGAAACATAATCCAATTGCTACGGCTTTACTTTTAGCAAAACGAGTAAAATCTGATGCAAATAAGGCCCCTGCAATCCATGAACCAATGACTAGATTACTAGCCATTGCTAAGCCCATAGGACCGTCTCCTTGAGAAGATAATGCAATTGTTTGATTATTAAATGCCATAAAGCCCCCAGCTTCTCTTATTGAAAAGAGTAAAGCGAAGAAACTTATACCTACAAGAAGAATCATCGACGGATTTGCAACCTTTTCAATCGCCGAAATACCTCTATAGGCTGTATAAGTGAAGATAAGACCTAAAACGAGAGCTACCCAGAAATAAGCAGGATTACTTGTATCGTTGATTATAAATGATGCAGCACCACCTACAATAATTCCTTGGAAACCCATTGTTATAACGATCAAGAAAATGCCCGGTAACCATCTTCCATATTTTCCATATGCAAATTGATAGACCATGTCATTTGTTCCTCGAATTTTATACCCAATTAAACCAATTAATGAAGCAACAATGAATAAAACAGTAGTACCAATTAGGATTGCTGGTACTGTGCCTGTTAGAAATGGCATTTTCGGCCCAATTTGTCCACCAATTAAGAGTCCAGTAATCAAGAATCCCCAAGTAAAACCAAGAATTAAAAGCGAGCTGCCACTTCTTAGCTTGTCCTCGGTAAGTGGTTTATGTACCGAGTCTAGTGATGCTTCCTCTTTTTCTGGATTATACGTCCACCAATCTTTTAGTTTTCCCATAAAATAGATCCCTCCTACGAAATTTTGTATACATTGTATACAAAATGCTGTATCTAGATCGAACTCATCCCTAAATAGCTACTTGAAATAAACAGTGTCTAACATTTAGGGTCACTTCATGAATGAGAAGTGTTTTTTGTCATAGACGATAACCAAAAAATTCGTAAATGTTGCTTTAATCCACCTGCACCAAATGTACATTTTTCATTAGAAGCTGCTAACTGTTTTAAAAACATTAAAACCAGTGCACGACGCTCTTGAACTTTACTTATCCCGCATTCGTAAAACCATTGTTCAATCGTATTGTATACTCCTCTATTAACCTGATAGGTTCTTTGACAATATCGAACGAAAGCTAAATCTGGAAGATTTAATACATCTTTCATGATTACATCCCCTCCGCTTTCATAAGAGTTAATCGAGACTTCGTTTGTGCTAAATCTTTATATAATTGTTGTACTAGTAACTCCAGTGATGCGAATTTTTTCTCCTCTCTTATGAAAAAAGCGATGTGTACATCAATTACTTCTCCATAAATGTCTCCTTCAAAATCAATTAAATGAACTTCAATCGTTTGTACATGATTCTCTGCAATTGTAGGACATGTTCCGACGTTCATCATGCCTACATATACTTGTTCCTTGCAAACAACACGTACGCCATAAACGCCTTGATGAATAATAGCCGGCTTTACTATTTGCAAATTAGCAGTTGGAAAACCAATCGTTCGTCCTAATTGATTGCCCGTTACAACCCGGCCTGTCAGTTTCTTGTCCTTCATATTGCAGCCTCCTATACAGTTGTTTCTGATTTCTGATGCATAAGCGAAATTAATTCATTTAATGTTAATACATTGGCGTAACGTGCCTTTACATCAAATAAATTTGCTTCATGTTGCTCGATTGATTGATCTCCAACACAATCGCTTGGCACAAATGTTTTAAATCCATAAGAAAAACTATCAACAATTGATGCGCGTATACATCCACTTGTTGTACATCCAGCTAAGATGACAGTATCAATTTTTCTTAATGTCAACATACTGACAAGTTCCGTTCCGAAAAATGCAGATGGATATTTTTTAATGATAACGGGATCTAATGGTTCTGGTTTTAAATTCGCTGAAACTTGTGCTGCGTGTGAATCGATTCCAATCCAACTAATCTCTGTTTTCCAGTTCCCTACATCTAATGGATCTTCACGATATCCTACAACGGTATAAATCACGGGAATATTTAAAGCCCTAGCTTCAGCCAATAGGTGTTCTGTTCGCTTAGCTGCTGCATGTAACAATTCACTTTGTCCTGTGGGATATTGTGGATCTGTAAATGCATTTTGAAAATCTACAACAACTACTGCTGGTCTATCCCCAAATACTACTTCATATTTCCCATAACCTGCTTCACTATATTTCTGTTCCATATAAATCCCTCCTTTATTTAAAGATTACGTTATATGTTCTTACACATAAAGTTAACAAACCGTTAAAATGTGTATTCAATTCGTAAAGTTGTGTTACATTTTGTGACATAGTTGTTTTTAAAATACATTTTTATGCTAGTATTTGGATAGGAGGTGTCTAGATGAATTCTAAAATACTAATTTTGAGCCATAAAAAGTTAACCAACGAGTTACACAAAGTCATTCATCAATTACCGACTCATACATCAGAAATCATCATTAAAGATATTGGTTTTGGCGGTTTGAAAAATTTTTTAACACAGAAATTAGCATCCGTTCAGCCGTCTATGATTATCACAGGTGGTGCCCATTGGGAGATGCTTAAAAATAGTAACATGCCTTTATCAATTCCAACTGTGCCAATTCCTATAACACGTTACGATTTATTGAGTGCGGTTGTTGAAGCTAAAACGATTAATTCTAAAATAGCTATCATTTATTATGGAGATCAATTAGCGGGCTTGGAGAAAGAGCTTTTAAATTTTTTCGCAGAAATTCAGTTCTTCAAGTATTCATCTAACAAAGAAGTATTTAAAATTTGTAACCAACTCAAAAAACAAGGCTTTGGCGTTGTAATTGGAACAGGATTTGTATGTGAAGTAAGCGAATCTTTTGGCTTCTCAAATGTATTTTTACATTCACAAGATTCTATTAAAGCGGTCATCGAGCATGTATTACGCATCGAGGAAGCTCGTACTCAAATGCTCGAAGTGGCCAATAGATGGACGATGGAGCTAATGAAAAAACCTGTTGTGATGAATAACGCCTATGTAGTTGAGCCACTTTATCCAGCCTACACGATTGAGACGATTAGTGAGTTAGGTCGACGAATTATCAATGAATCACTCCATCAAACAATCGAAGCATTACCTCATTTTACAATTGCTAAATTTCGTTTAATACAACCACTTCCACTAAGGGATTGGGCAGCTAAGGCTCGAAATGTCAATGTGCAAATAACATTTTATTCAACCGATCAATATACGTATGCCCTATTACGTGGAGACCATCAACAGTTCATAAAATCTATTAATTATTACTTAAACAAAATCAAAAAATGTGGTATTGCACATATTCAAACTGGAGAGATTGATCCTAATTCAATCGAAACCGCATTACAGGAATCGGAACTTGCCTATAACTTAGCAAAAGTTGGAGAAATCGAAGCTCTCAATGCTACGAATCCTTACAGTGTATTATTAGATTTACACAAAGCGAATACATTACCTGTCATTCAACTTTTAAAACCTCTACTATCTCAACGCAATAAAGATCGTTTAATTGAAACTTTGGAATTATTACTTGATCATGGCTTATCAATTACAACTGTTTCTAATTACTTAGGGATTTCTAGACAAACTGTTTATACATTGATGAAAAGGATCGAGAAATTAGTCGGTCTACTATCCGATGCAAATAATCGATTTTTATTATCGTTAGAACTACGCATTTATAGATTGCAATGTGCATTTGAAAAAACAACTACAACACATGCTATTCAAAATCAATTACAACAAAAAACAAGCCCATAATTGGGCTCGTTCAGATTGTCGACAAAAGGCCTTCAGAATGGTGACATTCTGAAGGCCTTTTGTATTTTTGAGATTTATTCGGGTATTTTATAGTCTAATCTTAGTCAAAAGTACTCTTCGAGTATTATAATTTAAACCATTTCTGGAGCTTGCCATGTCCAATTGGCAAGTTTCTTCAGGTTCA
>DATMFE010000043.1:0-12852 GCA_035556295.1 Ureibacillus sp.
AAATGGATATCTTCAGCAATAAATGGCACAAATGGAGCGATTAAGCGAGACACTGTTGAAAGCGTCTCAAATAAAGTGGAATAAGCAGCTACTTTATCATCTGACATTCCAGACGCCCAAAAACGAGCTCTTGATCTTCTAACATACCAATTACTTAATTCATCAACAAATGTTGCAATTTCTCTAGTTGCTTGTGTAAATTGGTAAAGATTCATGTGATTGGTAACAGACTGGACAGTACTGTTTAGGCGAGAAAGGATCCATTTATCGAGGATCGTTTTGTTTCCAGTATGTTCGCCATTATATACAAAGCCATCGATTTTAGCGTACATTTCATAAAACTTATATGTGTTATCTAAGGTGTCGATGCATTTTGATTTTGCTTCTTGAACGATCCTCTTAGAAAAACGCTTTGGATTCCAAGGTGAGCTATCTACTAGGAAAGCCCAACGAAGAGCGTCTGCACCGTATTCTTCCAGTAGCTCCACTGGATCTAATGCATTTCCTTTACTCTTTGACATTTTTTGTCCTTGTTCATCAAGTACATGACCAAGAGATAGCACATTTTTGTATGGTGCCTTTCCTGTAAAGAGGGTAGAGACGGCAAGTAAACTATAAAAGAATCCTCTTGTTTGATCGATCCCTTCTATTACAACATCTGCTGGAAACTGAGACTGGAACTTTTCTTTATCTCCAAAAGGATAGTGATACTGAGCAAATGGCATCGAACCACTGTCGAACCAAACATCAATGACCTCAGGTGTTCTTTCCATTACACTTTGACATTTCGGGCAGGTACACTTTACTTCATCGATATAAGGCTTATGAAGTTCGATATCACTAGACAGTGTTGTTATAGCAAGCGTCTGTAATTCTTGGATGCTTCCTGGTGCTTCTTCGTGATGGCAATTTGAACAAATCCAAACATTTAAAGGTGTTCCCCAGTATCGATTTCGACTGATGTTCCAATCCATTAGATTTTCAAGGAAGTTTCCGAAACGTCCGTTTTTTATATGGTCTGGGTACCAATTTACTGTCGCATTATTTTCGAGCATTTTCTCTTTTATAGAGGTCATCCCGATAAACCAGCTATCCGTTGCGTAATAAAGTAGGGGAGAATCACATCTCCAACAATGTGGATAACTATGTTCGTACTTTTCTTTATGGAATAGTATCCCTTGTTCTGAAAGGATCTTGATGATATCAACATCGCAATCCTTGACAAATCTTTCTGCTAACTCTGAAACATCTTTCGTATAACGACCTTGATGATCAACAACATTTACAAAGGATAATCCATTGCGTTGAACTGTTTTATAGTCCTCTTCACCATAAGCTGGTGCGATATGGACGATACCTGTTCCACTATCCTCTGTAACGTAATCCGCTAAAACAATCAAATGTCCTTTTGCCACTTTTACATAATGAAAAGGAGGGGCATAAGGAACACCTTGTAGTTCAAGACCGCTATGTTCGCTTAGTACGGTCACCTTTTCACCTAGTACTTTACTAACCAATGATTTCGCGACAATATAAACTTCGCTATCTTTTTTCACTCGGACGTAAGTTAAAGTTGGATTTACAGCAAGTGCTACGTTAGCAGGTAAAGTCCAAGGGGTTGTGGTCCATCCTAAGAAATATTCATTCTCTGCATCTAGTCGTTTAAATTTTACAGTAGCCGATAAATCTTTTACATTTTTATAACCTTGAGCTACTTCGTGAGAACTTAAAGTGGTTTGACAACTAGGGCAATAGGGAGAGACACGGTGACCTTTGTACAACAGGTTATCTTTGTGTACCTTACTTAAAATGTTCCACACACTTTCGATATAATCATTACTTAATGTTAAATAAGGTTGATCCATATCTACCCAATATCCTAATGTTTCTGTAAATGAACGCCATTTCTTTTCGTAAGTAAAGACACTTTCTTTGCATTTGTTAATAAATGATTCTACTCCAAAACGTTCAATTTCTTGTTTTCCTGAAATACCAAGTTGTTTTTCCACACCAAGCTCAACTGGAAGCCCATGTGTGTCCCAACCTGCTTTTCTCTCCACCTGATAACCTTGCATTGTTTTAAAGCGGGCAACAACATCCTTAATCGTTCTACCAAATGCATGACCAACATGGGGAAGGCCGTTTGCAGTGGGTGGTCCTTCGTAAAAGACGAAAGGTGTTTTACCTTTTCTTAATTCCACAGACTTAAGAAAAGTGTTTTCTTCTGACCAATATTCTCGAATTCGTTCCTCACGATGAACAACAGTTTCCTTACTAACACTAGCATTCATAGAAATCGCTCCTATACAAAATAATTTTGTAAAAGACATACTAGCGATTCTTATACGTTTGAACGCAAAAAAACCCCGTCCCTCAAAAGGGACGGGGTTAACCCGCGATACCACCCTAATTCTATTGATCCGATCAATAGCACTTAGCAACGTACAATCATACGCGGTCCTTTTAACGGTAGACACCCGATTAGACTTACTAAATTTCAGCCTAACTTCTCAGAGAGGATTTTTCACGTAACTTTCGAACGCTGACTCCCACCAAATGTCAGCTCTCTGTGGATCAAAATGAAACGCTACTTTTTCTCTTCAACGAATTTGTATGCTTTTATTGGATTGAATATTAACACATCCTTATTGGAATGTCAAATAATTCTAAAAATTAATTTCGGTTAAATTTTTATCTACTTTGGTTTACTAAAAAGGGTTAACGTTTGATATATAGAATTTAGATTCATAGGTAATTTTGTTTGAGCAGAAAGGAATAAGCATGTTTAGGGGATAGGAGAAGATTTATGTTTCCAGTTTTAGAAACGGAAAGACTAATACTAAGAGAAATAACAGCAGAAGATGCGAATGCAATCTTTTCTTGTTTCTCTGATGAGCGAGTAACTGAGCATTATGGAAGTGAGCCTTTTCAAAATATCGAAGAAGCTATGACCTTAATTGAAAACTTTTCAGTAAATTTTCAAGAGAAGAGAACGATTCGTTGGGGAATTGAATTAAAGAATAGTAAAGAATTGATAGGAACACTTGGGTTTCATGCTTGGGCAAGAAAACACAAGAAGGCTGAAATTGGATATGAGATTCATCCTGATCATTGGAGAAAGGGCTATGCATCAGAAGCCATAGATAAAGTTATTGAATATGGGTTTAATATGATGGATTTAACTAGAATTGGAGCAGTTATTTATTTAGAGAATAAAGCTTCCTATAAATTGCTAGAAAAATTGGGTTTTCAAAGAGAAGGTATTCTAAGAAAAAATATGTATCAAAATGGAATTGCCCATGATACATACGTTTATTCCAAGTTAAAATAAAGGATTTTCTTATAGTGCCAAAAGGGGAGTAGTAATGTTTTATCGTCGGAAATTTTACATTGTAACAGCAGATTTTATTGAAGAGTTCAATAACCATTTTAATCAAACGAATCTACCGAACCAGCTTAAACACGGAACACGTTTAGTTGGTAGATGGATGAAGCAACAAAATGACAACACCTACGAAGTCTTTGCAATATGGCAATATAATAGCTATGAAGAATATATAAAAATAGAATCGAACATTAAAAAGGATACTGAACATTTGCAACGTATCGAAGAATGGTATGCCAAAAATGGTGGACGTGAACAAATGAGCAAATACAATTTAGAAGTAAGAAATGAAGAGATCGTTTCTACACTAAAAGAGAGTTCTTACGTCCAGGAGTAGCATCCTCGGAATTAGGAGATAAGCACAGTGAATTGAAAGGGATTTCAAATCGCACAAAGAGAGATTGGGAGATAAATATGAACGAACTAATTGTTAAAGAAATGAATCGTAGCTTAGCCGAAGAAATTCTAACTTGGAAATACGAACCACCCTATGATTTATATAACAATGAATTGAATGAAGAAGGGATTCAAGAAATACTAACAAGTGGGTATAAAGCTGTTGTTAATTCTCTGGATGAACTTATTGGATTTTATTGTGTTGGGAACTCAGCACAAGTTCCTGTCGGACATCAATTTGGAGTATACTCCGAATCGTTTCCTGATATAGGAATAGGAATGATGCCTAATTTAACGGGGAAAGGAAATGGATCAAAGTTTTTTACCTTTATTTTAAAACAAATTCAAATGGAGCATGGACTTCCGCTTCGTTTAACTGTCGCAAAGTTTAACGACCGTGCAATCCGCCTTTATGAAAAGTTTGGATTTACTAAAGTAGCGGAGTTCAATAATGCAACTACTGAATTTATCACTATGGTGAAAGAAAATTAGGTTATTTTATGGCGTTTATCTTGTGGATGAATGCCATTTTTCATGAATAAACTATATAAGATTTATAGGTATTGATGGGATTATGATTGTCTGATAAACTAAGAAAGTTTACTAGAAGAATATTACAGAAAATTCATCATACATACATAAGGGATTCATTTTACGATTAATTGTCAGGTCATTCATTTTCAATCATGTCCAATCATTAGTGTTCATTAACCAGGGAGGTTACATCAATGAACAAACAAGAAAGTAGCTATAGATGGGTCGTTTATGGTACAGCTTTATTCGCGTATTTTCTTATCGTCACACTGAGAACTGCACCTGGGCTGATAACGGACCAATTAATGAAGGATTTTCAAGTGACGGCCGCAGTGATAGGTATTATTAGCAGTATTTCCTTTGTAGCATATGCGAGTCTACAGATTCCATCAGGTTTATTATCAGATCGTTTTGGACCAAATCGATTTTTAATTTTGGGGACTCTTTTAACCGGAATCGGAAGTATTTTATATAGTACTGCCTCGAATGAATACCTTTTAATGATTTCTCGCTTATTAGTAGGTACGGGTGATGCAGCAATTTTTATTAATTTAGTATTAATTATGACCCAGTGGTTTATGGGAAAGGAATTTGTTAAATTACTAGGATTATTATCACTTGTTAGTAGTCTTGCATCATTAACAGCAACCGTTCCTTTTACGATTTGGATATCATATGCTGGTTGGAGAGTTCCATTCTTTAGTATTGGAATGATATTAGTTGTTCTGACTGGTGTACTTTATTTTGTTCTTGTCAAAAAGCCTAAAACCCTATTTCCACAGGAAGACTTTGAGGAACAAAAAAATAAAGTTCAAAACAGAGAAAGTGTATGGAAAGTATTAAGAAGATTAATAGGTAAGCGACAAGCCTGGGCAACTTTTCTATGTCACTTTGGGTTGGTCGGAGGATATATTGGATTTATTGGTTCTTGGGGAGTTCCTTATGGCATTCAAGTATTTGATATGACGCGCCCACAAGCAAGTCAATTGCTCATGTTTGGTTTATTTGGCGCTATGGTTGGTGGCGTATTTATTAGTTGGATATCAAGCAGAATGAAATCTATAAAAAAATTATTTACTGTCGTTCATCTAATGGTAGTCATTAGTTGGAGCGGGTTATTCTTCTCTGGTATCAACCCCTCGTACTGGCTAGTACTATTTTTATTTATTGCTATTGGTTTTGGGAATGGAGCTAGTTCACTTACTTTTGCGATTGTAAGAGAATCATTCTCTGTGAAAGAAGTCGGGGTTGTCACTGGGTTTGCCAATATGGGTGGATTCACTAGTGCTGTACTATTGCCGATAATTTTTGGAAGTGTACTCGATTTATTCCCGCAAAGTTCTATGAATGTGGGATATCATTATGGTTTTATCATACCAGTTTTATTTTCATTAATGGGATTGGTTGGGGCACTTTTAGTTAGTGAAAGAAAAAGTGAATAAGTTTTTATGATAAATTGCATTAATCTTTGAAGGATTAATGCCTTTTTTGTGGAATTTTTTAGTTATGTATGTGGGAACAGATGGCACCAGTAGAAAGTGATGTGATAATTTATGGAGCTCTCATTACGCCAGAAAATTGTAGAAATAGTGGGAGAAATTCAATCTGAAAATTTGCTGGATGAGCAAGGATGTACTTCTGAAGTTCGTAAAGTTGTTACTAATAATGGAACTTATTTGATGAAAAGTTCGTTTAAAGAGAGATACCGAGATTGGTTAAAACAAGAAGCGAATAATTTAAAAGTATTAAAAAACAAGCATATCATTCCTGTTCCGCAATATTATGGATATATAGAGGAAAACAATAGCAATCATGTGATTATGTCATATGAAAATGGAATATCATTAACTTCTGCACTAAAAAAAGCCGAAAGCTTAGATGAAAAACTAAGACTAATTAACAGTTTTGGTCAATTAATTCATCAGTTACATGAAACAAAACCCATTGATGAGTTAATCACGAGTGATAATTGGTTAGAGAATCAGTTGATCGTAGCAGAGGCGAATTTGAAGCTAGGTGGAGTAGACGGAACAGAAGAACGACTAAATGAATTGAAGGCTACTACACTCAAACCAGTAAAACAAACGATCATTCATGGCGATTGTACAATAGACAATGTTCTAGTAATCGATGGTGTTGTAAAAATGTTTATAGATGTAGCTGGGATGGCGGTTGGAGATCCTCGATATGATATATCCTTAGCAATAAGGAAGTTCCAAAACAATGAAGAATTTATAAAGGCTTTCTATACTGGTTATACTCGTTACAAGGTAACAACAGAAGAATATAGTTTTTTTGAAGAGGGATTGTATGAATTCTTCTAATCTCTGTTTGAGGAGGAAAAGAATTGCTTTCTAGAAAATTGTACGCAGCATTCATTACATCCGTCATAGGTTTTTTTATAGCACCGCTTCTACTTGAATATGGAAACGGATACAACCTTTATTTTGGATTAGCAGTAAGTTTAGTAGCAGTACCAACACTTTTTGTAGGTGGAGTTTTATCCTCAATTGCAATTGAACATTACAGTAAAAGTGATGCGTTATTGCTTTCTTATTTTAAACATTTAGTTTGTGCACTCATTTGTGTTTTATTATTTACGATTGTATCTGGAAGCTTAGCGTTATCTGCTCTTTTCATAGGAGTTGTGTATATAACAATCTTCTTTATCGTTGACTTGTTAACGAAATATGTTGATACACGAGAGACATTGTTTAACTAACAGGAAGCGTCAACCCTTGGAAAAGGGATTGGCGCTTTTTTTGTGGAATAAAATAAAAGAGGTGATATGAATGGATTTTAAAATATTTAAAGATGAAATAGATGAATTGATTGATTTACTAACGAATAACAGGTGGGAGTACCATGGTAATGTATCGGTAACGGAAGAGTCCGTTCGTAGAAACATCGAGAAAGGGTACTATCAAGACGATCGGGAAACGTTTTGGATTATTGATAACGGTACGAAAGTTGGGGTATTAATTATCAATGATATAGGGGATTCAATTCCAGTTTTTGATTTGCGACTTGACCAAAGATACAGAGGAAAAGGTTATGGCACACAGACTCTACTTTGGTTAAAGGATTATTTATTTGGTGAGAAAGGTAAGATTCGTATCGAAGGCTATACGCGCGTAGACAATATAGGAATGAGAAAGTGCTTTACGAAATCTGGCTTTGTCAAAGAAGGATACCTTCGCAGTGCATGGGAAAATAAGGAAGATGGAACAGTAACAGACTGCATTGTTTATGGTGCAATTAGAAGTGATTGGGAGACCGGAGTAATTACTCCAATTAAGATTGATGACGTTTCTTTTTAAGCTACAAATACATATCAAACTATGAAAATGTGAAACTTTTGGAGTGGAATAGATAACTACTCTTATGTGCAGTTTTAAGGAATAAATAATGGAGGTTCATTATGATTATTTGGATAAATGGAGCTTTTGGTGCGGGGAAAAGTGAAACAGCAAACGAGCTACATATGAGAATACCAAATTCCTTTGTATATGATCCCGAAATACTGGGAGAAACGCTGAAATGGGTTATACCCAAAGAAATTAAGAAAAGTGATTTTCAAGATTATGCTGTATGGCGTGAAGCAAATTATAGTTTTCTAAAATATTTAGATTCTGAATATGAAGGCACTATTATTGTCCCAATGACGATCGTTAATCCACAATATTTCCATGAGATTATTGGTAGGTTAAGAGAGGATGGAATCATTGTGGAACACTTTGTTCTTCTCGCGTCTAAAGAAACAGTGGATAAGAGATTGTTAAATCGAGGGGAAGAAATAAATTCATGGGCATCTCAACAAATTGATCGATGTCTACAAGGGTTTACTTATGAAGTATTTCAGCCACAAATTAACAATGAACATATTTCAATTTCTGAAGTAGCTGAAAAAATTGCAGGAATGGCAGGAATCGATTTACTACCTGTAACTCATAAGTAATGGCCAGATATTGAGGATAGTGATGTAAGTTTAAAATGAATGTATCGAAGCTGAAATTATTTATTCCGGGGGTGGCATTTTGAAATATATTATTTTTGACTTTGATGGAACACTTGCGGATTCAAGGGATGTTTTTATCAAAGCGTGGAATTTTTTCGCGCCAAAATATAAGTATCATCCAATCGATATTGACGGAGTGAATGCAACGAAACATATGTCAATTATTGAAAGAGCGAGAGTTTATAATTTTCCAATGCATAAATTACCTATAATAATGCCAAAAGTGTTTGGTTATTTTAAAGCAAATATTAAAGATGTGAAACTGTTCGAAGGGATTAAAGACACGCTTAATGGGTTAGCAAAAGAAGGTTATGAAATTGTTGTTCTTTCATCCAATGACAAGGAAAATATCAAACTCCTTCTGAAGCAGGAAGGAGTTCAGTCGGTTAGCGCGGTCTTAACATCGAGTAGAATCTTTGGTAAAGATGCAGTTCTCAAAAATTTTATGAAACAAAAACGAGCGAACCCTGACCAACTACTCTATGTTGGTGATGAACTGCGTGATATTGTAGCATGTAACAGAGTCAAAGTGCCGTTTATGTGGGTAAGCTGGGGAATTGACGGCTATGATCTTATCGAGAAGGAAAACCCAAAGTATGTTGTTCATAGACCGGGGGAAATCATTCAAATACTAATTAATGGTTCTAATAAATAATCCTAATAAGTATTTGGTGAAAGTTCGAGAAACTGATTGATAAGTGCGGACGTTAAGGTTGGTTTAAAGAGACATTTGAAATTTATTTCGAGCTGTGGACAGAAAGATTAGGAAATTATGAAGAACATAAGTTTTTTAAAGAATAACTTCGATCATAAGAATAATGTAGCGAGATGAAAGACAATGAGTGTCGAAACACGTGAAGATGTCCTTCATGGGCTTGATGAAGGACAACAGCATCCGGAATTCACATGGAGATGTCCTTCATTAGCTTGATGAAGATTGAAATTATTCTGGACAACGTACCTCTTTAAAAAATATATTACTTATCCCTTTAACAAAAATGCAATTCCATCCTCATCTTTAAAATGCACAAATGTCCCAAAGGGCATTACTTCTGGTTCGCCAATAATTTCTACACCTTTTGCTTTCATCTGTTCATATACGCCTTTAACATCCTCACATTAGAAGATAATCGAAGCCTTCATATTTTCTGAACCCGCATCATCCCTTTAGGATAGATCACTAATCGACTTTCGGCTCCCTTTGGCGCTACTTAGAGCCTAGTGGCATTTGGTCCCATTTGATGCTCGGTTATTACTTCAAAACCAACCTTTTCAGTCCAGAAATTTTTTGCCATTTGTTGATCCTCTTCATACACTGCGACTGGTTTTATCATTTCTAAAAATAACCATTTCAAATATCAATAATCTGTATAAATGGTATTTTAATAAAAATTATAAGAGGACTTTTAGAATTCTTAAAGAAAGTTATGGATATTATAACTTTTTGGAGGACTATCAAATGTTTTTTGACGTAACAATACAAGTACGTGTTGATGATTTTAATGAAGGGCAAAAATGGTACCAAACTTTATTTAAGAGACAACCAGACCTAATCCCTCATGAGGATTTTGCGGAGTGGGAAGTGATTCCTGGGTGTTGGATACAGGTCGCAAAGGGGAATCCAGCAAAAGGTAGTGGTCCAATTCGTTTAGGTGTAAAGGATATTGAAGAAGAACGAGAACGTTTACTACAAGATTTAGCAATAGCTCCATTTGAAATCTATTCCAAAGAGGGCGTACCTGTTAAATGGGGAACGTTTCAAGATTCATGGGGGAATTTCATTGGATTGTATGAGTATTTAGACAAAGAAGCGGAAAAAGAGCGTATAAAACAATTATTAGGAAATAAATAAATTCGCCAATTTGAAAAAGTGAATTTTTTTATGTATGTGAGGTATTAATTAACAACACATATTAAATATTAAATAGAAGAGGCAATCTCTCTAATTGATGAATAAAGATGCTGTCATAGAATACTAAAAAGAATTCTATAACAGCACCTTTTTCATTAGCTTAGCAATTTTTCAACGCGATCAACAACTTCGTCAGCGGATAGGCCATGTGCATTTATAACAGACCCTGAAGTTGCCACATCGCTAATACCCATCACGTTTTCATCTTGCCCTGTAATAACGCATGCAGCACAGTTTTTTGCATCTTGTTCATTACGAAGTTGTACCACTTCGTATCCTTTTGCTTTTAATGCTGCTTCTACGTTTGATAATGATTGTTCAACACCAATGATGTTAGCCATTGTAATTCCACCTCCTATATGTAATGTGTCATATAAGAATGGTAATTATTCGCGCTATCTTTAAAAATCTAATACGAGAATTTACAGTTCGGAAGGATTAAATATTTTCTTATCGAATTAAACGATGTGAAAGCCTTCATAGAACGACAATAATTACATGATAGGGGTGGCAATATGATTAAGGGGATACATCATGTGCAAATCACAATTCCAAAAGGAAATGAAGAAGAGGGAAAACAGTTTTACTGTGGTGTTTTAGGGTTAAAAGATATTGAAAAACCAGAATCATTAAAAGGACGCGGAGGATTTTGGTTACAGGTTGGTGATCGAGATGTTCACGTTGGGACAGAAGAAGGATTTGATCGATTAACGACGAAATCTCATATCGCATATGAAGTAGAGAATCTTAATTATTGGAGAAATCGATTGGAACAAGAAAACATAAAAATTCTAGAAGGGATCCCAATTCCTAATTTTGATCGCTTTGAATTCCGTGATCCGTTTGGCAATCGAGTAGAGATGATCCAAAGAATAAATGATGCTTTATAATCTAAAAAGCCAATTGCCCAAGATAAGGTAATTGGCTTCAATTAGTTATCTATTAAACTTCCTCTTGGAAATAGATTTTATAATATTTTCGATTTGTTTCCTCATCATAACCGACTTCAATTAACTCGTTCATTTGTTCAATATTGTGTACATTTACTTGTATCTCAATATTCGAATCAAGTTTGATTTTCCGCTTATAGCTCTTTTCGGCTTTAATAATGGCACTTTCAGATATCACAGTTTCATATGGTTTGACAGTATTCACAATGATATCTTTCTGCGTTTCATCTGCTTTTTCAAATACGGTTTCAATATAATTTGATGCGTGAAATTCCTCTTCGTGTCTAAAGTAATCAAGGGTTTTGTTTAAGAGCTCCAGCTTTTCAGGATTTGAGTAGCTTTCTTCTTTTAATATATATTTTTTTACTTCAGTTAAAGCTAGGTTTGTTTTATGATAATATTCATCCGCTACTTTAATTTTTAGAAAGCGTTCTTGCCAATACACAACATCTTCTTTTTTCTTCGTTTTAATGAAAACAAGAGGAGTCTCTTCAGCACCCATATCAACGATGACTGCCATATTATTGGGCTTTTTTACATTAATACCATCAATCCCATTAATCGTTACTTTTTCATGATCATTTTTGACATCTAAAAATATTTCTTTATCTTCTATTTTAACAATGGTAATGGCTTTTCTGGACGCGCCAGTAGTTGTTATGCAGTTGTCAAACAGTCCGATAAAAAGTTCTCCGTTTTTAATCCCTGGATGCCCTGATGCGCTATTTAAATGTGTTGCGATATGTTTTGATTGTTCTAGGAAACTGTCTTTATCATGAAAAATCGCATTTACATATGTATATATTTCATTTAATTCTAGATTCGTTTCATGGAAAAACTCATATTGCTGGTCCCAATCAATTTTATGAAATGCTAATTGGGTAAAAGCAGCTTGTAACAAAATTTCTGGCTGAGAATATGCCTCATCATTTAAAACAAGTTGTTCACCAACGTGATGCATCACGTATTTTACTAGTTTACTTTCACTTACATCTAGCATTATTTCACCTTCAATTCTTAAGTCGTAGAATTATACAATATCACAAGTTGACCTAAATTTTCATGTGAATTCTAATGGCAATTATTGTTTGGTTTTAGAGTTATAGAAGGATTTCAGACATTTGTAGTTGAACTTACAATTAGAACGGTATGACGTTATGGAGGTAGAAGGATGAATATTCGAAACTCTGCAAAAGCAATAATCTTTCAAGAAGAAAAAGTTTTATTAACAAAAAATGAAGATGATGAAGGATATTTTTATCTATTTCCAGGTGGTGGACAGGAATTTGCAGAAACTCTTCAAGATGCAGTCGTTAGAGAATGCTTAGAAGAAGTAGGGCAAGAGGTTGAAGTGGGGGAACTCCTCTTTTTACGTGAATACATAGGGAAAAACCATGAGTATGCAGAATATGATGCAAATGTTCACCAGATTGAGTTCTATTTCTCTTGCAATTTAGTGAATGAATTTGATACTGAGGCGATCCCTACCTTACCTGATAGCAACCAAATAGGAATCGAGTGGGTACCTGTAAATGAATTAATCTCTTATAGAATTTATCCTAAAGAAATAGGTAAATATATTATTAAACATTACCATAAAGAAAAGTCACTAGTATATTTAGGGGATATTAATTGAAAAGATAGTGATAGAAAAACA
>DATMFE010000044.1:0-7729 GCA_035556295.1 Ureibacillus sp.
ATAATCTACAAGTAATCCTTCAAATGTATCAACTTTGACTTTTTTATTATCTTTAAATGATTGTTCAATTAGCTGTCTTCTCTCTTCGGTAGAAAATAAATATTGTTTCTTAGAATTCACCAAACCAGCGACTAAAATTTCATCAAAAAATTCACTAGCTCTATTTATAATATCAATATGCCCATTTGTAATTGGATCAAAGCTTCCTGGATATATAGCCTTCATTTAATCACCTCACTTCTTACTACTAACTATTTCGAAAAGCATTTGGTAATCTTTTTATTTTGTTAGCAATAATAGCTACTTTAACATCTTGTAATAGATTTGAATATCTTGTCCGTAAAATTATGGCTTTTTGAACATCACTAACAAAGGAAGACTTCCATTTCGAATTCTTTCTATTTTATATCGTTATCTTAAATGTTTTAACAAAGTCAATACAACTTTTCGAAATATTGTTTTATTGAAGGAAAGCTTCCTTTTGGAGCACCTAATAGTTTTTCGTAAATCTCGTCAATCGCATCAAGTTTGGCAATGAGTTGTTCGTGAGTCAATGAGAAAAGGCTGGGATCAAGCATGAAATGGAGTCCGACTAGTAAGAACTCCGTAATTTCATCTGGAAAATTCGTGTGAAATACGCCTTCTTCCACTCCTTGCTTCACAACAGATGAAATAATTGGTGCATACTCTTTAATCATGCCAACTTTCATTTTCTGATGTAGAAGGACGTTATCTTTGTGATGCAAATGAGTCATTAATCCATCACTGAAATGATTTGATGTTTCCTGTGAAAAAAATTGAATGATGCTTATAAACTTTTCTATTGCCTTTAAATCAGGGTTATTAATAATTTGTTTAAATAACTGGACACTAGAATCAATAGAGTCTTGAATTACTGCGTCTGCAATTTCATCTTTTGACTTGAAATAATGATAAAAAGTACCTTTCGCAACTCCAACTTTTTTAATAATATCGTTAACCGTAGTATTCTCATATCCATTAGATGAAAATAAACCTTTTGCTACGGTAATAATCTCGATTCTTCTTTCTTCTGGTTTTTTGACGATTCTTTTCATGGAATTTCCCCCTTGAGACATATTATTGTCTTTTAAAGATACATCATTGACCGTCGGTCGGTCAATGATGTATCATTTATTTACTTAACATCTTTAGGGAGCGTGAAAAGATGACAAATGGAAACCAAGAGCGAAAGTATGAAGAGGAGCGCATTCGTATTGTTTTAAGAGAAATTGATAAAAAAGTGGTTAAATTGGATTATGATTCTGGTGGATTAAAAAAAGATGTCATTCATCTAAAGAAAACCTTTTGGGATGATGTGAAAATTAATCTAGATAATCCTGAAGATGCTGGTGAAACCTTATCAAGCATTAGACAGCAGGCAGAGATGCTGTCCGAGAGGGAAAGAACGCACAGTCAACTAGATAAGCAGAGGAAGATCTTATCTCGATTAAAAGATTCTCCATATTTCGCCCGAGTTGATTTTCTTGAAAATGGGGAGGAGACAACAAATAACGTATACCTCGGAGTTGCGAGTTTAATGAATGAAAAAGAGGAAAAATTTCTTATTTATGATTGGAGAGCCCCTATTTCCAGTATTTATTATGATTACTCTCCGGGACCAGCCCAATACGAAACAGTAGAAGGGATGATTCAAGGAGAAATGCAGTTAAAGCGTCAGTTTATCACGAAAGACGGCCAAATCAAAACGATGTTTGATACGGGCGTAACCATTGGAGATGAACTATTGAAAGAAATACTTGGCAATAACGCGAGTATCAATATGAAAAGCATTGTTGCTACCATTCAGAAAGAGCAAAATCAGATCATTCGTAACGTGAAAAGTAAGTATTTAGTTGTACAAGGGGTTGCTGGTAGTGGGAAAACCTCTGCAGCTCTTCAAAGAGTTGCGTATTTGTTGTATCGCTACCAAGATGAGATCACGGCCGAAAATATTATGCTTTTTTCACCTAATTCTTTATTCAATCGCTACATTGCTTCTGTCCTCCCTGATTTAGGAGAGGACAATATGCAGCAACTTACATTCCAAGAATATGTAGAGAAGCGTCTTGGAAAACAATTTGATGTTGAACATCCATTTACGCAAATGGAATATATGCTTACATGTCAGGAACATAAAATGTATTCTGCCAGAAGAAAAGGAATACGGTATAAAGCGAGTAACGATTTTAAATCTTTGATTGACTCCTATGTTGTTGTTCTCTCAAGTGAAGACTACCTTATCTTTAAAAATATTTCTTTCCGGGGAGAAATGTTGATTGGAGCTGAACAAATTAAAAGCTATTTTTATTCACTAGACGCATCTATCTCTATTCCAAATCGTATGCAGTTAGTAAAGGAATGGCTTCTAAAAGAGTTAGTAAAGAAAGAAAAATTGGAGAGAACCAAAGATTGGGTAATAGAAGAGAGTGATCTGCTAGATCTTGAAGAGTATACAAAAGTTTATAGTGAGCTACTAAAGGAAGGAAGATTTTCTGAAAATACGTTCGACGATTTTGAACAGGAACAAAAGAAAATAGCTAAAAAGATTGTCAAAAAACACTTTAAACCAATACGAACAGCTGTAAAGAAACTAAAGTTTATTAATGTGGCAGCGCTTTACAGCCAATTGTTTAAGCAGAAAGATAACATATACCAAAAGCTTAATGATACATTTCCTGAAGGTTGGGAAGAAATTTGTTCATATACGTTAAAAAAGCTACATAGAAAAGAACTGACGTATGAAGATGCAGCTCCTTATTTGTATCTCCAAGATAAACTTGAGGGGAAAAGAATAAACACAAGAATACGTCATTTATTTATTGATGAAGCACAGGATTATTCACCCTTTCAGTTTTTTGTGCTTAAGCAACTTTTTCCTTATTGCCGAATGACGATTCTAGGTGATTTTAATCAGGCGATCTATGCCCATACTCTAAATGCACCAACCTTACTATCAAACGAATTGTATGTAAAAGAAAATTTTGAAAAAGTGGAGTTAACGAAAAGCTACCGTTCAACTCGTCAAATCGTTGAATTTACAAAGGGAATTATAGAAGAAGGAGAAACTATTGAAGCCTTTAACAGAAATGGTCAGAAGCCTACTTTTACGAAGGTAGAGGACCTGGACACCCTCCAATCTCGAATAACAAAGAAGATTAGGCAATTACAGTCAGCAAACCATGAAACAATTGCTGTGATATGCAAAACAGGAAAAGAAAGCTGGGAAGCCTATGACCGATTGAGTGAGCAAATAAATATCCAGCTGATGGAACATAATACGAGTTCTTATCGAAAAGGTATCTTAATTTTACCTGCTTATTTGGCAAAGGGAATCGAATTTGATGCTGTGATCATATACAATGCTTCTGATATAAAATATGGAAGAGAATTTGAAAGGAAGCTTTTTTACACTGCATGTACGAGGGCCATGCACGAGCTTCATCTTTTCTCCATAGGGGAGATGAGTCCGTTTATGAATAAGATTCCTGCAAATTCATATGAGATTAGGGAGTAAGTATAACTTCAATGAGGAATTTCTATGCGTATCTCTCAATAAGGAAAAATAGCTTTCCACCACTTTAATTCCTGACAGGATTCGCGGATGCTTTTTTCTGTGGCATTAAATATAAAAGCCGATGATTCCTTAGCGTAGGGAAAATCGGCTTTATTCATATCGAAATTTGCTTAGCGTATGTTTTTCGCGTTTTGTTGGTAGGACCCCAGAAAGAAGTTTAGGAGGTTACTTTTTTAAGGAGGATTGTTCGTAAAAGTATACCTTTACGAACTTTTCTTTTTCATAAGAAATCTATCATCTTTATCGTTCGCTTAAGTTATAAAAACAATTACGAACGTCTTCTGGAATCCATGCACTTTTACGAACGTTTTTAGTAATAAAAAAGGATTCATACCGCTTAAGCGATATGAATCCTTTTGAAACATAGTTATATACCAATAGATATTTCTTATAATAAAATTAATCCACCTATTATAAGAACAGCACCAAGCATAATACGGAACCCCGAAGACGACACTGGATCAGTAACTATATCGGATGCTACTGCTAAAAAAACTAAAGTTTTTTTAGTCTTTCCTTTTGTGTTTTTATCTTTTACGATGATTGAAATTCCCGAGATTAATAGATACAAACCAACTAGTAAAACTAATATAGGTATAAAAATTATTTCCACCTGCTCTTATGTATTATAGTGTATTTATTTTGTATGCTTTTTATAACGTACATAGCTCTTTGTGTATGTATAAATAAACCATTAGAAAACATTCAATATTGCTCCAATAATAATTGCTATTAAAAAATATATTAGGAGACTAAATGATAGTAAATATTCCCTAGTTTCTCTGTTATATCTCCACTCCATAAAGATTCGGAAACTTAAATAACATAAACAGAAAATAATTAACATGATCCACATAGGAACCTGATCAAAAGCAATAAAGAGTATAATAAAAACAACATAAAAACTTTTTTCTACCCATTTATGCCACTTGTTTACGTAATTTTTTTCAGTGTCGTGGTCATCTTTAACATTTAATTTTATAGTAAGATACTTTGTAATAAGAGATGCTACTAACAATAATAGTAAGAGGTATAAAAATGTTTTTAGCAATAATATTCAACTCCTATTTAAAATACATTTAATAAAGTGCCAACTCCTATAGAAGCTAAATAAAAGAAGAAGAAAATAACGGCTAAAAGGTGTTCCTTCGTTTCTCTTGCAAATTTCCATTCCATAAATATATTAAATCCCTGATAAACAATACAAAAAGCAGCTAAAATAATCCACAGAGGAACTTGATTATAATAGCTTAGGGAAAATAAAAATATTATATATAGTACAACTTCTATTCTTGAGTGCCACCTGTTTACTTTTTTCTGTAAATATCTGGATCGGTTTCTAAGCGCATCTTTTTCCTTAAGTATTTTTCAACATAATGAGCCATATAAAACGCTACTATAATAAAAATCAAAAATTTGTACATAAATACCTCCTAATATCCAATAATATCATTTTTTTCTATTTTAATTAAATTAATCCACTTGCTGTAGAATTAATTATATGATTTAAGGCAGGTTTCATTGAACAGTAAGAAGAGGCTTCATTTGTGAATAAAGATATAGTAGCAATTGAAAGTGATAAAATTGCCTTCTATAAAGATTTAAAATATATGTTAGTAGAGAAGATGATGCAATAACAAAAATAACTGTGTGACGAAAAATATGAAAGGGTAAAGAGCCCTTGTATATCAAGAGCTCATATTTTGTATGGTTCCGATAATCAAACGTATGTTAACTAAATTAGAAAAGAAAAAGCCTGTATCTTATTAGATACAGGCTTTTTCTCGAATCTGTTGTTTAAGTAGAACTAGGTACCTACTTTAAATTCAAAGTTACTTCCTTATTTAGATATGGAGATGTAAAAGTTACTGTTTGTTCATTTACCCATTGTGCATCATGAGCTCCTAAAACATTTAAATCGCTCATATCCGTATTTCGTGTCATGACATGAAGAGCTTCGTGATTTAGTCGTTTTTTCACCAAGGGGAAGCCAGTTTGTCTATAAAAGTCATAATAATGGTTAGTTTCACCAAGACTCCAATTCGAATAGCCAATAATAAGTTTTTGTGTAGAATTAGGTGAACTAAGATAGTAATAGTCAACTTTATTATTATAAAAGAATATAAACCACCCAACGATTGCTATAGGTACAATAAAGAATGGCCCAATTACACCCCAGAAGACTTTAGACTCCTTTGTTTTGCTAACGGTTATAAGAACTATGTATAAGTAGATAAAGTGGAACGCAAATAGCAGAAAATATACCGAAAACCTTGAAGAGAAAACGTATAAGTTCTTTAGTGCTAAAAGATAGAAGAATAGATCTATAGCAAGAAAGATGGTAGCTGACATTTTTAAAATCCTCTTATTATTTTTATATTTCATTAGCTATAAATCATCCTCCTTTTAATCTATAAATGTTAAATATCGCTGCTATTAATATCAAGTGAGTAATGACGAGGTATATATTTTTGGACTTTTTCGGGCGAGTTAAATAGATCATTTTTACTGAATATCGTAAATCCAACCTCTTCCAAATCCACAAATGTATCGACTTTATCTATGTCGACATTTTTAAACTCTATAGGTTTATTCCATTGCCTTGAAGGAATTAAATTCTGCTCTATAATACCTTCCCCGTAGAAAATGAATACACTCAGCCCATTATTAACTAATACTTCTGCTAACCTACTAACAAGATCCAATTTTTCTACAGAATCAACTTTAACAATGGCACCATCCGATGAAAACTCATAAAAAGGAACTTTATTTTCAATTAAAGTCTCTTTTTTATATCCAAATATCATTGACTCTAAAACAAAGAAAACTGGTAAACAGAACATTTTTTGAACTAAGGAAGGAATTAGGTCATGCGTGATCTCACTAATCCCTACAGTAATAGATACAAAATTATCTTTTGGAAAGTTAAAACTATTAATGATGCTTTGATCTGAATATTGCACAAAATATTCTTTTTTCAACCTTTATTCTCCTTTAGCATTTAATTTTTTAGAACGCTTACTATTACGTCATACAGCAACCGGCCCTTTTAATGTACCAATATACTCCGTGTAAATGATAGCAATAATCGGGAAAAATTTAGAGTTTTTATTGAATTAAGAACATTCGTTCGTATATAATAGAGAACAAACGTTCTTTATCTAAGGAGTTCTTTCAATGGATTATGCCCAGCTACCAAAGAGAGTCATTATATGCATCGACATGAAGGCGTTCTTTGCTTCCGTTTCTTCTGTCATACGAGGATTAAATCCGCTGAAAACAAAGCTTGCGGTGGTAGGAGATATCAAACGGTCTGGATCGGTTGTGTTAGCTGCCACACCCTTATTAAAGAAAGAAGGGATCAAAACAGGAAGTCGTCTTTTCGACATTCCTAAAAGGAAAGATATCCATGTCGTGAATCCATCCATGGAGAGATATATCAAGGCTTCAAACTATATTTCTAGTTTGGTGTTAAAGTATGTGGCTCCTGAAGACTTTCATGCATATAGCATTGATGAGTTGTTTATTGATGCAACAGCTTCTTTGCATTTGTTCGCTAAAACACCAGAAGAATTAGCACATAAAATCATCAACGAGATTTACCGTAAGACACGGCTGACAGCTACCGCAGGCATCGGTCCCAATCTCTTACTGGCGAAGGTGAGCTTAGACCATGAGGCTAAGAATAGTCCAACAGGGGTTGCGTATTGGCGATATGAGGATATTCCCTCTAAGCTGTGGTCCATTCATCCCATGAAGGATTTCTGGGGGATCTCGTCTGCGACGGAAAGACGCTTGAATCGTCTGGGCATTCACTCCATAAAAGAACTCGCTCTTTCTTCTGTAGAGATGTTACGTAAAGAATTTGGCATCTTGGGGGAAGAATTGCATCAACACGCAAACGGCATTGATTTTAGCCGCATTTCTGATGTGTACATTCCTAGCTCTCGTTCATTTGGAAAAAGTCAGATTCTCTTTCGCGATTATACAAATCGAAAAGAAGTGGAGTTATTGCTGTTGGAGCTATTGGACGATGTATGTTTTCGTTTACGCATGCATCAAGTGGTGGCTCAGACTGTTCATTTATCCATTGGCTACAGCAAACAAACAGGTGGAGGCTTCTCCAGACAAAAG
>DATMFE010000045.1:0-2540 GCA_035556295.1 Ureibacillus sp.
CAAATTTCATCTTGCATACACATAAAAATATTGAATGAATTGGATTAGTTGGAACGCCGTATGAGGTGAAAGTCTCACGTACGGTGTGAGGTGGGGGAAAAGCTGGCGATAACTTCAAAAGCTTACCTATCACTATAACAAGAATACATAATCAAAGTCGAATTTTAACAAAGAATACTTTAAAAAATTTTAATATGGATAAATTTGAATCAAATCCCTAAAAGGGGAGACTATATAAACTAATAGCAATGGTTATATACATAATCAAGGGAGGCTATAAGAGTTAAATTTGGGGTGAAAAGTTTGGGGTTTTTAAACTATTTAACAATAATTTTTGAATTTATAGTATTAATTGTAGCGTGGGGTTTCAGCGATTGGAGAAATTGGAAAAAATATTATTCAACCATGCTTTTTGTCATGACATTGAGTTTAGTTGTTAGCCTTCTAACGTACAATAAATCATTATGGTATTTTGCTGGGACGTCATTTCTTCCTAATCATACACTTACTGATTTATTTATGGTTTATCTTTATTATCCCCCATTGATTTTAATTTATCTCTCACATTACCCTTTCAAAAAACGTTTAATTAATCAAATAAGCTATATATTACTATGGACATTGATGTGGGCAGTAGTAGAAGGATTTTACGTGCTTGTAGGATTAAATATACATCATAATGGTTGGAATATTGGGTGGTCAACTTTTATTTGGTTTTGTATGTTCATTGGCATACGGCTCCATTTTACTAGACCATTGTTAACGTGGATTCTATGCTTCGTGCT
Organism: Ureibacillus sp.; assembly: GCA_035556295.1. GTDB lineage: Bacteria > Bacillota > Bacilli > Bacillales_A > Planococcaceae > Ureibacillus. The sequence goes on from DATMFE010000045.1 coordinate 786, forward strand.
TACTGTTTTTATGATTATATACTTCCATATTCCAATTACTGAATTGAAATAAAATAAGGTGAATCTCTTAGTTGTGCAATTTAAATAGGGATTTTCGGAAAATCAAAAAAGAAAAAAATTAAGTAGGGGGAATGCGTATAAAATGTTAACTGATTATATAAATATCGGATTCAATATCGAATCTTTTGCCTATATTATTGTGGTTATCATTAGCCTTCTGAGCCTTATCTTTTTTTAGATTAGATAAGAAAAGATACGGTTTGTTATTTATTTTATCAGCTTTAGCTGGAAACATTTTGTGCTATATGTTTGTGAAATTTAAGTTTTATTCATTTCCATATCTATTATTCCCTAGGATTGAAATTATGCCTGTAACTGTTGTTACAATTTTCTTTCCTAAATTGTTAAACAAACTGAAAATGATTTAGAAATGATTAGGTTTTGCACTTCCGACTATAAACAAAGAGAAGAAGCGATAGAGGTTGTTAATAATTTGTTAAAACGGTTGAATATTACGCTGGAAACTCAGGATTAGTTATTAAACTAACGAGTGCAAAAGTGCAATAAAGCAACGCAAGCGCGTTGCTTATTTTAATGTTAAAAATACTTCCTATATAATTCCCGTCTGATACTTCCGCTGAGTTGGGCGTATCACTTTTTTCATGACCTAATAAGTTTTGAATTACATCCAGAGGAGCTCCATTATTCATTAGGTGGGTGGCATAGCTGTACCTAAGTTGGTGTGGATGAATGTCTCTACTAATGCTGGCGCGATTGGAAATGCGTTTAATAATGTTCTTCATGTGACCATCGAAAAAATGATTTGATAAACCGAATGCGATGAGCCAAACTGGCAGGTTTGAGGCTTTCGCTTGATTTTGCCAAGTAAGTCTTTAACTCGTTGGTCGTAATCGAATCAAGTTGTACATCCTTATAAAATCGTAAAAGTAAGGTGGATTGCAGTTTATATGCTTTTAATGTCTGTGGAGGAAAGCCTTCAATTCTTTTATCAGCTTCATACATTTCCCGTGCTCTAGATAATAACAATTTCATCTCTCCCAATAATTATCTTTTTACAGGAATTATTGACCGGATTGACAAAATGGAAACGGCAGTTCTTATTAAGCTAAAGAAGAGTTTCCCAAAAGAATTTCTGCCAATACGGCAGACATTTTCTTCCTTGTCTGAGGACGGCGGCTACTAGCATACTAATGGTATATCATAATCATCATCAAGGGGGAAATCATGAGTAAAACAGAGGAATTAAAAAAGGAATTGCAGGTCTTGACCAGTCGGCGTGATCGGATGCAACAGAACCTTTATGAAGTAGAAAAACGCATTAACGAAATTGTTAATCAATTGAAAAAAAAATAAAAGAATGGGAGCGCCTCCGATGGTGTTTTTGACTTATTTATTTGTAAAGGTAGATTTTTCAACTGGGTTGCTACGGCAGCCTTTTTTTCTTTAACTAACGGCAGGTTAGTTGAAGTACATTCCTTCACAATGTTAGAATGAATAATGAATTCATGCAAATTAACAAACTAAGGCCAAATAATTCAAACATGAGGTGAGTATGATGAATCGGGTCGGAAAATATGCCCTTCAAAAAGATACGGACGAAACGGAATTGTTGAAAATGGTACTTGAACTTCCGGAAAAAGATAAAATGTTAATGTGGTCAGAGGGGTATATCGACCTTGTTATTGATAAATTGCCGGAGTATGGTAAGGATATTTTGGTGATTCGCAAAGATAA
>DATMFE010000046.1:0-6515 GCA_035556295.1 Ureibacillus sp.
GCTAATATTCAAGCGAAACAGCTTTATGGAAAACCTGGGAAAGGGATATCTATTTCGGTAAATGGACAGGATATTTTTGTTTCAGGTGAACACGGCAGCCCTGCAACGATTTATGTAAATGGAGAAATAGCTACTACAAAAACAACCATAAAACATGGTGATCAAATTGATCTAGAGGTAGGAAAAAATGGACAAGATGCTACTGTGAAAGTTCACGATATAATCGATAGTGCATTAATCAAGAACATCAACATCCAAGGAAAGCCTCTTACGGTTCAACCAAAAGTATTATTAAATGGGAACCAAACGAAATTAGATGCACCGATCAAGGACCGTGATGTTGTTATCATCAGTACTATCGATACAATTGAGGACTTATTAAGCCTTTATAACAAACAACTTATCAATCAATTAAAAACATTTGTTGTAACTGTTGATGGAAAGCCATTGTACTTACCTGAATGCTCTGCAAATCTCTTTATCAATGGAAAGCCAGGAAAACTACATTATCCGATTAACGATGGCGATGAAGTATATGTTGAGGAGACCTCCTTACCAACAGTTCAATTTATTGCAGATAAATTAAACATCAAACTTGAAGATAAAATTTTAGTGAAGTTCCAAAACGAAGACGTTCAATTAAGAAGAATCAACCATGAAGTGCTTGTAAACGGAACACTTTACCAACCTAGCGCAGTAATATTTAATGGTGCAACAATTCAATTTGTAGAAAAAGAGCAACAGCAAAAATGGATTTTCCAAGATATTTTCAGATTTTCAAATTGGCAATTGCCTTCAAATTTTAAAGGACAATTTACAATTCTACGAAATGGGCAATCTGCAACTTTTGAAACTGAGATTTTTGGCGGAGACCAATTAGATATAAACTTAACCGATGCTTAATTAATATTGCACTTGAATAAAAAGGGTTGAATCCATAAAGAGAATTATTCTCTATGGATTCAACCCTTTATTAATTAAATAGAGGAAGGACGAGCAGCATCAGATATTTCAATGCCCTCTAATTCATTTTCTATTAATTCCAAAGGCTCCTCACCTTCAGCAGATACTGTACCATCATCGAATACTGTAGGTACTTTAGGAGATTTAGTTTTTACTTTATCAACTAACTGAACTGACTGCTCTTTAATTTGGTTTGAAATTTTTACAGTCTTTTCTTTTGCAGTAGTAGAAAGTTCTACACCTTTGTCACGAATTGTAATCGCCTGGTTTGCAACTTCTGTTCGTAAATCTCTACCTGTTTTTGGTGCTAATAATAATCCAGCTGCTGCACCAACCATACCACCTATAAGAGCACCAATAATGAAATCTTTCATATTGATTGACTCCTCTCGATAAATTGGATCGATTGTCCCATTATTTAAGATTGATTGATTTTTCACTTCATTGTAATTTGGTTTTTCACTTGTCATTATTCCCCAACCCCTTATTATTTGATTTTAGCTAAATAAATTGGAAACTGATATGAGGTAAATTGTTATTTGTTCGTTTTACGTTGTTTCCATTTATCAGCTAGTTCCATTGCAACATTTCCCCATTGAACAACTTGAGCAATTTTTTCCTCATTCTTTTCAACTTCAGTTGAAATTGTTGTCGAAATCTTATTAATGGAATTATTTAAGCCATTTACAGAAGTACCTATGTTTTTCACTGCATCTACTACTGTATTTAACTTTTCAGATTTATGAGCAATATCATCTGCTAGTGTATTTGTCTTTTCAAGCAATGAAGTTGTTTCACGTGTGATTCCTTCCATTTGCTTTTCAATTCCTGCAGCAGTACCAGCAATACTATTTAAAATATTTTTTAGTGAGAATAAAGTTCTTCCTATACTTATACATAAAATTAAAAATGCAATTGCTGCAATCAAAGCTGCGATGTATAAAATGATTATCATGTATTAAACCTCCTGTAGCTTATTAGTAATATATTTCGACAAAAATTGAATGAATCCCTTCCTTTAATGGATAACAATTATAGGTTTTTATAGTCCCATTAAAAATAGTACATCCATGTCACCCATTTTAGAACAAGCATTAACCTTCTAATTTTGAAAAGACAGCTTACCTCTATAAGATAAGCTGTCAACTTTTAGTCTAAACATTTATTTTTATTTTATATAAAAGGAATTGATTTATTTCTTTAAAATCTCTTCAAAAGCATCTTGGAATTTATGAACATCACCAGCACCCATAAATAGGAATACTGATTGCTCATTTTTTTCTAATTCTTGGATTGTATCTAATTGTAAGATTTGGCTACCTTGTATTAGATTTTTTAAATCAACAATTGTTAAATTGCCGCTTTGTTCACGGGCTGAACTAAATATATCACATAAGAAGACAACATCTGCCTGACTTAAACTATCTGCAAAATCTTGTAAGAACGCTTCAGTTCGACTAAACGTGTGTGGTTGGAAAATGGCCACTAATTTATGGTCAGGGTACTTTTGACGGGCTGATTGGATCGTCGCTTTTATTTCCGTAGGATGATGTGCATAATCATCTACGAGAATATTATTTCCAATTTTCGTCTCAGTAAACCGTCTTTTTACACCAGAGTAAGTGCTTAGTCTTTCTTGCACTAATTCAGCTGGAATTTCTTCATAATGTGATAGCGCTATTACGGCTAAAGAATTTAATACATTATGGTCACCAAACAATGGAATTGTAAAAGTACTATAGTATTCGTTTCTTACATATACCTCGAATGTCGTACCTTCAGTTGTTTTAACAACGTTTCTTGCAGCAAAGTCATTTTGTGCACCAAAACCATAATAAACAACTGGAACTTTTGCTTGGATTTTTTGTAAGTAATCGTCATCACCACATGCGATAATCGCCTTTTTCACTTGTAATGCTAATTGTTGAAACGCACTATATACATCTTCAATATCAGCAAAATAATCTGGATGGTCGAAATCAATGTTTGTCATAACCGCGTAGTCTGGTTGATACGCTAAAAAATGACGGCGATATTCACAAGCTTCCATAACGAAGAATGAAGCATCTTGTTTTCCTGAACCTGTTCCATCTCCAATTAAAAAAGAAGTGGGCATATATCCACCAATAACATGACTCATTAATCCAGTGGTAGAAGTTTTACCATGAGCTCCAGTAATGGCAATGGATGTATACTTTTTCAAATAGTCACCTAAAAACTTATGATAACGAATAACTTCTACACCTAATTCTTTCGCACGAACAGCTTCTGGGTGATCATCAGGATATGCATTGCCTAAAATGACAGTCATTCCTTGTTTAATATTGTCAGCATCAAATTTGTATATGGCAATATTACGTTCTCTTAAAGGTTTTTCAGTAAAAAAATATGTTTCTGCATCTGAACCTTGAACTTGTTCACCTGAGTCAAATAAAATTTGGGCTAATGAACTCATTCCCGAACCTTTAATACCTGTAAAATGATAAATTGTCATACCTATAAACCTCCCGGGATACTTAATTTGACCCCTATGATGAACTTTTGTTAGTAAATGATAATAATTAAAAAGATAACAATAAAGTGGACCTTCTTATAATTGGGGTGCAACTTATTGGCATTAATCTGCAAACAAATAATAAGTATATCAATTAATTGTCTGCTTCCCCTTCTAAATTATCTTGGATAAAAACCCTTCCCATTATAGCACTAAATTGGGATAACATTAAATGACCGTTTATGTTTAGTTTACCTGTATTTATCGACATTTATTAAAGGTTATTCACCCTTTTTGAAATAAATGAGAGGGGAATGATTCCCCTCACTAATCAAACATTGAAATTAAATCTGATTCTTTAATATATACTTCTCTCGGCTTACTCCCTTTCTGTTCAGAGATAAAGCCATTCTTTTCGAGCAAATCCATTAAACGTGCAGCACGATTATATCCAATATGATAATTGCGTTGAATTGAGGAAGTTGATGCTGTTCCTTGTTCATAAACAAAACGGCAAACCTCTTCAAAAAGTTCGTCATATTCTTCAACAATTTCAGACTTTTTTAGTAATTCCTCATGTTCGAACATATAATTTGGCACACCTTGGCTTCTTACATGATCGATAATGTCCTCAATTTCATCATCTGTTACAAATGTACCTTGTATACGGATTGGTGCGCTCATGCCATTTCCTAAATAAAGCATGTCACCTCGACCTAATAAACGTTCTGCACCTTGTCCATCTAAAATTGTTCTTGAGTCAATTTGTGATGATACAGCAAATGCGATACGCGTTGGGATATTGGACTTAATTAATCCTGTAATAACGTCAACAGAAGGTCTTTGTGTTGCAACAATTAGGTGAATACCACATGCTCTCGCCTTCTGTGCTATACGAGCAATTGATTCTTCTACATCGCTCGGTGCCATCATCATTAGGTCTGCCAACTCATCAATTACAATTAAAATATATGGTAATTTGTTTTTATCGCCATTTTTTTCAGCTTGTTTGTTAAACCTTGATAAATCTCGAACTCCTACATGAGCAAATAATTGATATCGTCTTTCCATCTCTTCTACCGCCCATTTTAGTGCTGCCGTTGCTGTTTTCACGTCTGTAATAACCGGACTGACTAAATGAGGGATATTATTAAATGGTGCAAGTTCAACTACCTTTGGATCAATCAACATCAATTTTAATTCATGAGGATCAGCTTTATACAATAAACTTACTAATATAGAATTAATACAAACAGATTTTCCTGAACCTGTCGCACCTGCAATTAAACCATGGGGCATTTTCCGCAAATCAATTGTAATTGGCTTTCCTGTTAAATCAAGGCCTAATGCTGCTTCTAAAGGTGAATCGGACTCTATAAATACTTCGCTACGAATAACCTCAGAAAGGCGCACCGCTCTTGAAATACGGTTTGGAATTTCTATACCAATGGAGCTTTTCCCCGGTATAGGTGCTTGGATTCGGATATCCTTTGCTGCTAATGCAAGCTTTAAATCATCAGCTAAATTTTTAATTTTACTAACTTTCGTTCCGTGACCAACTGTAATTTCAAACTGCGTAACAGCAGGACCTTGAACAATTGACTCTACATTAGCTGTAACTTGGAAATGAGACAAGGATTCTACCAAATTATCAGCTTGTGATTCCATCCATTCCAAGTCCTCTGTTTTTTCTTCAGGTGGTACTAAAAATTCAAAAGTTGGTTTTACGTATTCTTTATAAGCAGGAGATGGTGCCATCTCGATCTCAGTTTCTTCATTTTTAGGTAAATCGTTTTCATCGCTCATATTCGTTTCTGAAGAAGGAATATTGTTAACGATAATATTTTGCTCAATTGATTGGGCGTTACCTTTTTCAAGAGATTCTTTTAATTTTAGCTTTTCTTTATCTGATTTTAACATCAAGACATTAAAAGGTAATTTACTGCCCGAAGCTATTTTATTACTTTCATTGCTTGCATTATGAATAATTTGATTATCTTCTACAGTATTCAATGGATAGGATAAAATTTCTTCATTTGGATTATTATCCAATTCCCTCTCATTTGTAAGTTCTTCAGATTCCCCTTCAAACTCAACTGTATCTTCAATGATTTCATAAACAGGATCTTCTTCATCATAAAACTCTTCAATATCGTCAAAGGAATCTTCGTCAATTTCTTCTATGTCTGTACCATCTATATCAACATTATGATCAAATTCCTCATGATCTTTTTTCATCTCTTGAATAATTTCTACATTGTTTATATGCTCAAATTCTCTAAAGTCATCTTCCATTTCATCAATATAATCTTGATCCTCATCTTGGATATCAAGTGATTCATTGGAATCTTGATCATAATCAATTGATTCAAGATAAGTATCTTCTAAAGTGACGCTTTCTTCATTAACATTAAGTTTCTCATCATCTAAAAGTAAGTCATTTGCTAATTGTTGAACCAATAGTTGACTTTCATTATTTCCCTTGTGACTTTCAAATGGATAACTATAATTATGCACATTTTGCTTTTCTTGGTACTTAAGTGCCTCAACCTGCATCATTTTAGATTCAGTTTGTGTTTCTTGAATAATAGTACTGGCAACTTCTTGTGAAGCTGTTTCAGTGTCTTTTAAAACACGATGAATAACTGGGAAACTTAAGTCATCTTTTCTAGCATTTTTTTGTTCACTTTTTTCTAATAGCTGATTGATTGGACTAGGTTTTTTAAATCCATGAACAGGTGATGGAACCTGCGTTGGAACAAACCTTCTCCTGTTCATTTTTTGAGTTTCATCAATTTCTAACTCTTTTGATTGTTTAATAGGTTTAGGACTGTTTTTTCCGATTGTTTTTGGTTTGATCGGTTGCTTATCTTCTACAATATGCTTTCGAACAGTTTTCCCTTTACCATTTCTTCTTTGTTCGAGTAAATCTCGAATGCCGGAAACCTCAACATCTAATACGATATTGTTGATTTGTTGATTGTCATACACAGCTTCTACGGGTCTTTTCATTTCCTGACGATTAACATCAGGCTTAATTTGATCTAATTCATCATCT
>DATMFE010000047.1:0-3550 GCA_035556295.1 Ureibacillus sp.
TTTTTTCTTTCTTTAATGAATTTCCATTTGCAGTGATGTTCATAGTAGTGATCGTATACTTCACTTTAATGACAGTTTCCGCATTTTTACAAAGAGACAAGTTTCTACCGAAGGGTAAAAAATAAAGGAAGTTTGAACGTATTAATGTACATTTCTACAAAACAAAAAGTACTCACAATGAATCATGAGTACTCTTTTCATTACCTTTAAGCTTTAATTGATTCTAAAACAAGTGCCTGTTTTACCGAATTTTCCAAACGGTTTATAACATCAGTTTCTACCACATAGTTTTCATCATCATCAATTGTAATTTGTTTATCAACCACATAAACCGGATTTGTAACATGTGTTGACCCTAAAATAGAAACAATGGGCTTTAGTGCATATTCAAGTGTTAGTAAATGAGCAATCGAGCCGCCAATTGCAACTGGAATAACTGATTTTCCCTCAAGTCCTTTTTGTGGAAGTAAGTCGATGAATGTCTTGATAATTCCAGAGTAAGCACCTTTAAAAACCGGAGTGAGAAGGATAACAATATCCGCATGTTCAACTTTATTAATATTTTCAATAATGGTAGGACTCGCGAAATTTGCTGTTATTAAATCTTGTGCTGGTAATTGATGCACGATCACTTTTTCAAAAGTCACTTTATGTTGAATAAGAAGCTTTTCTAATTCTTGTTGTACACCTGTAAGTCGGGACTTCACACTATATCCACCATTAATAATAATCGCCTTCATACAATCACCTTTTCCTCTAATTTCTGGCAACACCTGTGTTACTGTAAGCTTTGAATTTTCGTTCAATGAAATGAGCAATCATTTCAATCATAATTGTGATCCCCCAATAAATAATCCCTGCAGCTATAAAGGCTTCTAAAAACTTTAGGTTACTAGATGCCACTATATTTGCAGTTCCAGTTAATTCCTTTACAGAAACAAGGAATGCAATCGAAGTTGCGTGTAGGAATCCAATTAGGATATTCGTTAGGTTGGGAAGAGCAGAAGCAAAAGCCTGTGGCAAAATAATATGCCTTAATGCTTCTATTGTAGTCATGCCAATGGAATATGCTGCATCCATCTGACCTTTTGACACACTTAAAATACCAGATCGGATAATTTCGGATAGATAGGCGCCTGCATTTAGCGAAAGCGCCATAATGACGAACACTACAATAGGGACAAAGTTTAATGAAATCCCAAAAGTAGATTCAAATAAAATCGGTAATCCAAAATAAATAATCATTATATGCATAATGACAGGTGTTCCTCGATAAAACGACACATAAAAGTTTGCTAAGGGAGTTAGAATTTTTATAGGATTCATGCGAAGGAACGCAACTACAATGCCAATCAAAAGGCCGATTAAAATGGGTGTAAAGGCAATAAATAATGTTAAAGGCAGAGCCTTAATGATTTCTATAAACGCCGTCCATATAAATGGAATATCTAGTTGCAATACAATTCCTCCTTTACATTGAGAGTTCGTCTTTTATCAAGTAGCGATTTAAGTAACGCTCAATCCACTTAAAGCAACGTTCAAATATCAACACAATAATATAATAAATAATGGCTAGTGACATATATATTTCTACTGCATGCATGGTTGCTGTTATTAAGGTTTCACCACGTCCCATCATATCCATGACACCGATTGAAAAGGCGAGAGAAGTATCTTTTAACGAACTAATGGATGTATTCGCAATGTTTGGAAATGCTACACGAAAGCTTTGCGGAAACACAATTCGGTAAAAATTTTGCCATGGTGTAAACCCAACCGAATAGGCAGCCTCGGTTTGACCATAGTCCACTGAAGTAATTGCCCCACGGAAGATTTCTGCAAAAGCGGCAGCATTACTAAGCGTATAAGTTATAATCACGAAATAAAATGGATCCATTCGCGTAATATCAATACCAAACAGACCAACGATTACAGGTAATCCATAAAACACTAAGAACAGTTGAATTAGTATTGGAGTCCCACGAATAAAAGAAATATAAACTGTAACGATTTCCTTTAATATGGGAATGTGGTATAGCTTAGGCACCGCAATTAGGATGCCTAAAAAAAGACCGAGACCAACAGATAACGCTAAAATTTCTATTGTTATATGCAAATAAGATATTAGTTTAGGAATGGATTGAATGATTAATGATGGTTCAAAAAAACTCCCCATTACGATGCCTCCTTTCTAAAAATAGTTAATGGTTTGCTAGTTAATTCATTCATTCATTCATTTATAGTTCGACTGAATAGTCAGCACCTAACCATTTTGTGCTTAAATCTCTTACTGTGCCATCTTCTATTAATTCTTTTAAAGCTTTATCCACTGCATTCGCTAATTCGGCATCTTCCTTGTTAAACATAAAGAAGATATCTGTGAATAAAAGTGGATCCCCTACAATCTTTTGCTGTGCATCTGCAGCGCTGTTATTGATTTCAACAGCAAATGGGAAGCTGAAAATGGCATCAATTCTACCTGTTTTTAATTGACTATTCATATCAGTTGATTGTGAAATATAAGAAATCTCAGTGTCGAATTTATGATCTTTAACATACTTCTCTACAAAAATGGAAGCATTACTTGTTGGAGTTACACCAACCGTTTTTCCATTTATGTCATCAATTGATTGTATTTCTGTATTATTTTCGTTAACGACAACGTGTAGAGGCATTGCATTATACGGTTGCTCATTAAATAAAAACTTAGCTTCTCGTTCTTCATTTTTTGCCATATTATGTGCTAAAAGGTCGATTTTCTTTGTTTCTAAGCTTAATAACAAGTTACTAAAGTCCATTGTTTGGAATTCGAACTCATATTCTTCAAGTCGATTATCGATTTCTTTTAACAATTCAATATCGTAACCTGTTAAATTACCATCTTCGTCATAGAAACAAATATTAATAAATTGTGAGCCTGTTCCAATAACTATTTTCTCTGCGTTTCCAGAAGCAGTTGCAGAAGAGGTGGAGTCGGTTGAGCTACCACATGCAGATAATAAAAGTACGGCACCTAAACTAAATATGGCCAATAGTTTTTTCATTATATTTGTACTCCTTCATTCTTAAACTTTTCTAGTGCAGTTTGTAAATGTTCCAATCCTAATTCTGTAACAGCCGTGAAAGTACTTCCTTGACCAATCTCAACAACTGGTACATAGCGAATTCCGTATTTCACTTCTAAGATATCTCTAAATTCATCGTGTTCAGTGACGTCAATTGTTTGATAGGCAATTCCTTCAGCTTCTAGATAGTTTTTCACTTCACCACAATATGAACATCCTTGTTTTGCCCAAAGTACTATTTTCAAATTTCCCATATGAGTACCCCTCCTAAATTTTTAAAGTGATTTCTAATTTCTCAAGATTTAATGGACTAATTAATTTAAAAGATTCATTACGAGCATTCGAATTTAGTACTGGTGTGTGGTAGATAAATTCATCAACACCTAATTTTGTATGAAGTTCATCAAGGACTTCTTTAATTTGAACAGGTGTGCCACTGATGACATTTGGTTCATGCTTTTCAATTCTGTAGCTTTCTCCGGATT
>DATMFE010000048.1:0-3568 GCA_035556295.1 Ureibacillus sp.
ATTGATCGACTAACAAGACATTAGCAATAGAAAACGTGACCGATCCCGCTAAAACCATGGCAAGGGCTCCCTTGGTTAGTTTATTCATCTTTATTCCCCTCGTGTTTTTCTATGATTATATTAAAAGAATACGAACGAACCAAAATGATTATGGGGGTAGTAAAAAACAGGATTTGGGATGCTATTAAATCGCTCTCTCACCGCTTCATCTATCGTGTTTATACATTAATATCTTCTCATTTCTCTTCGGATGCCTTAATTTCTTTTTCCCTACTTTTAATAATTCTTTCAAGCTCTAATACTTGTTTATCCGAACTGTTTATCTTTATCTTTCTTGTTGAGCTAAGGTTGTATAGGCTTCAATAAGGTTTGTATTCACCATGTCTACAACCAACTCTTGTCCTTCCGCTACATCTTGCATAGTAGTCGGCATATCAATCACCTTTACTCGAATACCATTCTGCTTGAAATATTCTAAGTACTCTTTAATCTGCGACTTATTAAGCCCTAAACGTTCAATTGACTTAATGACGTTTATAAAGGTTTACTTTCAAATTAAATAGACACTATTTAAGAGCAAGACTATACCGTCTAAAATGGAGTACCTTTATAGACTTGAATACAAAAAAAGACTGTCTATGGACAGTCCTGTTCTTGCATTAAAGCACCCGTTAGTCGCTAATTGATGGTTTTTGTAGCGAATACAAGAGTAGCCATGCCGTCATTCCCCAGGTGAAAATGGTAGCTATAAGTGCTTGGATAATGGGATTAAAATGTTGAAAAAAATCTACCATATGATGCAAATACTCTTTTTATTAAGAAATAATGGCTTTGGTTTAAATTGTTTACTGTAGGAAAGATTTTAAGTTTCAGCTATAATATAGTCAATCATTTTGTTTTCTGTAAGGGAACTAATAATATTCCAGTGGGATTCCCCCGTAAGTAAGAGTTAACAATACTTATTTGTTATAAAAAATAATTATTCCGTTACGTTAGTTGGAGGTATTTTTTTGAATTCTTTAGTAAACAAATTTAAAGAAATGGGTTATAAGCAGATTACTTTGTACTCTATTATAGCTTTTTGTTTTGTAGCATCGATTTTTTGGGTGAATCACAATTATTCATTTTATGAGCGTCCCATCGCTAAAGTTATTGAAATACATCTGGAGGATACAACTGAAGTGACAGATATGTATCAAAATAAGGATCATCTATTCACTCAAAGTTTAATCGCCGAATTAAAAAATGGACAAGAACAAGGACAGCGTATCCATTTAACTAATCAATATTCCTCGTCCAAAGCTTATGATCAAGAATACCATGTTGGAGATGAATTGTTTATTTCAATAGATACTAATACAAAGGATGAATCAAAATTAACTGGAACTATAGAAGACGTAAAGCGAGATAAATACGTTTTGATTGTAGCATGGATTTTTATCTTTACTTTGCTTTTCGTAGGAAAAAAACAAGGGCTGTTTTCTATAATTAGTTTGGTAGTTAATGCGATTTTGTTATCCTATGCATTAGATGTTTATTTAAATACATCTGGTATAGGTTTGTTATTCATATCCAGTATCAGTATTATTTTATTTACGGTTATTTCTTTATTACTTAGTAATGGTTTTAATGAAAAAACATATGCAGCCATTATTGCTACCTTATTAGGAACTTTTATTTCATTGCTCATTACTTATCTTGTCATGTTGTTTACTTCTGAAAAAGGCCTTCGATATGAAGAAATGCAATTTATTACTAGTCCTTATCGAATTGTGTTTATGGCAGGATTATTTGTGGGTGCTTTAGGAGCTGTAATGGATGTAGCGATTACCATGTCTTCCTCTATTTTTGGGTTATATGAAAAAAATAACAACATAACAGTAAAAGCTCTTAAAGCTTCAGGATTAGAAATTGGAAAAGATATCATGGGAACCATGACCAATATTTTGTTTTTTGCCTATATAAGTGGTTCCATTCCTATGCTTATTTTGTATTTGAAGAATGCTTCTCCATTGGCGTTTACCCTTTCCATAAATCTTTCATTGGAATTGGCAAGGGCCTTAGCTGGGGGTATTGGTATTGTGTTAACGATTCCGACAGGTTTATATACTACTATTTTTTTCATTAATAGAAAGAGGGCAACAAAATGAATGTATTAATGAGTTTAGCAGCCATTTTATTGATATTGATGATATGGATTGGTGGAAAAAAAGGAATACGTTCTTTTTTTGCTCTATTCTTTAATTTTGGTGTGTTACTATTGACCATAATCTTTATGACAAATCCAAATTTTAATCCAATTATTATAACCTTGATTGCTTGTGTAGTGATTAGTTATATTAATATCTTTTATATAAATGCAGTAAACACAACCACAACCACAGCATTCTTTTCTTCGATCATTACAATTGTTGTTTTACTCTTTTTTATTGATATCGTAACAAACAATGCCATGATTCAGGGGTTCGGTGAAGAAGAAACAGAGGAGCTTAGCATCTTTTCCCTTTATATTGGTGTAGACTTTGTTAAAATTGGAGCTTCTGTGATAATTATGAGTACCATTGGCGCCATTACCGATACGGCCGTTGCCATTTCATCTCCTATGCGTGAAATGTTTAAACATAATCCAACTATTAGTAAAAAAGAGTTATTTACATTTGGATTAAGTATTGGGAAGGATATTTTAGGAACAAGTGCGAATACATTATTTTTTGCATTCTTTGGAGGCTATATGGCTCTGCTCATTTGGTTTAAAGATTTATCCTATTCTGTTGGAGAAATTGTTAACTCCAAAATATTTAGCGCTGAAATAATCACAATATTTTGTGCCGGAATTGGTGTAGGATTGATTATTCCCATTACCTCCTGGATTTCTGCATTCTTTCTAGTGCAAACAAAAGAAAAAGATAAAACTAGGCTTCATGACAAAAAAAGCTAAACAATTGCTTGATTTTATTTTTCCAATAAATATCTTAATAAGGAGGAGTATTCTATAAGAGGGCTGACACGCTATTACTTTTGGAACAGCCTCTACTTTGTTCAAGTAAACTGCTTCGTTCATTTAAGAAGCCTTACTCAATTAAACGGCCCTTTCATGCAGAAAAGCGCAAATCCCTACTCTAGAAATGCGCCCTTTAGTGGAATAACTTGGATTTATGCTCGTTCTTAAAAATCGCTTATTTCTAGTTCAACTAACGCACCCATTTAGTTTAAGTACATTCTTTCACATTTTTTAAATAAAATACTGATATATCAACAAATACAAAAGACCAAATCACATGCGATTTGGTCTTCTAATCATTAAAAACCTTCATCATTAGCCCATCGTATTCGTTCAATGAAATCACTTATTCGCTAGTCACGTGAGTCTTTATATTAATAATCAAAACTTTTCTAAAACCCATAATAAATTAGAACTACTACATGTGACTAGATTCTCTTTTTAACATCTTCTCTTATTAATTCAATAATATTATCAGATAAATTTGCCGGTAGAGACGTACCACCTTTAAAAACCCATGTATTAATTATTTCAAGGTCTGCTTTTTTAAAAGTAATGCTATAATCT
>DATMFE010000049.1:0-2863 GCA_035556295.1 Ureibacillus sp.
CGAAATTCTAGTGAAGGGTCCTTGTATGATGAAGGGGTATTTTCAACGAGAAGAAGCAACTGAAAAAGCGCTTTATAAAGGGTGGTATCATTCCGGTGATATTGGCTATTTAGATGAAGAAGGTTTCTTATATGTCAAAGACCGCGTGGACGATATGATTATTTCAGGCGGTGAAAATATTTATCCGCGTGAAGTATAAGATACACTATATGAACATAGCGGTGTCCTTGATTGTGCAGTTATTGGACTACCTCATGAGCACTATGGAGAAACAGTTGTGGCCTTTGTTGTGGCTAAAAATTCATCTTTAACCGATAGCGAATTAGAGAATTGGTGTAAAAATAGTGATACGTTAGCTAATTATAAGCGACCACGCAAATATATTTTCTGTGATGCTCTACCGCGGAATGCGAGCGGAAAAATTCAAAAGTTTGTGCTGCGGAAGCAATTGGATGAACTGTTTGCTGAATAAAATCATAATTAGTTAACTAGACGAGGGGGACTCAATAGGTCATTACATAACGACGTTTTTGAGTCGCTCTTGTCTCTGCTTTTCATATGATTTAACGTCTTTAAGAGTGGAATGGTTTGCAGAAAACCAATTAGTAATCGAAGATAAGTAACCTGGAAATGGTAAATAGTACTATAATATAATGGATATATTCTATAGATATAGAAGGTGAAAAATAATGAAGTTTATAACAGCTCGAAAAAATGGACAAGCTTTTGTAGGTGTTTTAGATGCTTCAGAAACATTGGTGTTACCATTGACAAAGAAAGAAAATGGATTTGATTTTCCTCAAAGCATGATTGAATGTATTGAATTAGGAGATGAATTTGTCAAGCAAGCAGAGAGAGTATTACAACAAGCGAGTCAATCTGATTTTCTTGAGCTTGATGCAGTTGAGCTGTTAGCTCCCATCCCTCGTCCTCGAAAAAACATCTTTTGTGTCGGAAAAAATTATCGAGAACATGTAATTGAAATGGGAAGTAAGGATGATATTCCTGAACATGTGATGGTGTTTACAAAAACGCCAACTACTGTAATTGCTTCTGGAGCACCGATTTTATCTCATCAAGAAGTAACCGAACAGCTTGATTACGAAGGAGAGCTAGCCGTTATTATTGGCAAAGAAGGGAAAGCGATTACGAAAGAAGAAGCGTTAGATTATATATTTGGTTATACAATCTTAAATGATGTCACAGCGCGAGATTTGCAGTCGCGCCATAAACAATTTTTTATCGGAAAAAGTTTGGATACTACTTGCCCTTTAGGTCCATGCATTGTTCACAAATCAGTTATTACAGATCCGAGTGCTTTGCAGATTGAAACAAAAGTAAATGGAGAAGTTCGGCAATCTTCGGAAAAAGAAAAAATGATTTTTCCGATTTCTGAGATTATTTCTGTGCTATCACAAGGAATGACTCTTGAACCGGGAGATATTATTGCAACAGGCACACCATCAGGGGTAGGAAAAGGTTTCAATCCACCGCGCTTTTTACGAGCTGGAGATGAAATTGAAATTACCATTGATCAAATTGGTGTGTTAAAGAACACGGTTAGCAATTAAGAGTATATACATAAGAGAAAAGAGGGGAGCTTTGAGGGCTTCCTTTTTTAGATACGATTCATTTATGAGTAATATTACTGAAATCGTCTAAGACTAGAAAGTAAAAAAGGATAATGAGATAGATGAATAAGGTCATAACTCCAATTATTGTACATTCGCTCCTTTATATCACCATCTTTCTGTTTATATCCGTACCTTCTAGTACTTTTGCTCAATCAACTAACCAAAATGAACTTCCTTTAGGCAGTTCTGGACTTCCCGAAACTCGCTTTGTTCAACAACTAGCACCAGGAGTCACGTATACTTCTATAAAAAGAGGGATACCGTCATTTGAAGAGCACTATTCCGTAGATATGGGATTTTTTTCAGATTTAAAAAAAGCAAAAGTAACGAAACAAACGTTAAAAAAACACGGGTTTGATTCGTTTATACTGCCGATTTATAACGAACGATATAATGATTTATATAAAGATGTACTAGGCTATGTCATTAAATCGGGGAAATTTAAGAAACAATCCGAAGCTATTCAGTTAAAAGAAGAATTAGTTGAAAAGGGATTTTCAAACGTAAAAGTCTCATATAGTGGATGGGAAGGAAGAAATATAACAGGCCCCTGGTCTATCCATATTGCTGAAATCGACCGAAACCTTATCCATCACATGACTGCATCTTTAGCATTAAACACAGTACAAGGTAGAGAAACAGTCTCAAGTATCGCTAAGCGGATGAATTCACTTGTAACCATTAACGGTGGATATTTCATTATGCATAAACATGCTGGGACTCCTGGAGATTTAATAGGTATTTCTGTTGTTGGTGGAGAGCTAAATAGTGAGGCTATTAATAACCGTTCTGCCTTTGTGCTAGGCGGAAAGTATACAGCCATTGCCCCGGTGTCTACTTCTTTATACATTCAATCTTCAAAAGGTGCTGTAAGAACTATAGATGGTCTGAATCGTACAATTGGAAAAATAAGAGGGTGCGGAGGGCGTTTTGATCAACAACTCAGGCATAATATTACTTGTACCAATTATAATGAATTAGTTCAGTATCGGCCTATTTATGGAACGCGAACCCCTGCTGGTAAAGGAACAGAAGTAGTGTTAGACAGCAAAGGGACGGTCATTAAAATAGGAAATTCTCGTGGACGGGCTATTCCCGCTAAAGGGTCTATTATTGCTGGAATAGGCGAAGCTGCAGAGTGGTTAAAGAAGCACGCTGTAATTGGGGAAAAACTGATGATTTCAACAAAAGTGATGAGTAATCAAATTCCGATTCCCCTTACTAAAGAA
>DATMFE010000050.1:0-28922 GCA_035556295.1 Ureibacillus sp.
GTAAGTATTGCGTCCGGCAATCCCTAATTACTAAAAAAACCACTCCAATTTTCCTAAAATTATGGTTGTTGTATAAGATATTTGGTGGTAATATATGTTCATAAATCACACTATTTAGTGTTTCAAGTGGTTAAATTGCTATTATTCCAATGAATATCGCCTACAGATTCTCCCTTCAAGGATCAATTTTTAAAGACGACTTTTAAAAGTTAGTAGCGTATAAAAGACTTTATATGCCACTAACTATTTATTTTAATTTGAGAAAGATGTTTTAGTAAAAGGCTAATCTTATATATTTTTAACATTAGCGAAGATATTTGTAACGAGATAGAAAATGATGACGAAATATTTCTAGAAGAAGGGATATTATGGGGAAATTTTGGACTGGGAGATTTGAAGGCTACTCATTGGAATATTTTAAGAAGGATTTATTATCCGGGACGATTGTTGGGATTGTTGCAATACCACTTGCAATGTCATTTGCAATTGCATCAGGTGTGAAACCAGAGTACGGAATTTATACTGCAATTATCGCAGGGATTCTAATATCACTACTTGGTGGGTCGAGATTCCAGATAGGGGGACCTACAGGGGCTTTTGTGCCTATTTTACTAGGTGTAGTGATTGCATACGGATATGAGAATCTATTAATTGCGGGTATAATGGCCGGTATTATGCTTGTCTTAATGGGAATCTTTAAGCTAGGGGTACTAATTAAGTATATTCCTAGACCAGTAACAGTTGGTTTTACAGCCGGTATTGCGGTGATTATCTTTACGGGTCAAATTGGTAACTTCTTTGGTCTAACGGGTATGAAATCGCATGAATATTTTATTGATAACATTCGTGAAATTGGAGCACATTTTTACACAATCAGTTTTATTAGTGTATTCATTGCAATTATTGGTTTAGCTATTCAGTTAGTAACTCCAAAAATACTACCGAAAGTACCCGGTGCTTTAGTTGGAATCGTTGTGTCATCCATGATCGCAGCAGTGTTTTTCAGTGGACAAATTGCAACAATTGGCTCAACTTATGGCTCAATACCAAGTGCGTTACCACAATTCCATATTCCTGAAATAACATTAGATAAAATTTATTTATTATTAGGGCCAGCTTTTGTTATAGCTATGCTTGGAGGAATTGAATCCTTGTTATCTGCAGTTGTAGCGGACGGAATGACTAATAGCAAACATAATAGTAATAAAGAATTAATTGGGCAAGGGATTGCGAATATTGTCACACCTTTCTTCGGAGGAATTCCAGCAACTGGTGCGATCGCACGTACTGCAACAAATATTAAATCTGGTGCAGTTTCACCGATGTCAGGTGTTATCCATGGTTTAGTCGTTCTGTTAACATTACTGGTCTTTGCACCATTAGCTGTTCATATTCCACTTGCTAGTTTGGCACCTGTATTAATGATTGTTGCTTGGAATATGAGTGAACGAAAACATTTTGCCCATATTTTGAAGTTGAAATCAGGCGATTCTCTTGTTCTAGTAATCACGTTTTTACTTACGGTATTTACAAGTTTGACAAATGCTGTAGTGATTGGCTTATTACTTGCAGTGGTACTTTTTGCCAAACGTATGAGTGAAATGTTAGTTGTTACAAAAGTTCTACCAGATCATGAAGATCATCATGGAAAAGTTCTTCCACACGTTGTAAAACCGACACATGATTGTCCGCAAGTGAGTATTTACACTGTAGAAGGGCCATTATTCTTTGGTGCAGCTCAAACGTTTGAACAATCAATTATATCTTCTATCAATTACAAACCTACCGTATTGATTCTACGAATGGGGAAAGTTCCTTTTATCGATACAACGGGAGAGGAATATTTCCGTAATATTGTGAAAGATTATAAGAGTCAAGGTGGTACCCTTCTAGTAACTGGTGTGAATGACAGTTTAAAAACAATACTTGATCAAAACGGGTTAACAAAAGAAATTGGTGAAAATAATTTTTATGATCGTACCGGAGATGCGATTAATCGCGCTCTAGGATGTGTCAATCGCAACGCATGTCTTGGTTGTAAACATTATGCTTTCCGTGAATGTATGGAGTTATCGAATACTAAAATAAGTTAATAATAAAATTTCAAAAGACTATCTTTCAAAATTGGTTGAAATCAATTTGAAAGATAGTCTTTTCTTTTGTTTAAATTTCTTCCTTTTTTTCCATACTAATTGATGGTAATGTTCTTTTTCCTGTCCATTTTACATAGCGCTTCAAGTTAGAACAAACAGAACAGCTTGGAGTTTTAGACTTTCCACCGTCGGACAAAATCGTAAATAGTGTCGTATTTCCACTAGTTTTAACGAAATTCAACTACTATTGTCAGACGAAAAGGAAAATTAAGTGCGATGTGGAATAGCCATGTTAGAGGAGGCGAATACCATTTATGAATTATGAAATTAATATGCACTTAGATACAATCGCAGTTATTCGTTTATATGGCGAACTAGATCACCATGCAACAGAAAAAATCCGTGACCAAATTTCTAGAACAATTCTACAAGGAAGTCTCAAAACAATTATTTGGAATTTAGAGAAATTAAATTTTATGGATAGCTCAGGTATAGGGTTGATTTTAGGTCGTATGAGAGAACTGCGTGCGGTAAATGGACAAACAATCATACTAAATCCATCAAATACGATGAAAAAAATCTTTCAATTTTCGGGATTATCTTCGTACATGATGGAAGGAAAAGAACAAGACGCAATTATGCATGCAAGGGGGATTGTGAATGGATAACGAAATGACGCTTTCATTCTTAGCTGTAAGTGAAAATGAAAGTTTAGCAAGGATGGCAGTAACAAGTTTTGTTTCTCAGCTTGATCCTACCATTGATGAACTTTCTGAATTTAAAACGATTGTGTCAGAGGCAGTTTCGAACGCAATCATTCACGGCTATGACGAAGATGGAAAAGGTGTTGTGACGGTACATGCTGTGCGAGAAGGTGATGTCATTTCGGTTGTAGTTAAAGATGAAGGCAAAGGGATACCTGATCTGAAAAGAGCAATGGAGCCATTGTATACATCTAAAGCTGAAATGGAACGTTCTGGAATGGGCTTTACTATTATGGAAAGCTTTGCAGATCACCTACAAGTCGAATCTGAGCCTGGTGTTGGAACAGTAGTGACTTTCTCAAAAAAATTTCTCTCTGTAAAAATGCCACAAATTTCATAATTTTGGACGCGAATACGTTAAGCGTATTTGGAAGATGTAAGGGGGATGAGGACAATCGAACAGCCGTCCAACATTTTATTGACACAGGAGGAAATGCGTGAGCTCATTGCTCTAGCGCAAGCTGGTGATATTGAGGCGAGAAAGCAAATGATTGAAGGCAATACACGGCTCGTTTGGTCGATTGTTCAACGGTTTGCTTCTCGAGGAGTAGAGCTTGAAGATTTATTTCAAATCGGTTGTATCGGGCTCATGAAATCTGTTGACAAGTTTGATTTATCCTATGATGTGAAATTTTCAACTTATGCAGTTCCCATGATTATAGGGGAAATTCAACGATTCTTACGCGATGATGGAATGGTAAAGGTGAGTCGTTCAATTCGTGAACTAAATTATAAAATTCGTCATGCGACAGATGAATTTTTAAAGACAAACGAAAAGCCACCTTCAATCTCAGAATTAGCGGATATGCTAGGAGTTTCGAAAGATGAGGTGCTTGTTGCAACAGATGCAATGAGAGACCCTGCTTCACTTCACGAACAACTGTTTGAAAGTGAAGGCGACTCCATCACTTTAATGGACCAAATGAAAGATGAAAAGTCGGAATTACCATTTCAGTATGTTCCGCTAAAAGAAGTGCTAGGGAAGCTTGATAAACGTGAGCAAGCCATAATTTATCTGCGTTATTACTTAGACCTAACGCAAACCGATATCGCAGAAAGGCTAGGGATTTCACAGGTTCAAGTTTCCAGGCTAGAAAAGAAAATATTAGCACAATTAAAACAATGGATGGATACCAACAATACAGCACGATCTACTAAAAAGACGGTGAATAAATGACAAACAAGATTTTTACATCTATAGACGAGGCAAAAAAGTATATAGAAAGTCAATTTGGTAAAGATGAATCATTTGATTTTTGTATTAAAGAAGTATTTGTAAGAGATTTACCAGTACTTCTAGTTTATGTTAGTGGGCTTATTGACTCCAATACATTAACGATTCAACTAACGCCACTATTCTTTGAAAGTGAAGATAGTAAAAAAATTGAATTTAATGAACCTATTGACGATGAGGATGCTTATTTTGATGAGCATCTCAATTTCTTTGGAAAGTCGGAACCAAAAGACAAAGAAGAGTTTGTGTTAGGTGTATTAAGTGGGACTGTTGGGATCATCACATTACATGGGTATGCTTATACGTTAGAATTACGTAATTATCCTGGACGTAATCCTGAAGAGCCTGATAATGAAAAAGTAATTAGAGGTTCTCGCGACGGATTTGCAGAAAATATTATTATCAATGCAGGGTTAATCCGTCGTCGTATCAGAAGTCCGCAATTACGATTTAATCTTCACAAACTTTCTGATTTAGGTCAAACCGACGTTGCGATTGTCTATATGAATGAAATCGTAAATGACAAACATCTAGAATGGATAAAAAAGAGGTTCGATCAAATTAAACATGACGGTTTAACGATGACTGATAAATCGCTTGAAGAGTGGCTATTTAAACAAAAATTCCATCCAATGCCATTTGTCAGATACTCTGAAAGACCGGATATTGTTGCTGCACATTTACTCGAAGGTCATATTGCAATTGTTGTGGATACATCGCCATCGGTCATTATTGTACCTGTGACGATGTTCCATCTTTTGCAACATGCCGAGGAATACCGTCAAGCTCCCTTTGTGGGAACAGGAACTCGGTTATTGCGATATTTTGCAGCATTCTTTAGTTTAGCACTATTGCCGATTTGGTACTTATTAGCAACAAATGAGTTTCACCTTCCAGAGGAACTTTCGTTTATAGGATCTAAAGAAGATTCCCATATTCCACTATTCTTGCAAATCATAATTGCAAGTTTGGGGTTAGAATATTTAAGAATCGCTGCGATTCATACCCCAACACCACTTTCAACCGCCATGGGGTTAGTGGCAGGTGTAATCATCGGGCAAATAGCAATTGAAGTAGGATTATTCTCATCAGAAGTCGTACTCTATACAGCGGTAGTTGCCATCTTCTCCTTTGCGATTCCAACTTATGAATTGAGTGTTGCCTTAAAATACTTCCAATTCTTCATTATTATTTTGACCGCACTCTGGGGAGCAAATGGCTTCTTTATCTCGTTATTCTTAACATTTTCCTATTTCTGTCACTTAAGACCGATGAATGTTCCGTATATGTGGCCACTAGTACCTTTCTTCCCGAAAGCTTTTGCACGTGTCTTTATCCGATTTCCAATGGCTGACGATTCAATTAGACCGTATATTGTCGGGGCGAAATATCGAAAACGTTCATGAAAGTGCCATTGCGAAACGATGTTTCCTATGTTAAAGTTCACATATAAGTTTTAGTTCATTGTAGGGAAATTCTACGTTTTCCTTTGAACTTAAGGAGAGATCGTTTATGCACTTATATGGAACACAAAACATTTCAAATGACGGCCATTTAATGATTGGTGGAGTCGATACAGTTGATTTAGCGAAAACGTATGGTACTCCACTTTTCATATATGACCTTGAACTAATTCGCAACCGTGCTAGAGGATTTATTGATACTTTTAGTAAATTGGGTGTAAAAGCTGAAGTGGCTTATGCATCAAAAGCTTTTTCATGTATTGCAATCTATCAACTTGCAAAACAAGAAAATTTATCACTTGACGTTGTTTCTGGCGGTGAGTTATATACGGCTATTAAGTCTGGCTTCCCAGCAGAAAGAATTCATTTTCATGGAAATAACAAATCCTATTCAGAGCTTGAGCTTGCCTTTGATACGAAGATTGGGTGTATTGTGGTTGATAACTTCTATGAGATTGAGTTATTAAAAGAAATCTCTGAGTCGAAAAAGCAACCAATGCGCATTTTACTCCGTGTAACACCTGGTGTTGAAGCACATACACATGACTTCATCACGACTGGTCAAGCTGACTCAAAATTTGGTTTTGACTTAAATAATGGCCAGGCAGATGAAGCGTTCCAAAAAGTTGTGAACCATCCATATATTCAACTACTAGGTCTCCATTGCCACATTGGGTCACAAATTTTTGAAACGGACGGTTTTAGTTTAGCTGCAGGTAAGTTAATGAAAAAGATTAGTGATTGGAAAGAACAATTCCTATTTGACTGTTCTGTGCTAAATTTAGGTGGTGGTTTTGGTATTCGTTATACGGAAGAAGACCATCCACTAGAACCAAAAGTGTATGTAGAAGAAATGATTAAAACAGTTCAAGAAAATGTGAAATTATATAAATTATCAATGCCAGAGATTTGGATTGAACCTGGCCGTTCATTAGTCGGAGATGCAGGTACTTCTCTTTATACAATTGGGTCACACAAAACAGTACCATCCATTCGTGAATATATTTCAGTTGACGGTGGAATGAGTGATAATATTCGTCCTGCGTTATATGATGCAAAATATGAAGCGACGATTGCCAATAAAGCTGACGAACAAAGAAGCTTTACATATACGGTTGCAGGGAAACTATGTGAATCTGGTGATAAACTTATCATTGATGCAGCATTACAGAAAGCAGAAGCTGGTGACTTATTAGCAGTATTTTGTACTGGTGCATATGGTTATTCCATGGCTTCGAACTATAATCGTATTCCACGCCCTGCAGTTGTCTTTGTCGAATCTGGTGAACACCAACTGGCCATTCAAAGAGAAAGTTATGAAGATTTAGTTCAAAACGATCTTCCATTCACTATGAATCAGGTGAGTGTAAAATGAGAAACATTTCAAAGTTTTGGCTATTATGTATATTAGTTGTTGCTTGTATTATTTGGGCATTAATATACTTATTTATTATCATTCCAAACTCATCTTTACAATAATGTGAACATTTTAATAGGAAATATGTATTAGGGTACTAGTTGCGTACTGATGATAATTCGTGTAGGATAGTTAAGATTATGTAAAGATGTAATGTATTTAAAAAAGAGGGAATGTTAGATGTTAGTTCGCTATAAAAAATCATTCGAAAAAATAGCTATGGGACTGCTTTCGTTCATGCCTTGTGAAAAAGATGTTAAGCATTTAATGGAAACGATGCAAAAGTATGAGCATGATGAACAGTGGCAATTGTTTCTATGGAAAAAGGGTGAAGAATATATTGGGATTGTTGGCATATTTGTTGAAGAACAAATGGCAACGGTTCAGCATATCACAGTCATTCCATCACATAGAGGAGAAGGCGTTGCATTAGCTATGCTGCAAGAATTGTCGAAACAATATGAAGTGCTTCAGGCTAATGAAACGACAAAATCATTTATTGAAAAATGTTTATCGATTTTAAACGGAGCAGAAGGTACTAATTAAAGTACCTCTGCTTTTTTCTTTTGGTATTATTCTTTCTTACTAGTATCGTTACTCGACTTTCTTTTTAATTCTCTTTGAATTAGAATATCTGAGCGATCGCGTAGCATATGTTTATTAAGTAGAAAGTGGTATGAATCACGAGGGAGATTATTCATTCTTTTGGCGACCATTGCTTTTAGCTCATCGTTAGTTATGAGAATTTGAAAGGATTCAAATGGATGACCCTGCTTCAATTTTTCTATCGATTGATCACAATAATCATATAAATGGTTAAAATCTACAAACTCGAAAAAGATAGAGTTTCTATTTTTGTTGAAGATGTTTTGGGCTTTATGTAAAATGCGCAATGCTCCTTTTTCATTTTGCCGTCGCCAATGATACATACCAGTAGCTAATTGAATATACCCGACTAATGGATGGTTTTTATTACCTGGTGCAATAAGCTTCCAATATTCTTCTAATACTTCATGACATTCAAAATAATCTTGGTTTCCATTAAAATATGAACAATAATCTATAAATAATGGATGAAACAGCGGATGCATTGATTTCCTCTTTCCTATATACTAATTAGTGGCATAAATTTTGACATTCTCAAATAGTCATTACAAATGATACTATAATAGAATCCTATCAATTTTATACAAATATCGAATTAATGATTGAATAAACTTATCAGGTGGTACACATATGTCTTATGAAGTAAAATTAGATGCCTTTTCAGGGCCTCTTGATTTATTATTGCATTTAATTCATCGGTTGGAAATTGATATCTATGATATCCCAATGGCAGAATTAACAGCACAATACATTGACCATATTCATGCAATGAAGGAATTAGAACTCAATGAAGCTAGTGAGTACCTAGTCATGGCTGCGACATTACTTGCAATCAAAAGTCGTATGCTATTACCAATCCATGAGGGTGAATTGGAAGATGCAGAATTTGAAGTCGATACAGAGGACCCACGTGAAGAATTAGTAAATAAACTAATTGAATATAAAAAATATAAAGAAGCCGCGAGTGAACTAAAAGAATTAGAATCAGATCGTTCCTTAGTTTTTACTCGGCCACCAAGTGATTTATCTTCATTCGTACCAGATACACAACTTGCTTTGTTTGACGTAAGTGTCAATGTGTACGATATGATTGGTGCTTTACAAAAAATATTACGTCGAAAAAATTTAAAAAAACCGCTATCTACAAGAGTTGCCCGACAAGAATTATCAGTAAAAGATCAAATGTTTGCAGTAGTAGATTCTTTAAAAATAAGCGGAGGGAGATCTTCTTTTACAGAGCTTTTCCCATATGAAGATAAGACAACCATTATTGTAACGTTTTTATCCATTTTAGAACTTATGAAAAGACAAGTCGTGTCAGTTGAGCAACAAAATAACTTTGCAGAATTATTCGTAATATTAGACAAGGAGGTTCCCGAAGATGAACTCAGAACAATTGATGAGTAAAATTGAAGCTCTTTTGTTCGTTATTGGGGACGAAGGAATTACAGTTAAACAAATATCTCAATTACTAGAAGTTGAAGTGATGGAAATTGAGGCAGCATTAAGTGAGCTAAAAACAAATTATGATCATTCCGACGTAAGAGGAATTACGTTAAAAAATTTAGCTGGTACATATCAATTAACAACGAAACCTGAAATGGCAGATACCATAAAAAAGCTTGTTGAAAATCCTACAAGTAATGTATTATCAACTGCTTCTCTTGAAGTTCTAGCAATCATAGCCTATAAACAACCTATAACACGGGTTGAAATTGAAGATCTAAGAGGTGTTAAAAGCGATCGACCTATTCAAACGCTTATATCGCGTGCTTTGATTCATGAAGTTGGGCGAGCAGAAGGGACAGGCCGAGCGATTTTATATGGTACTACAAAAGAATTTTTAAATTACTTTGGATTAAATACACTTCAAGATCTTCCACCAATTCCAGAAGAAATGCTGAAAGAAGAGGAACAAGAAACAGACTTATTTATGACGAAATTCCAAGAAACCTTCTCAAATGAAGAATAGTTATTGGTCAATTGGAGAAATTATTGAGGTCATGAAAAAACAGAATGACAAATTTTTGTCTTTTTATTTTGTAGCTTGCTGTGGAAAGTAAACGTATTAAGTTTTGAGGTAGGAGTTATTACGTGTCGTAATGGCAGGATAAATATTTTGCAAAGGAGTGCCTAACCTGAAAAAACTTGCTAAAATGTTTTTTGTTTTGGCGTTTTCATTTACTGCATATTTTAGTGTCGCCCAAGCAGCACATGCCTCTTATGCAGTAATTGATGCAGATTCTGGAAGATTATTATTTGGTAGTAGTCCTCATGTTAAGATGCCGATTGCAAGTCTAACAAAAATGTGGACTGGTCTTGTTGCAGTTGAAAATGCGGACATTAATATGGAAGTGACGATTTCTAATGAAGCTGCACTTGCAGAAGGTTCTTCCATCTATTTAGAACCTGGGGAAAAGGTAAAATTAGAAACTTTGTTATATGGGTTAATGCTCCGTTCAGGAAACGATGCTGCCCATGCCATTGCTGAAAGTGTAGGTGGATCGGTCGAAGGGTTTGTTGATTTGATGAATGAAAAAGCACTTTATTATGGATTAGAGAATACTTACTTCACAAATCCATCTGGTCTTCATCATGATTACCATATTTCTACCGCTTACGACACAGCATTAATGTTGAAATATGCAATGGACAACGAAACATTTCGAGAAATCGCAACTACCATTACTTACAATTCGACTGGGAAATTAGCGAATGGTACGAATTGGTTAAACAAACACCGTTTGTTAAGAGAAAAAGTTGGGGCAATTGCAGGGAAAACAGGTTTTACAAAAGTTGCTGGTAGAACATTAGCTACTTATTTTGAAGAAGATGGAAAAAGGGTAATTGTTGTAACGTTAAATGAATCAAATGATTGGCAAGTACATAAATATCTTGCAAACAAAGCGTTTGATGAATACCAAGTTGAAACGATTGCAGATAAAGGCATTTATAGTGTGAATCGTAATATTTCTGTTAATCTATTAGAACCAATTCAACTATTATTAAATGCAGAGGAAAAGAAACAACTAAAAAACGTTTTATATCTTTCAAGACAACAAAGTGATTTTGGTGTATGGCACGTATTTTTAAATAATCAAAGTGTATTTACAAAAAAAGTAGACTTGGAGACGTAAGATTTAACGATATTGTATTGAAAGTAGTAGGGCTTACCTAGAGGTTCAACTTTCTAGGTTAGCTTTATTTTTTTGTTACAAAAAGAAAGAGTTGGTACATATGGTGCAAAACTTCTAAATATTCAGGCAAACTAATCTATATATGAGTAAATGTAAAATAAAAAGTAATAAATTCCCTAATAGTAACAAAAGATGATACTACGGATGTTGGTACAAGCGATTTTCCTTTAATATTGAGGAAAAGTATGACATAATTTTCAACAGATTCAAGAAACATAGTAAATAGATAGTTCAGTTTTATATTAGGAATATTAAAAATAATAAACGAATTTGCGGCATTTTTTTACACGGAAAGTGTATTGTCACAGAGTATTTTAAATAGACGGAGTGGAACAACGAATGGAAAGATTACAAAAAGTTATAGCGTATGCAGGGGTTGCATCTAGACGTAAAGCAGAAGAACTGATTTTAGAAGGAAAAGTGAAGGTAAATGGAAAAGTTGTAAAAGAATTGGGAACCAAAGTATCTAATTCTGACGTTATAGAAGTGAATGGTGTAAAACTTGAAAAAGAAGACAAAGTTTACTTTCTACTTTACAAACCGAAAGGAGTTATCTCTGCTGTAACGGATGATAAGGGACGAAAAACCGTAACAGATCTATTTAAAAATGTACCAGAGCGCATTTTTCCAGTTGGACGTCTAGATTATGAGACAACTGGCCTTTTATTGTTAACGAATGATGGTGAATTTGCGTACCAAATGACTCATCCGAAATTTAAAATTGATAAAACGTATATTGCACGAGTAAAAGGAATTCCGACGATTGAAGGGTTAAAGAAGCTGCAACGTGGGATTAAATTAGAGGATGGCAAAACTGCTCCAGCAAAGGTTAGTATGACTTCATTTGATGAAAAGGCTGGAAAAGCCATTTGTGAAATTACAATTCATGAAGGAAGAAACCGCCAAGTACGTCGTATGTTTGAAGCAATTGGAACACCAGTTGTGAAACTGAAACGTGAAAGATTTGCATTTTTAGATTTAACAGGACTTACTCCTGGCGAATATCGTGAGTTAACAAAGCATGAGGTGAAATTACTTCGCGTATTAGCAGAGACTGGTAAAATCGATTCATTCTAACCTTACAGGTCAAAATGTTCAAAAATCATTCATAATAGTTAAAAGGACTATGATAGATATTTGTTATAATAGAGAAAGTTGTTAGAATTGGGGAGGTTATCGCTCAAATGGATAAAAAAAGAAAGCGCTCTATTACTCGTGGCGTTATATTGGCTGTATTAGTTTTAGCGATTGGTTTTACTGTTTACAGTTCGCTCACGAAAGATAAAGTAGAATTATTAACGGTAGGTGACACTGCACCCGATTTTGAACTTGTCGGTTTAGATGGTAATAAGCATCGTTTATCAGATTATCGAGGAGAGGGCGTCATGTTAAACTTCTGGGGTACATGGTGTGAGCCTTGTAAAAGAGAGATGCCTGCTATGGACCGCCAATATGAAGTATTTAAAGACCAAGGTGTAAATTTATTAACTATTAATATTGCGCAATCTGAGTTTGAAGTGCAAAATTTCTTAAATAGTCTTGGAGTAGATTTTCCAACGGTCATCGATAAAACAAGAGATGTGAGAGATGCTTATAATATTATAGATTTACCTGCATCAATCTTTATCGACCCTAATGGAAAAGTTGTAAAAATCAAAACAGGTGAAATGAGCGAAGCAGACATAATTAAGAATATGGAAATGATTAAACCTGAATAGGAGTTCTGTAAGATGGAAAAACAAGTTTGCGTCTGTGGTCATGAAAACCCTGTTGGAACAAAAATCTGTGCAAATTGTGGTAGACCACTGACGGAAGAAGCAAAATCTCAAAAAATATTAGATATGAAGTACGATGGTTCTGCAATCAGATCTAAAACGTATAACAAATCAGTCATCGATAAAATTTGGAATTTCTTTTCTAGTGTAAAAGTTGGTGTTTCTCTAATTATCATTACACTAGTCGTTTCATCGTTAGGGACGATTTTAAAACAAGAAGCCTTTGTAGATGCTGGTAATGAAGCTGGAAGAGCACTATATTATGAAGAAAATTTTGGTACCTTCGGGAAAATATATTATGCTCTAGGCTTTTCTGATTTGTATAATCAGCTTTGGTATCTCATTCTTGTAGCAATGTTAGGTATTTCAATTATTATTGCTAGTATTGATCGTGGATTCCCGCTACATAAATCTTTAAAAAATCAACGTGTACGTCGCCATGAAAGCTTTATGAAGCGACAACGTATTTTTGCAGAGGGGTCTGTAACAGCAGAAGATGCTTCTAATACCCTTGATGCTGTTGAAGAAAAAATGAAAAAATTGAACTATAAAGTTCGCCGTGAAGGGACAGCTCTGCTAGCGGAAAAAGGAAGATTTGCCCGCTACGGTCCTTATATAAACCATGTAGGGTTAATTATTTTCTTAATAGGAGTATTATTGCATAAATTCCCTGGTGTTTATGTAGATGATTCAATGTGGATACGCGAAGGTGAAATACGCGCTATTCCTGGAATGGAAGGTTACTTTTTAGAAAATAAAGAGTTTATTTTCGAAACTCACGACAATGATCCAACGACTGCTCAAATACAGCAGGGTGTGAATGCGGTTGCAAAGAACTATCAAACAAATGTTGTACTGTATAAGCAAGAAGAGGGTTCACTTCCTGGTCAAACAGATAATTTAGAAGAAGTAAAAGAATATTCCATTCGCGTAAATCACCCATTAGAACATAATGGTTATTCTTTATATCAAATGGATTTTAGATTAAATGAATTAAAGCAAATGTCATTTGATCTAACAAATAAAGAAACTGGTGATATTTTAGGGAAAGTTTCAGTTGACCTAAGAAATCCCAAAAAAGAATATGTAATTGATGACAATACAAAAGTAGAGTTAATGGAATTCTATCCGGATTTCTCTGGATTTAATAAAGCCGGTGAGCCACAAACTTTATCACCAAATCCAAATAACCCTGCATTTATATTTAATATGATTACACCAGAACACCCAGATGGTGAAATTAGCTTTGTTGCTATTCAACAAACAGTTGAACCAGCAGGAAATAATACTTACAAAATGGCATTTTCCGGTATTGACACTGTTAATATGTCAGGTCTAACAATTCGTATGGATAAAACAATTCCAATATTAGGAATTGGTGGTATTATCTTTTTATTAGGAGTAGCTATTGGTTCATATTGGAATCACCGAAGAGTTTGGATTGAACAGCTTGCAGATGGGAAAATTCGCTTAGCTGCACACACAAACAAAAACTGGTTTAGTATTAAAAAAGATCTCGACGCAGTAACGGAACATGCAAAATTACCGCAATATATTGACCAGTTAGATGACGAGAAAGA
Source organism: Ureibacillus sp. (assembly GCA_035556295.1). Lineage (GTDB taxonomy): Bacteria > Bacillota > Bacilli > Bacillales_A > Planococcaceae > Ureibacillus. The sequence continues at coordinate 14,130 of DATMFE010000050.1, forward strand.
AAGCGAAAGCGAAAGCAATCAAAACAAAGAAGAAAAATAGTGAATATTGAAAAGGGAAGGTGACAACACCTTATGAGTTTAATTGATGTAAGTGGCAATTTATTATTTGTTGCATTTCTAGCATACTTAGTTGCTACATTATTAATTGGGGGTTCCATTAAAGGTAACAAACCGGATGGAGCAGAAAAAAGAGCGTCAAAATGGGGACAACTTGCAATTACAGTAACAATCATTGGGTTGCTAGCTCATTTAGGTTACTTTATTACACGTTGGATTTATTCAGGACATGCGCCTGTAAGTAACATGTTCGAATTTACTACTGCGTTTGCAATGTTCTTAGTAGGGGCATTTATTCTAATGTTCTTCCTGTACCGTGTAACAGCTTTGGGATTAGTAGCATTACCAATCGCTTTATTAATCATTGGTTGGGCTGCAATGTTCCCAAGAGAAGTAACACCATTAGTACCATCATTACAAAGTTATTGGTTAACAGTTCACGTAACTACAGCTGCACTTGGTCAATCGATTTTGGCAATTAGTGCAGTAGCTGGACTACTCTATTTATTAAAAGCTATAGACCCTAAGAAAAAAGGAAAAGAACGTTTCTGGCTTGAAGCTATCCACTTTTTCTTAGTTGTCATTCTAGGATTTATCTTAATCAATGCAGGGTTTAAAGTGGCAGGTTATGAAGCACAATATTCTTATATCAATAAAGATGATAGAGAGATGCAAATTATTTACAATCTCCCTCCAATCTTTGGTATGCATGAATCAACAGCTATTACGGAAGGTGCAATGGATCCTTTAGTTGAACTTCCAGCATATATTCATGCTCAAAAATTAACTTCTGTTGTTTGGTCATTAATTGCTGGTATCATTCTATATGTTCTTATTCGATTAATTACTAGAAAACGAATTATAGAAATGTTACACCCTCTAGTGCAGAAGATGAAATTACCTTTACTAGATGAAATCGGCTATCGTTCTGTATTAATTGGATTCCCAGTTTTCTCGTTAGGTGCGCTTGTCTTTGCCATGATTTGGGCCCAAGAGGCATGGGGCCGTTTCTGGGGTTGGGATCCAAAAGAAGTATGGGCACTTATTACTTGGTTATTCTACGCAGCGTTCCTTCACCTACGACTTTCAAAAGGCTGGGAAGGGAAGAAAAGTGCATGGCTTGCATTGATCGGTTTTGCCATTATTATCTTTAACCTAGTAGTCGTAAACCTTGTAATAGCTGGGTTACACTCTTACGCTTAAAATTGATAAACTTTAAAAGAAAGTTCTTCGCTTACAAAGGAGAGCTTTCTTTCTGTTTAATAAACTTTTATACATATGCCAAGTAAACAGTTGGTGCACAATAGTAGTATTTGTCTATAAAAGCACTGTTTAGCTATATGTTCTTTTCATTTTTTGGTATAGATAGTACAATAATAGTAGAGAAGAATGAGAGGGGTAAAACCTATGTCTGAAAATATTTCTATATTAGTCGTGGATGATGAGGATAGAATTCGTCGTTTATTAAAAATGTATTTAGAACGTGAAGGATACGAAGTGGATGAAGCTGAAAATGGCGATATTGCACTATCAAAAGCGTTTGAGAAAGAATATAGCTGTATTTTATTAGATATTATGATGCCTGAAAAAGATGGACTTCAAGTCTGCCAAGAGTTACGAGAAAAGAAAGTTACACCAATTATTTTATTAACTGCTAAAGGTGAAGAAGCAAACCGAGTTCAAGGGTTTGAATTAGGTGCTGATGATTACATAGTAAAACCATTTAGTCCACGAGAAGTTGTATTACGTGTGAAAGCTATTTTACGTCGCTCAGCAGCATTTTCACCAGTATCAAATACAACAGTATCTAAAGATTTAGTTGTATTTCCACATTTAACAATTGATCATGATGCACACCGAGTGACAGCCGATGGTACAGAGGTTAACCTTACGCCGAAAGAGTATGAATTACTATACTTTTTAGCTAAAGCGCCAGATAAAGTATTTGACCGTGAACAATTACTAAAAGAAGTTTGGCACTATGATTTCTTTGGTGATCTACGAACAGTTGATACTCATGTGAAAAGATTACGCGAAAAACTTAACCGTGTTTCAGAAGATGCTGCAAAAATGATTGTTACTGTTTGGGGAGTAGGTTATAAATTCGAGGTAGTCAATGACTAGAATATGGAACAGTATAGTCGGGAAGCTATGGGCAACCATATTGCTTCTCGTTTCATTTGTATTATTCCTTTTCACGGTTTTAATGCTCGAGTTTTTCGATAACTATCATAAAGAACAAGCAAAAACATCAATTAGTAATACCGCGGCAACGATTGCAAATATCGTAAATAATCATAAAGTCGATACAATTCTTGATGAAGTAATTGGCGGGCTATTAAATGATGATATTAATGCGTTTATTGCAACATCACCTACAGAAGTTACTTCAGCCTTCCAATCAGGTTTAAATAAGGTAGAAATCCAAGAGAACATACTATCAAACGAGGCTTTTGAAAAGGTATTTGAAACAGATCAACAAATTATTCATGAAATGATTCTACCTTCTCAAAAAGAAAAAAGTAAACTCGAATCCTATGTTGTCCTTGGGTATCCGCTAAAGAGTGAAACGAAAGAACACGGAGCAATCTTTATTTTCCAAAACCCTGATGCAATCCATAAAACAAGCAATCAAACAACGAAAATTGTATTCTTATCTGCTGCAATTGCATTCTTGTTAACAACATTCTTTGCATTTTTCTTATCGAGTAGAATTACGTCACCACTTAGAAAAATGCGAGAGCATGCATTTGAACTAGCAAAAGGGAAATTTGATGGACAATTACCATCAACATCAAACGATGAAATTGGTCAATTAGCGGTTGCCTTTAACCAAATGGGACGGCAATTAAAGCATCATTTAGAAGTCATCAATCAAGAAAAAGAACAACTATCTAGTATCTTAACTTCTATGACGGACGCTGTTATTACATTTAACCGTGACCGCACGATTTTATTAAGTAATCCACCAGCAGAACGATTACTGCAGCAATGGTTCATTAAACAGGATCAAAATAATGGTAGTCCGATACCTGCAGAAATCTATCATATGCTCGATCATGTTCTAGATTTTGAAGATAAAATTGAGGAAGAATTAGATATTAATGGATCAAGTTATAACCTATCCATCAGTCCGCTGAAAAATAATGGACAATCAATCCGTGGGGCTGTCGCAGTCATTCGAGATATGACTGAACAGAAAAAATTGGAAAAGTTACGTTCTGACTTTATCGCCAACGTTTCACACGAGTTAAGAACACCAATTGCTATGTTACAAGGCTATTCAGAAGCAATTATTGATGATGTCGTTTCAAGTGAAGAAGAGCGAAATGAAATGATTCGTATTATTTATGACGAGTCTCAACGTATGGGAAGACTTGTTTCTGATTTATTAGACTTAGCTCGAATGGAATCTGGTAATATTACTTTATTTAAAGAAAACATGCCGATCGTCCATGTTCTAGAACGGATTACGCAAAAATTTGCTCAAGTTGCAAAAGAGAAACATGTACATCTGGAATTCGAGACAGGTCTTTCAGAGGATTTGCACATTGATTTAGATGAAGATCGAATCGAACAGGTGTTAACGAACTTAATAGATAATGCCATCCGACATACGCCAAAAGAAGGAAGTGTGACAGTGTCTCTAGAAGTAGAACTGTCATATGCAAAAATTAAAGTATCTGATACAGGAGAAGGGATTCCACAAGAAGATCTTCCATTCGTATTTGAACGTTTTTATAAAGCTGATAAAGCGCGAACTCGTTCTAAAGGTGGTACTGGTTTAGGATTAGCCATTGCAAGAAATATTGTCGAGGCACATAAAGGAAATATCAAAGTAGATAGTGAAGTTGGTAAGGGCACTACATTTACTTTTTATTTACCACTATAATGGAATAGATTACAATAGCAGGGAATGCATTTTCCCTGCTTTTTTAAAAGTTTTAGAAGAGCGTAACTTTTTAACAGTTTGTAACGACAAATTTAGTAGAATGGGAGTTGTTATGGATGAAAGAATCCATTTTCCATCGTTTATATGATACTTACCATCAAGATGTCTTTCAGTTTCTTATATATTTAGTAAAAAATCGATCAGTTGCTGAGGATTTATCCCACGAAGTATATGTTAGAGTATTAAAATCTTATGATCGTTTTGAAGGGAAGAGTTCTGAAAAAACGTGGCTATTTGCAATTGCAAAAAATGTAGCAATTGATTATTTTCGTAAAAATTCAGTCCGCGCCTCGCGTACTTTTGATGCCTTTGATTGGGAAACAAATCAGTTAGTTTCACCTACAAAATCACCAGATGATTTAGTTGAGCTAAATGATGAATTTAAAGAGTTGCTTGAAGCACTTGAAAAATGTACAGGTGATCAAAAAATGGTTATAATTATGCGCTACTTCCAGGAGTTATCCATCGCAGAAACAGCAGAAATTTTGAATTGGACTGAAGGAAAAGTTAAAACTACACAGCATCGAGCGATAAAACATTTACGGGAGTTATTAACTAAAGAAAACGAGAAGGAGGCGAAGTCATATGAGTCAAAATAAGTGGGATGACGACAAAATTGAAGATCTACTCTCTTCTGTTCCAAAAATTAAAGATAATCGAACAAAAGATGATATCCTGCAAAGACTAAAAGACGATGGTGTTTTTGACGATGAGCCTTCAGAAAAAATAACAACAATTAAGAAGAAACGCAATTGGATTCCTCCACTAATAACTGTAGCAGCAATTGCATTAATTGCGCTTATGATACCTTCTCTTACGGATCGATTAAATAGTGAAAATGAAGAATTTGCAACTACTTCAATGGAGATGAAAGAAGAATCTGCAGATATGCGAACATTTAACAATGAAGCAGCAGAAACAGAAATGGGGATCATGGCTGATACTAGTGCCATTTACGTCAAAACGGCTGTTTATCCAGAAGATTTAGAGGGATTTACAGTTTTTCATATAGGTTTAGCAAGTGATGCAGCGGAAAGTATTCCATTTACAGTGTTAATTCCTAATGATCAAGTAATGGCGGATCTAGGGAAATCGAATCCTACCGATGTGGAGCTTTACAATTATTATGCTCCAATATTTGATGAAGAAGCATTAGGTTTCCAGGATTATCATCCTTATAAAGGAACAATTTCAGAGAGCGGAAATCGTGTACTTCATAAATTACCAGCAGGACACGGTTATGATATGGGTTCAGGTTCGATGGGAATGTATACAGGTTCTTTAGTTGATACTTTTAGAACGTATGATGAAGTAGAATTATTGAATGAAGATGGGACTCCTGTTGTGTTTGCAGAAGTCGGTGAAAAAAGTGACCCAATTCAGTTACATTCTCAATCAACGCAATATAACTATTTCAAACTTACACAAAATGGTTCAGAGTATTTATCAACAAATTTTAGAAAATTCTATGCAACCGTTGAAGAAGCATTAGAAAACATGAAAGTTGAAGATAATGAAATATTTAAATCTGTCATTTTACCAGGGGTTAATTACACAGTTACTGTAAATGGTGACACAGTAGTTGTATCATTTACATCAGAGTTAGATTTATTAAATTATGATGGTGTAGCCGCAATGCAGATGATAGAAGGTATGTTATTAACTGCTGCCAACTTCGACAAGCAAGTCAAATTTGAAAATGTCGTACAATCTGAATGGGGCGGATTTGATTTCACAAATCCACTACCAATTCCGGTTGGACCTAATAAAATACCTTTGTTAACTAAGTAAAATAGTAAAGAATCCGTGTGATGCTGCGCGGATTCTTTTTATTTGGTTCCCGGTTAAATAAATAAAAAGCAATTAGCAATTAATTCTCAATGAAATAAGTACAAAACAAAGCCAATTTAGTGAGGGATTTGCCAAGTGATGTTTTACAGGAAGGTGAGAAGGACAAGTGAGAGAGGAAAACGGTTTAAGATGTCATTCATAATAGAGATGAAGTACAACTCAGAGAGGAAAAACGTTTTTGAGATGTCGTTCATGAGGCGGATCAAGGACAACTGAGAAAGAAATGCAGCACGCGTTGTCTTTCATTAACCAAATCAAATCTAGTTCAATAGATATTCAATATATTACATAAGCCATCTCTTTTAATCTCTTAATCACAAATCCAAGTAACAGTCTTTACATTATCCTAAAATCAAGATATAATGAATTCGTAATAAAAAATTAAATATGATTCATCTTCGGGGCAGGGTGAAATTCCCGATCGGCGGTAATAGAAAGTTAGCAATTCTGACCATTCACTTGGAGGAATATGCTGTATAGCTTCTTTAGCCCGCGAGCTCTTTCTTTAGAGCAGGATTTGGTGCGAGTCCAAAGCCGACAGTATAGTCTGGATGGGAGAAGATGAAGGTACGGTCGTCTTTCGTGTTCAAAAATGAAAGAAAACTGTATGTTTTAGTATGGTTATGTTTTTTCACTATATAACTATGCTTATTAAAGTGTATCTAAATTCTCGTTTAGATTACTTTTAACATACAATTTTTTTCCGAATAGACGTTTATTTAACTATACCTATTCTCCCTTATGCGCTTTTTGCATAGGGGTTTTTCATTTTAAACGACGAAATTAGACTGTCCTTTCTTCTTGCGAGTTGAATCAGCAAAGAGGAGAGATTCTTTTATGAGTAAGCAAAACTTGAAGTTACGCACATACGTAACAATTGGGATGTTAAGTAGTATTGCATTTTTACTTATGTTAATTAAATTCCCGCTACCTGGTTTACCAGTATTTCTACAGATTGATTTTAGTGATGTACCTCCATTAATTGCAGCGATTACAATGGGACCAATTGCAGGGATATTAGTAGAAGTTATTAAAAACTTACTAGACTGGATATTCTCAGGTACACCAACAGGAATTCCTGTAGGACATTTAGCAAACCTTGCAACAGGAATTTTATTCATATTACCAGCTTACTATATTTATAAAAAATTCAATTCAATTAAAGGGCTACTTGTAGGATTAGTTGTTAGTACAGTTATCATGTCAGTTGGCATGAGTGTTCTAAATTACTTTGTATTTTTACCAATGTACTCTTATTTCTTAAACTATGATATGGGTAATTTCTTACTTCTAGCAGTTACAGGAATTTTGCCGTTTAATTTAATAAAAGGAATTCTATTAATGTTTGTCGTATTGGTATTATTCCGTACGATGAAAAAATGGATTCAACATCAACAAGCTCAATATTTATTCCAAAAATAATAAAATTAATTATACAAAAGGTCGTCCTAACAATAGGGCGGCCTTTTTTTACTTACTGATAATACAATGTTACATTTACAATATTTAAATATATTACAAAACTATGTAAGCGCTTTACTTAACATGTTATATTTATTACAGACTGAATAGTTACATAAAAACGACATAAAATTTTATAGGTTAAAATCCTATTAATTATAGATAAGAAACAAAGAATAGTTGAATGGTGGGGTGTATGGGGTGGAGAAAAATCTTTTTACAAAGAGTTATGCAGAACAACTCGATCAACAAGATTCACTGAATCATTATAAAAAGGAATTTTATGTAAAAGATGATGTTTATTATATGGATGGCAATTCGTTGGGGCTTTTATCGAAAAAAGCAGAAAATGCATTGATGTCCTTATTGTCCGCGTGGAAAGAATATGGAATTGACGGTTGGACGAAGGGAGAACATCCGTGGTTTTATTTTTCAGAAAAGCTTGGAGAGATGTGTGCACCTTTGGTTGGTGCTAAAGCTGATGAAGTTATTATGACGGGTTCTACTACTAGTAACCTTCATCAATTATTAGCGACGCTTTATCAACCTCAAGATGGAAAAACGAAAATACTTGCAGACGAGTTAAATTTCCCATCTGATCTTTATGCGATTAAAAGCCAGATCAAATTACGTTGCTTAAATCCTAATGAACATCTAATCCTTGTTAACAGTGCAAATGGTCATACATTAATAGAAGAAGAAATTATTGCTGCAATGAAAGATGATGTTGCTGTTATAGTGTTACCTTCTGTTTTATATCGTAGTGGTCAGATATTAGATATGAAAAAGCTTACCGAAGCTGCTCATGAGAGAGGGATTGTCATTGGGTTTGACCTTTGTCACTCAGTTGGCTCCATCCCTCATTTCTTACATGACATTGGGGTAGATTTTGCGTTTTGGTGTAATTATAAACATCTTAACGGGGGACCGGGTGCAGTTGCGGGTCTCTTTGTACACGAAAAACACTTTAGTAAAACTCCGGGCCTATTAGGATGGTTCGGGTCAAATAAATCAAAACAATTTGATTTAGAAATTGACATCACACCAGCAACAACTGCTGGCGCGTATCAATTAGGAACACCACATATATTAAGCTTAGCGCCATTATACGGTACTCTCGAAATGTTCAACGAGGTAGGGATTGATGCAATCCGTGAAAAATCTTTGAAACTAACAAACTATATGATGGAGTTAATAACTGCTCACCTTAATGATTATGGTTTCTCTTTTGGAAATCCAATAGACGATTCTTCGCGCGGTGGGCATATCTTTTTAGTTCATGAGGATGCTGCCCGGATTTGTAAAGCATTAAAAGATGAGGGTGTCATACCGGATTTTCGTGCTCCAAATGGTATTCGTTTAGCGCCAGTTGCATTTTATAATTCCTTCACTGACGTTTGGGAAACGGTACAAATCTTAAAATCAATTATGGTAGAAAACAAATATCTACGTTTTGAAAATGAAAGGGATGTAATTGCTTAAATATCACTAGGGGGTGCAGTATGCAAAACGATTCAATTTCAAATTTGCAAGAGAATTTGAAAAGTGAAAAGGGGATTCACACCGATTTTAAAAACGATATGACCTATGGGGAATATTTAAAATTAGATCAAGTACTATCCAGTCAAAAATTATTATCCAATCATCATGATGAAATGCTTTTTATCATCATTCATCAAGTTAGTGAATTGTGGATGAAGCTGATTTTACATGAGATGAAAAGCGCAATCACTGCTATACAAGAAAATAAAATGCAACCAGCTTTCAAAATGCTTTCCCGCGTGTCAAAAATTCAAACTCAAATTATTCAAGCTTGGGATGTGTTAGCGACAATGACACCTTCCGAATACTTAGAGTTCCGTCACGAATTGGGGAAAGCATCTGGTTTCCAGTCGTATCAATATCGTTTAATAGAATTTGCTTTAGGCTATAAATCAAAACATATTTTGAAAATTTATCAGAAAGATCAAGAACTATCAAATTTATTGAATGAGGCGTATAAAGCTCCAAGTATCTACGATGTTTCAATTCAAGCTCTAGCAAGGGAAGGGTTACCGATCAACAAAGAGTTGCTCAATCGAGATTTCAGTATTGTTTATGGTGGTGATGAATCCGTTGCATCTGCATGGAAAGAAGTCTATTTGAATGTGGATAAATATTGGAATCTTTACCAACTTGGAGAGAAATTAGTGGACATTGAAGATTGGTTACAACAATGGCGCTTCCGACATATGAAAACTGTCGAGCGGATCATAGGTTTTAAAATGGGTACAGGGGGTTCCTCAGGTGTGAACTATTTAAAGAAGGTATTAGATCACCGTTTTTTCCCAGAGCTTTGGGACCTCAGAACAAGTCTATAATTGGTAAAAGCTTAATAAAGGAATGTAACACAATTAAACATGAATATTGTAGGTGACAAACGTGACGAATAAATGGATTGATATAACACAACCATTTCGCAATACAATTGCAACATGGCCAGGAGATACACCATTTCAATTTCAAGTAGCTTTTTCGAAAAAAGAAACTGGCTCTGTAAACATTGGACGCTTTTCAACAAGCGTTCATACTGGAACCCATGCTGATGCTCCATATCACTTTGATGATACTGCACCAACGATAGAACAATTGGATATCAATGTCTTTATAGGGGAAGCATTAGTTATTGATTTTAGTAATAATAAAGAAATCTGCAGTGATGATGTAAAGAGTATTAACTTCCACGGTGTGAAACGAGTACTTTTTAAACTACACAGTGATGTAGATATTGAGAATTTTCCAGAGCGAGTTCCTGTTATACATCCTGACATAGTACCGATCCTTAAGGAAAAAGGCGTAATATTAATGGGTGTAGATTGTCCATCCGTTGATCCGCTTGACAGTAAATCTTTAGAGACGCATCATGCGCTTTATCATCATGGCATTCATATTATTGAAAATCTGTTATTAAAGGACATAACACCAGGATTATATGAATTCGTTGGCTTACCATTAAAAATTGAAGGTGCAGATGGTGCGCCTGTTCGTGCTGTCATAAAGAAAATTGACAAATGAAAATAACAGATAATAAGTACTACCACGAAGTTCGTGACATCATCACGGATTTCGTGGTTTTTTATTCCTCTAAAATTCATGTAACAATGAATTTGTTTTACATATTACATTTTACGCGTAAACAAATATTACATGTAGTTACTGTGGTAGTCATATGCCTAATAATAACTTACATAAATTTCATCTAATTTTGGGATAAAATGTATCTAAAATTTGTATGTTATTTTTCCTAACATGATATTGCTATTTTAAGTTACATAGAATACTATATTAGTAAGGAAAGGGGAGATGTCGATGAGTCGAGAGTTTCGAAGGGCAAAGCCGTTACTCCCTATAGGCATGGTAATGCAATTGACGGAGCTAACTGCTAGGCAAATTCGATATTACGAAGAGCATAAATTAATCGAACCAGTAAGAACTGAAGCTAACCGCAGAATGTATTCGTTGGATGATGTAGATTCTCTACTGGAAATCCGAGAGCTTCTTGACCAAGGAATTAACATGGCAGGGATCAAAAAAGTATTTGACATGCGAAAGAATGGTAATGTGAAAAGTTCTAACAAAGTATCAATATCGGATACGGAACTTAGAGCAATTCTGCGTGAAGAAATGCAGCAGGCACAAATTGCGCAAAAGTCGTCTTTGCGACAAGGAGATTTATCCCGCTTTTATCAAACAAAAAGTAAGTGATTAAAACTAAATTAAACAAAATTAAATTAAATTATAGGAGCGTGTAAATAATGGGTAAATATACAAAAGAAGATATTAAACAAATCGTTAAGGAAAAAGGCGTTAAATTTATTCGACTTCAATTTACTGATATCCTTGGAACGATTAAAAACGTTGAAATTCCTTTAAGCCAATTAGATAAAGCATTAGATAACAAAATGATGTTTGACGGATCTTCCATTGAAGGTTTTGTTCGTATCGAAGAATCAGATATGTATTTGAAACCAGATTTAGATACTTTCGTGATTTTCCCATGGACTGCTGAAAAAGGGAAAGTAGCTCGCTTAATATGTGATGTAACAAATCCAGATGGTACACCATTTGCTGGTGACCCTAGATCGAACTTAAAACGTGTGTTACAAAACATGGAAGAGTTAGGTTTTACAAGCTTTAACTTAGGGCCAGAGCCAGAGTTCTTCTTGTTTAAGCTAGATGAAAAAGGCGAACCAACTATGGAATTAAACGATGCTGGTGGTTACTTTGACTTCGCACCAACAGACCTTGGTGAAAACTGCCGTCGCGATATCGTATTAGAACTTGAGGAAATGGGCTTTGAAATCGAAGCATCTCACCACGAAGTAGCACCTGGTCAACACGAAATTGACTTTAAATATGCCAATGCAGTGGAAGCATGTGATAATATCCAAACGTTCAAATTAGTGGTAAAGACAATTGCACGTAAACATGGCTTACACGCAACATTCATGCCAAAACCATTATTCGGTGTAAACGGCTCAGGTATGCATGCAAACTTATCATTGTTCAGTGGAGACAAAAACGTATTCTTTGATGAAAATGCTGAATTACAATTATCAGAGACTGCACGTCAATTTATGGCAGGTATTATGAAGCATGCAAGAGGATTTACAGCTGTTACGAATCCTTTAGTAAACTCATACAAACGATTAGTTCCGGGATATGAAGCTCCATGTTACATTGCTTGGTCAGCTCGCAATCGTTCACCATTAATCCGTATCCCTGCTTCACGTGGATTGTCAACTCGTATTGAATTACGTTCAGTTGATCCATCTGCTAACCCTTACTTAGCGATGGCAGTATTGTTAGAATCTGGATTAGATGGAATCCGTAACAGTTTAACACCACCAGAAGCAGTTGATCGTAATATTTATATTATGAGCGCAGCTGAGTTAAAAGAAAACGGCATTGCAAGTTTACCAGGTTCATTATCAGAAGCACTTGCTGAGTTAGACAATGATGAAGTGGTAAAAGCTGCTTTAGGTGAGCATATTTATTCAAACTTTAAAGAAGCAAAAGAAATTGAATTTGATATGTTCCGAATTGCAGTACACCCATGGGAACGCGATCAATATCTACAAATGTATTAATAATTCGGATGATTCAAAACTTACAAGTTATAACTTGATGCTAAGGGTTTACCTTAGCATCTTTTTTTATGGACCAAATTCTTTATAGAACATTTATTTTTAAAATAAGACTAAACTTCTTATTTTTCATTATGTAAGATTTAGAACATATAATAATGATAGAAAGAGCAATTGATTTAGGTAATCAAGGAGGATATTTGTTGCAGAAAAAGTGGGTGAATTATGGTTTCATTGCGATCATTTTTATTATTTTTGTCTGGACTATCTATTCTAATCTATTTTCTAATAGAAATTCTATTAGTCAATCAATTGCAGTGGGAAGTCATCAAATAGAATTAGCAGAAGAAGATTACGAGGTTGTTGAACCGAATGTTGATAATAAAACAGAAGCTGTTGAACATGAAGCTAGCGAACAACATTTGCAAGACCAAGATCATGAACATGAAGAACTAACGGAATATTCAACTGACCACAACCATGAATTTGATGATCATGACCATGAAATATACACTACAGATATTATGGATGTAAGTTATCCTGCACACCAATTTGTAACGAAGACATTAGATGGTGAAACGGTTAGACTATCAGACTATTTAGGGAAAAAGGTTATAGTTAATTTCTGGACAACCTGGTGTCCACCTTGCCAAGAAGAGATTCCTGAGTTACAAAAATTTTATGAGGAATCTATGAACCATGAAGATATAGTCTTAATAGGTTTAAATATAACAAACGAAGATCTTGGATTGGATGTCATTGGTGAATTTAAAGAGTATTATGGCATTACTTACCCCATATTACTTGATGAAACAGGCGAAATAACAAATAGCTACGATATCCTGACAATCCCAACAACATATATCATTGATGAAAAGGGGAATTTCGAAAAGGAAATCCTTGGCCCACTTACAAATGAAATGTTAATTGAGCTAACCAATGAATAACTGCAAATAAAACCCCTAAGAAGAGAAGCTGAACTTAAAAAAAGCACTTTCCACAGAATTTTGTGGGAAGTGCTTTAACTTTTATTAACCAATGATATTGTAACCAGAATCTACGAATGTAACTTCGCCTGTTACACCGCTTGATAGGTGACTTAACATTACAAGGGTCATGTTTGCTACTTCTTCATTTGTTACATTGCGTCTTAAAGGTGATTTTTCTTCTATTTGGTGAAGAATTGTATTGAAACTTGGAACACCTTTTGCTGCTAAAGTGCGAATTGCACCAGCTGAAATAGCATTTACGCGAATACCTTCTGCCCCTAAATCGTAAGCAAGGTAGCGAGTTGTAGCTTCTAAAGCTGCTTTAGCTACGCCCATTACGTTATAGCCATCTAATACCCGTTGAGCTCCTAAGTACGTCATCGTGACAATCGAGCCACCTTCAGTCATAAATGGACGAGCAGCTTTTGCAACAGCGATTAAAGAATATGAGCTTGTATCTTGTGCAAAGGCATATCCTTCACGAGTTGTTTCTACGAATCGATTATGCAAGTCTTCTGCATGTGCAAATGCAACAGAGTGAACTAAACCATGAATCACACCGTATTTTTCACCAATTTCATTAAATGCTTTCGCAATACTTTCATCACTATTAACATCACATTCTACAATTGAAGTGTTATTCTCAGAGTAAGCAGCTAACACTTTTTCAATTTTCCCTTTAGAACGCTCTTTACGATATGTAAAAATAACGTTTGCACCAGCTTCTAATAGCTTTTTAGCAACTCCCCAAGCGATGCTTCGTTCGTTAGCAACTCCCATTACGACGATATTTTTATCTTTTAATTGGAAAACGTCCATTTAACCTTGGCCCCTTTATCAATAAAATTATATCAGTTATTAGTACCAACTACTAATTTAATATTAACAGTTAAATCTGTAAATATCAACAGAATTATAGTAGGTTATAAATTGTAGGGATATGATGGGGCAACGATTAAACAGTTTATTGAGCAATATAATGAGAGACGAAAAAGATTAACTTTAGAAAATGCAAGGATAATATGAAGAAGTGCTGGTAGAAACAAATGTTGTTCTAGTGTTAGTAATAGGGGTGCTTTTCGAAGGGGATAATACTAGGTCATTGCTTTATGAAACGATTTGGTCCAATGCTAACAATATATTTTTCCACTCCCTTTGGAATGGGTTATTTTTAATTGTTAGCGAGTAATCTATTAAAGAAATTACTTACGTGAGGCAAAATAAAAAAAGGACATGGGTTACCATGTCCAACTATTATTCATATTTTAAAGGGTCTCCATCAAAGGACTCGTCCGCTACTTTAATAGAATCTGTTGGACAGCCTTCAAACGCATCTTGCATATCTTCTAATAGATCT
>DATMFE010000051.1:0-2390 GCA_035556295.1 Ureibacillus sp.
TCAAAAGTAATTTATAATAAAATCATAGATTATATCTTGTATTTAATCGATACGTTGATGAAATTGTTTTATATCAAATCATTTCATGGTGAAAGGAGTTTATATGAAACTTGATCAAACTGATTTTCAAATCCTCCAATACCTAATGGGGAACTCACGCATTCAATGGAAAGACTTAGGTGAACAAATTCATATGACTGGACAAGCAGTAGGAAATCGTATTAAAAAACTTGAGGAAAATGGTGTAATTAAAGCCTACTCTTTAATCATCGATGAAATGAAATTAGGGCTGACCTTTACAGCGTTTATCATTGTTTATATGAAAACAGCAAATCACAATTCGTTTATCCACTTTATGAATAATCGAAATGAGGTAGTTGAAGCTCACCGGATATCCGGACAAGGATGTTACCATTTAAAAATAAAGGTTAAATCCCAAGAGCAATTGAATCTTTTTCTTAATAAACTTCTCGAACATGGAAATTATACTGTAAATCTATCCATACAAGAAATCAAACAGCATAATCCGTTGACTGCAACATTGCAATAAATGATTGTTTTCCTAGAAGGATAGCAATCGAATGAATGTGATACATGAAAATCCGGCTGTTATCGTTAAGGCAGCCTTTTCTCGTTAAACTAACAAGTGCCGCCCTTCAAGATTGAGCTTCCATTTCAGGAAGCTTTTTTAATGCACTAATGAGGAAATTAATAAGAATTGCAAAATTGGGCCACTATTAAGATGTCACATATCCTAAAGGCGGTGCTTTTATGAAAGAAATTTTTTTAAGTATTGTAGCCGGTTTAGCAGTGGGTATTCTGTTTAAATGTTTAAAACTTCCGATTCCGGCTCCCCCTGTTTTAGCAGGAGTGTTAGGTATCGTCGGGGTCTACCTTGGCGGGTTAGTTGGAGAATGGATCATGAACTATTTCAAATAATTAAAAAGGACTTCAAAAATTGGTCTTTAGTTATTGTACTAATGTCCCTCAAATCCTTAGGATATACCGATTGTTTTTTTGTAAATAATAAGATTGTTAAACAAGAAATTGAGGAGGATTTGTATGCAACACAATCAACAAGCAAAAGAGAATTTGGGTTCTATTATGAAACCAGAATTTGCCGGAACGGATGCACAAAAAGTAAAACAACAAATTCAAAAAGATGTAAGCGAAGGACAAGGTGCAATGACTTCCCGAGAGGCAGGAGCAATGCACGATTAAAAAAACACTCTGAGTGGTTTTTCTATACAAGAAACAACTCTCTTAGTAAACATGGCAAAAAATAGTCCAATGTTGTATCCATGAAACCTGGAATATTAAGTCTTACCATTCCATCTGCTATCCAGGTAAAGCCAAATCCTATGACAAGTGTTACAATAGCACCCATGAAAATTTGCCCCACCTTTTGTCACCAGATTTTCATTTAAAAATCTAAGTATAATTTGTGCTCTTCAATAACAAGTAAAAACGAAAATAATGTGGGGCTGTCTAATAATTGAGACAGCCCCCTTGTTGATAACATTATGATCGATTACTTTATTTCCCTTTCTTCACTTCATGAAGCTTGTCCGGAAAGTTCGTAAACATTCCCGTTACTCCCCAATCAATAAGCTGCTTCATTCTGTCCTTATCATTCACAGTGTACGGATGGAGTTCAAGCCCGCTGTTGACGACTTTTTGTACATATTCTTCGTTCAAATATGTATGATTAGGACCGACTCCCATTGCATATTCTTTAATCGCTGCAATTTCATCGTCTGTAATGACCGCATCATTTTTATACGAGATTAATTGAACAAGCTTAACGGATGGATCTAGTTCATTCATGATTTTTAGGCTCTGAGGGCTAAAAGACTGAATAAGAAGGCTCTTTTTATTAATGTCATATTTATCGATTAAACGTAAAAGTTCTTTTTCCATGCCTGGATATGTTTCTGGTGATTTCGTTTCAATATAGTAGCGAGCATTTTTTCCGAACTTTTTAAACACTTCTTCAAGCGTTGGCACTTGCAGCCCTTCATAATTCGGATTAGCACTCTCTGGATATTTTTCATTAAACCAGCTGCCTGCATCAAGCTGTTTAATTTCAGCTAATGTATAATCCTTAACAAGACCTGTCCCATTTGTCGTCCGGTCCAATTTCTCATCATGCATCGCGATTAACTGTCCGTCCTTTGTCATTTGCAAATCTATTTCAATATAGTCGCCATGCATTTTTTCTCCCATTTGATAGGATACTAGAGTATGTTCCGGTGCGTGACCTGAAGCACCTCGATGAGAAACATTTACGATATCTTTATGTTTTTCCTTAGCCAAAGCCTCTCCTCCTCCTGTCGTCACACCAATTGCCATTACAAGAGCACCGCAAGCTGCTAACCATTTTCTTTTCA
>DATMFE010000052.1:0-8910 GCA_035556295.1 Ureibacillus sp.
TGATCAAAGCCACAAGGAACATTTAATGAAGGAAGACCAGCTAAACTAGGAACACCTGTAAATTGCATAATAGCTGAAAGCATATCTTCCTCTTTGCCATTAATATTTACTACTGTTTCCCCTACTTTAGTTGCAGTAAAAGGTAATGTTGGACAAATAAACACATCCACTGATTTAAATGCTTCCATAAACTCACCCTTTAATAAAGTGCGATATCTCTGTGCTTGAATATAATGTGTGGCAAGGTGCATTTCACCCAACTCTAATAGAAGCCTTACATCATCACCATAGTTCTCAGGTTGTTCCCTTAGATATCTCTGATGATACGTACTCGGTTCACATGATTCTACGACTAACTGAGCTGTAATATTCCCTTCAATATTCTTAATATCTACCTCCTCAATAATTGCACCTAATTCTTCAAATTTGGCTAGTGCAGATTTATAAGCCTTTAGTACAGGTTCTTGGACATTGTTAAAGAAGTAACCCGGTACAACACCAATTCTTAATCCTTTTACCCCTTTATTAAGATCATTTGTATAATCTGAAACTGGAACTTGTGCACTTCCTCCATCGCGGTAATCATGACCTGCAAGAGTATTAAACATGATTGCACAATCCTCTACAGTTCTAGTCATTGGACCAACCGTATCCATACTCCAGGCAAGAGGGATAACTCCATAGTTACTAACACGTCCAATTGTCGGTCTTATACCAACAATTCCATTCACTGCTGATGGCAGCCTTATGGAACCTCCAGTATCTGTACCAAGTGCACCAAAACAGGTACGTGATGCTACAGCTGCACCTGAGCCGCCACTTGACCCTGCGGGAAACCTGGATGTATCCCATGCATTCCTTACTGTCCCATAATGAGGGTTATCTGATGTACCACCCCATGCAAATTCGTGCATATTGGTTTTTCCAATAATATTTGCACCTGCACCTTTTAGTTTGCTAACAACTGTCGCATCTTCTTTCGGAATCCAGTTTTCTAGAACTTTACTGCCAGCGGTAGACGTAAGCCCCTTCATCCCTATATTGTCTTTTAATGAAATAGGAATTCCGTGAAGCGGCCCAAGTCTATGACCTGCCTGAATCAAAATTTCTGCAGCTTTTGCAACTTCGCGTGCTTCCCTTTCATATACGGAAATATAAGCAGACAATTTCGGGTTTATCTCCTCGATTCTTTCTAAACTTGCATCAATTAATTCAACAGGGGAAACTTCTTTCGTTTCTATCATTTTGGAAACCTGAGCTAACGATAAATCTAGCAAATCATTTTTATTTTTAATCATTTAGAAACCTCCTAGTTTCGTAGATACTTTTCCCTTAAAAATGTCCCATTATCGTACCGGAAAGTACTCCAAAATTATTAACGAACCCGTTGGTTACTCACCCTGTTGTTTATTTGCTTCTGGATGAGTAAAAACGGTAACTGGCATGATTGATAAATATTTTGAATCACTCATTTTTTCATTTAATTCATTCGCTGCTTGAATCCATTCATTTAACGTTGGTGTAATTAACTCATATCTGCTTTGATCGATTGGCAAATTAGCTAATCTTGACAAAAATCTGAGTTCCTCTCTTGAAATGTTAATTCCCATAAAACCCCTCCTAAAAGATTCTTGTTTTTTATAAAAAGGAAATAAATACCTGTTACAACTTAAATTATAATAAATCTCTCAACTTTATGCTGCAGGTTACTATCAATTTCCCCAAAATCTTTTATCTCACCTTGATCCATAACCACATAGCGATCTCCTATTTTACCGGCAAAATTAATATTTTGCTCTACTAGTAAAACAGTAGCATTATACTTACTTCTCATCGTATCTAAAGCTTCACAGATCTTTTCGATAACAGAAGGTTGAACCCCTTCCGTTATTTCATCTAAAACAATTAATTTTGGTTGACGGATCATGACTCTCGCCATTAATAACATTTTTTTCTCACCGCCACTTAATGTGCCGGCCTTTTGCTTCAATCTATTTTTTAGTACAGGAAAATAACGGTAAGACAAATCAGCTAGTGCTAAAAACTCCGCTTTAGTTTTTTTAAATCCTATTTTTAAATTTTGCTCAACAGTAAGTTGAGGAAAAAGTGCAGATTCCTGTGAAGCGTACGATATTCCCAACCCCTCAATTTCAAAGGGACTAAACCTTGTAATATCTTTATTTTCAAAATAGATTTCACCGGAATTTTTCAGATTCAACCCCATTATCGTTTTTAATAATGTAGATTTACCTACACCATTTCTTCCTAAGATTGAAAGGATCTCTCCTTTATTTACAGAGAGATTTATATCCCGAATGATAATAGAATGATCATACCCGGATGACAGTTTTTTTATGCTTAGTAAGGACATACTAGTGACCTCCCAAATATATTTCCTTTACTAATGTACTGTTTGTTACTTCTTCTACTGTACCATCTGAAGCAATCTTCCCATCATGTAAAACTGTAACTCGATCTGCGATTTCCTTTACAAACTCGATATCATGTTCAATAATTAATAAGGATAGTCCCCTTTCATGACTTAATCTTCTGAATAATTCACCTATTTTCTTTCGCTCTACTGCAGGTAAGCCAGCGGTAGGTTCATCCAATAGCATAATCTCTGGTTCAAGCGCAAGAACCATACAAAGTTCTAGTAATTGTTGTTCACCGTGTGATAGATTCCCAGCCTTTTCAGAAAGCTTTTGCTGAAGACCAGTTTGTTTTATTAAGTCTATTGTTATAGGAGATAAATAGACTTTATCGACTTTAAAAAAGAAAGATGGCAGTTTGCCTTTTCCTGCGGCAAGCTTTAAATTTTCAGCAACTGTTAATTGCTTAATAACATTGGTTGATTGGAATGTTCGTGCTAGTTTATATAAAACAATCTTTTGTGGCCGCCACTTATTTATGCTTTTGTTGTGTAATAAAACTTCACCAGCTGTTATCCGATTACGCCCAGTAATTGAATTGATTAATGTCGACTTCCCTGCGCCATTCGGTCCAATTACACATTGAATTTCAGAAGTACGAAGGGTTAAATTAATTCCTTTTAAAATGTTTAGAGCACCAAAAGACATTTGGAGATCTTCAATTCGCAAAATATCCCTTTTCCCTTCATCAACCAATGGACCTTTTTGAACCTTTGTAATAAGTTGTTGCTCTTTTTCGCTTGATTTTTGGTTTTTCCTAATTAATGAATAAAGCCCGTTTGGGATAAACACGACTACGATGACGAAAATCAATCCTAATAAAATCTGCCAAAGCTCAGGGAAAATGGAGTTAAATATTGGACTTAAAATATTGATTGTAAGTGCACCAATAACTGCACCAACTATTTTCCCTCTTCCACCAATAGCTACCCATATGACAACATTTGTGGCGAGAACAAAAGATATTAAACTAGTTGAAGCAAATTCATCAAAAGGTGCATAGAGAACACCCGCAAATCCAGCAATACTCGCTGAAAAGACTAGCATTATCGTTCTTATAAAAGGAGTATTAAAACCCATAAATTGCAAACGTTCTTCATTATCTCTTACCGCAATAATTAACTTCCCCATATCACTAGTTGTAAATTTGTACGTAAGAAAGAGGATTAGAACCAACATGCCTAATAGGAAATAGTATAAAGTTGAACCCGAGAATGGATAACCAGGAACACCTGTCAGCCCATTCTGACCTCCTGTAAAATCACTTAATGTTAAAGCAAGCTGTTCAAATATAAGTGCAAGTGATAAGGTGACAACACCTATATAGAAAGGACTAGACTTAATGTAAAAAATAAACCAACTAATAGCTAATGCCAATATTGCTGGAAGAAGAACTCCCAAAAGAACTCCTAACAAAATTCCAAAAGTAGATTCGGAGTTAATCGCAATGATTGAATAAACATATGCGCCAAGTCCGAAAAATACACTATGTCCTAATGACAAGATTCCGGCGTATCCCCAAGCTAAGTCAAGTGAAATGGCAAAGATTACAAAGATTATTGCACTTCCAATTAATAAGGTGTAATAAGTCGAAGTGAATAATGGAACAAGTAATAACAAGGATACAATTATCGTTAAGTCTTTCACGGTCGTATTTTTCTTTATTGACTCAAGCATACTCATGTCCCTCCTCTTCAATAAATTATTCATTAGCGTGTCTTAGTCTCATTGTGATGATTGTAATGACCACCACTGCAATACTTCCCCAAATTGGATCTAGCAAATAGGAAATAAAACTGTTGCTTCCTCCTAATAATGCGGTGCTTCCTACTAGACCTACTATTCCGGCACCTCCTAAAAGTACCGCCAAAAAACCATCAATTACATAATTAAATCCCATTGCAGGATATACACTTACCAATGGTGCAATTAGCGCTCCTGCAAAACCTGCCATAGCTCCGCCAAAAATGAATGTCAATTGGTAAACTTTATTTACATTTACTCCAAGAGTAGAAGCTAGTGAGGGGTTTTCAATCACCGCTCTAATGGTAAACCCTATGTTTGTTTTTCTTTCGATGATTAGAATAAGAACACCTATTAAAATGGAAATTAAAATGATTAGGATACGATACAGAGGATAATCGGCTCCCATTAGTGAAATGGTCGAATTTACTGGTGCATTAATGGGCTGATATCCTTTTCCAAACAACCATTCTGTTACTTTTATTAAAATAATCGAAAATCCCACAGTAGCTAAAATCGATTCCATAATCTTTCCGTATAAATGCCGAATTAGAAATTTCTCAACAATCATACTAAAAATCCCCAAGACGATTGGAGCTAATATTAGGGAAAGCCAAGGATTTAGGCCTGCCTTTCCAGCCACAACAGCAGTAAACGCCCCTAGCATGACAAATTCCCCGTGTGCTAAGTTTACAATTCCCATCAATCCAAAGATGATAAATAATCCAATTGCTAAGAGAAACAATATCGATATTGAACTTAGCATATTAAGTCCAATGGTTATATAGAGATCCATTTCTTCACCCCTGTTCAAAAAATAGCGGTATTAGAATCAATACCGCTATTCTTTTAGTTTTTAAGGTTCAACACTTCCAAATTCATTGATAATCTTGACTGTACCGTCTGACTGTGCTTCAGCTAAATAAATTGGAAGTTTTGCATGTTGTGATTTCTGATCGTAAACTACTTCTCCACGAGGGCCTGTAAATGTAACTTTCGATAATTGCTCCTTTACTTTATCCGGATCTAGACTATTTGCTGCCTCGACTGCTTTTGCCCATTGATGGATGGCATCATAAGTTGGAACTGTTATAAAATTTGGTTTAGGTGCATCTTCACCAAAAGCATTGAAATAGCTCTCTTTAAACTTATTATTTTCAGGAGTGTCCATGTCTGTGAAGTAAGCTGCAGATAATAATAACCCCTCTGCTGCATCTCCCATTGCACTAATGGAATTTTCATCAACGGCCAGGGCTACTACCTTAGTTGACTTGTCTAACCCCATTGATTTAAATTGCTTCATAAATGCAACAGCTGCTGGACCATTCGTTTGTAAGGAAATAAAATCCGGTTTTGCAGATTTGATTTTTGTAAGAATAGAAGAGTACTCTGAATTGCCTAATGGAACGTATTCCTCACCTACTACTTCCCCATCTGCTTCTTCCACAGCTTTATGAACAGCTTCACTCGTTTTTTTCGGCCATACGTAATCTTCACCAATAATGAACCATTTACTTCCTTTGAATTCCTTCATGATATATGGATATACTGGACTAATTTGTTGATTTGGTACTTCTCCATTTATAAACATACTTTCTGAAAACTCTCCACCTTCATAAATAGCGTTATAGAAGAAAAGTTGTCCAGATTTCTCGATAACAGGCAGGACGGCATTCCTTTCAGCACTTGTTACTTCTGCAAATAAGGCATCCACTTTCTTATTATTAGAAAGTGCTTTTGCTTGGTCACTTGCAGTTTTTGGGTCTGTTGCAGTATCCGCCTCAAATAAAACTAATTCCTTTCCTAAAAGACCTCCTGCTTCATTTATCTCATTGATTGCTAGCTGCGCTGAATTTTTTACTGGTGGCCCATACACTGCCGCAGCCCCACTGAAAGCCGTAATTAACCCCACTTTTATAGCATCCTCAGAGTCTTCTGAACTACTATCGTTTCCGCCACTTGTAGAACTAGAGCATGCTCCTAATATAAGAACAAGTGACAGAATAAATAATTGTTTAACAAACTTTTTCATAAAAGAGCCTCCTAGTATTTTGACTATTCAATCCTCTCTTGTGTGTATTCGCTTGAGAAGCTGTAGAACCTATATCCACTTTTTCACTCCTTCCATTTAGAGTTAAACTGTAAATAATAGTAACGCAAAAAATATGCCAAGTTATTTTCCTTTAAAATAAAGGAAAATAACTTGTAAGTCTCATTTTTGAGTATCTCAAAAATGAGATAAGCTATACTTTTTGGTAACTCAGAATATTTAATTTTTTATACCTTCAATGTATAATAGGAAATAATAGGAAGGTGGTAAATGTGATGCAGTTTCCAGTCCTCGAGACATTAAATAATAATCTACATATCCTTAAATTATTTAAATCAATTGTAAGTATGTCACAGGACGGGATTTACGTTTGTGATAAAGATGGAAAAACTCTAGTAATCAATGATGCTTTGATTGAAATTACAAAAATTCCGGAAGAAACTTTCTACTCTTATACCCTACCTGAATTGGTAGCAAAAAAAATCCTTCCCAATTCATGTGCCTATCAAACACTTCTTACCAAAAGTAAACATAATATGATTATTGATTATTACAATGGAAATAAAGCAATACTCACCTCCACACCAGTCTTTGATAACAAAAAGGAAATATTCTGTATCGTATCAAATGTTAGGGATATTACTGAATTAAAAAATCTTCAAGATGACCTAGAGAAATCCAATCGTAAAAATATGGAATATGAAGAGTTATTATTAAAATTGAGTTTATTCAAGAGCCTAAACATTGTTTTCAGAGATAAAAAAATGTTTAATTTAATTTCTTTGGCTAAAAAATTTGCTAAGAACGACTCACCAATTCTACTATTAGGTGAGTCTGGTGTTGGGAAAGATGTAATAGCTCAATATATCCACCAAAACAGTGGTAGGACTGGGGAATTCGTTAGAGTAAATTGCGGTGCAATTCCTAACGATTTACTAGAATCTGAGCTATTCGGTTTTGAAAAAGGGGCCTTTACAGGGGCAAATAATTCAAAAATTGGTCTTTTTGAACTAGCTAATAAAGGGACAATATTTCTTGATGAAATTGGTGATATGCCTTATGCTCTGCAAGTAAAGCTATTAAACGTTTTACAAGAAAAACAAATAAGACGATTAGGGGCTACACATTCAAAGGAAATTGACATGCGTGTAATTGCAGCAACAAACCTAAACTTAGCGCAATCAGTAGAGAAAAAAGAATTTAGAGGAGATCTTTTTTATCGGTTAAATGTGTTATCATTGACCATTCCACCATTACGAGAACGGAAAGATGATATTATTACTTTAACTTTTCATTTCTTAAAAAAACTTGAGGAAAAATACTCTCAAAAAAAGCAAATAGAACCAGAGGTATTAGACCATTTTATTAAATATGATTGGCCTGGAAATATTCGTGAACTTAATAATATTGTTGAACGTATGTATCATATGAGTGAAACAAATCTAATTAACATGACTACCCTGCCAGAAGACATTAAAGAAAAGAACCGAGTTTTTTTGGTAGACATACACAATAACATTCAGGAAAGAAATTTCCCATTAAAAGAAGCCATTCAAATGTTTGAAAAGGAATATATTATTCATGCGATAGAAAATAGTGAAACGTTAAAAGAATGTGCCGCCAAGTTAAATATAGGGGTATCCACATTAATGCGGAAAAAAAGTAATTTGGGAATTAAATAGATATGATTCCTTTTTTTATGCCTTATTCAGTAATTATTTAACTAAAACCACCAGAGCCCATAAACACTATTTTGACATTCATACCAACATAACGGGCATTAGCTTTCTTCAAAATACACTTTATTATCTATTGAGAGTGTGCTTTGCAGAATCCCTATAATATATAAGCACAAGAAATGGGCTCTAATGAGCCTGAATATTAACCACATAAGCGAAAAACCGAAGGAATTTTTCCCACTCGGAAACTAAAACACCACTTCTACTAAAAAATCAGCTTCTACAACATTTGTAGTTTCATCGCTCATGATTTCCCAAATAATATAGAAGTCATAACAATCCTTTACAATTCCCCTTAGTATTTCACAATAAATACTTACTCCGTCCAGGTTAATTTTTATTTTTGGAGCAGTGATTTGAACATTTCCTCTTACGTGCAGACTTTTTTACCTTTTGGTCCTTCCTTCCGCAATGAAATCTGTTCAAAAATAGGGGATAGTTTCCGCTTTACACCCTTTCATCACTATCAAAAGAATCAATTAGAATTAGCTTTCTTGTATTCTAAATAAAGCTGCAAGAGTCTCTTTTATTAGAATCGTTTAACTGGCATTTCAACTTTATTTTTTAATAAGTTAGGTAATCCCCCAGATTAAAATCAGCCTAGACAGTACCATATAAACGCAAGTAAGCT
This sequence comes from Ureibacillus sp., assembly GCA_035556295.1. GTDB lineage: Bacteria > Bacillota > Bacilli > Bacillales_A > Planococcaceae > Ureibacillus. The sequence continues at coordinate 8,596 of DATMFE010000052.1, forward strand.
TCATTCATGTTTTGATTACTTAGAATCTGTTCTAAAAGTTCCACACTCGTTTCTCCTTTCCTCTCACGTAGTAAGTGATAGCTCCATTTTGGTTATTCTTCGAGATACTTCCTTAGTGGTTGGTCGATGTGTACCCCCACAGTGGACTTTCACCACCTAGATAGTTGCCATGCCTGGCACACCAATGAAAAGGGGCTGCCCTAAGCAGCCCCTCTTCATCCTTCGTGAATCTTACTTGTACAACAAGAAAAACAGGATGTCACAGTAACTGTTCTAAGAAAATTCAGGTGCCAAGCGGCTGTAAAAGTCCTCGGC
>DATMFE010000053.1:0-5583 GCA_035556295.1 Ureibacillus sp.
TTATGTTGCATGGTCTGCTAAAAACCGTAGCCCGTTAATCCGTATTCCAGCTTCACGTGGTTTAGGAACTCGTGTTGAAGTACGTAGCGTTGACCCAGCAGCTAACCCATACTTAGCTTTAGCTGTACTTCTTAAAGCAGGATTGGATGGAATTAAAAACAACTTAACTCCACCAGCTCCAGTTGACCGTAACATCTATGTTATGACAAAAGAAGAGCGTGAAGAAGTAGGTATCGTTGACCTACCAGCTACATTAGCAGCTGCATTAGATGTATTAAAATCTGACGAAGTTATTAAAGACGCGTTAGGTGCCCATCTTTTAGAACACTTCGTTGAAGCAAAAGAAATCGAGTGGGATATGTTCCGTACGCAAGTACACCCATGGGAACGCGATCAATATATGACAATGTATTAATCAATAGAACCGTTGACGCTCTAAGCGTCAACGGTTTTTATTTTGTGGGTAATTTTATTTATAATATAGTTTTGTATAAAACACCCACAAAATATTCACATTCAAGACAAAATGCTATTCATGTACTCTTCAAAATTGCTCATCGCAGCCTTATCGAGTTTTTTACTTATACGTGAATAAACATCAGATGTGATTTGCATACTACCGTGTCCAAGTCGTTCTTGTAAATATTTCATGCTAGCTCCTGCTTCTAGTTGTAATACAGCATGTGTATGCCGAGTTGAGTGAATTGGAAGTTCCGGTAATCCGGCTTTTTTTAAGATTCGAGAGAATGAGTTAAAAAGACTTGATTTTGGCATATAGTTTCCATCATTTCTACAAAGGACTAGATTTAGATCATAATGATAGTTATCTTTTAAAGCTAATTTGTTTTGGTTTTGATACTTTTGATGAAAACGTAGGTCATTAGCTATGCGGTATTCATAAGAGTAATTTTTTCACCTTTCTTTTTATACTTTCTAATACTAGCCATCTTTTATCACTTCCTTTAAAACCAAACAAGAATATATGTTTTGTTTTTATTTGAAAGAAAAACCCAAAAAGGGGATAGGTAGTATTCTTTTTGATTCACTATGTAGTAATCAATCCGAAATATATTGCAGAAGTCATTAAAAATAATGAAAGTATGTGTATCAAAATGCAAAACGGGGCCGTATTTTATGTAAAGGATTTTTCTGAATTATTTAAAGCTGGAATTGAGGTATGGTGATGGGGGAGGTTGATGCGATTGGTTTTGATGGCTTGGGTCCTTATTCCGTTATCTTCTGGGAAAAAGAAGGAATCGCAAGGTATAAAACGATTTGCTATTCAGAATAAGAAGAAAAGAACGCCTTAGATCGTTACTATACACCAGGAGATTTTTACAATGAATCGTTTGATAGTTTTGAAATTAATCCTGGTCTTGTAGAAGAAAGGGTGCTTGAGAATGAGTGGAAAAATAAGGTATAGAGCTATAAATAAAGCGTTGTTTGAGGAATACGGTGAGGAGGCATATGATTTTCAACGGTTCAATCCCAACCCTAGACCAGAGTGTCTTATCTGTAGTGGCGAAGTTCATCATCATCGGAGATATGCTTACGAAGGTTCTGTTGTTGAAATACATGAAAAATGTAAAAATGGATGTTTTGAAGGTTCCTGGGTAAACGGATTCACCAATCTCCGGACAAAAGGTTTCTCTGCTCATTTTGCTGAACATCTACTTTTAAAAGAAGAAGATGTATTGAAAGCAATAGAATATCGTCGAGCTTTCGAAGAGGCTATCAAGAGAAATCGACAAGCCAGAAAACAATTGAGACAGTTATTTTTCCGTAAGAAGAGAAGTCAAAGGAAGAAGGGTGCATAAGATGTTTGAATACATCTGCAAAGACTGCCATGTCGAGGAATTGCTCGGTATGGTAGTGCCTAAAAAGAAGTGTCCGTGCCGTGCTGCGAAATGATGGTTTGAGTGGGAGAGAACGGAATAATGGCCGCAAAATACGGCAACAAGAAGGCCAGAGTAGATGGCCATAAATTTGATAGCATCGCTGAAAGTAAATATTATGAGCAGCTAAAATGGATACTTTTATCTGAACAAATCACAAGTTTTAAATTGCGGCCACAATATTTGCTTCAAGATTCATTTAAAAAGAACGGTGTCACTTTTTGGAAGATTGAGTGCATAGCAGATGTTTACGTCATTAAAAATAATGATAAAGTTCCAATTCTAATCATCGAGCGTAAATCAAATAATAAGCTATTGATTGATGATGTATTTAGCCAAGTATATAAATATGACGATGTTCTTTTTGACAATACTGTTGCTATAACAAATGGAGTAGAACTTTTGTTGAAACATGGAATGAAAAATCAAATGGTTACCTTCCGCTAGAGGAGTTACCTAATTAAATTGCTTTAGTTAATGAGAGCAATTACAAATATATTGATGAAGAAGCTTTTGTTTATTAAAGAAGAGTATTTAAAGAATATACCAAAACGGAGGTGCTTGATTTTTATAAAGGTCACTTTTGGGGAATTACTAATGAAAAATTGTTTTCATTTATTATTAATTAAACGAGTTATTTTGGGATGATACAGTGAAAATACCATATGAGAGGAATCCTAGTTGATGGTTTATTATAACTTTATATAATAGGAAACACGGACTAAAAAGAAGTATTATTCCAGGAGTGAAGATGGATGGCATTTAATCATGGCTTAACAATTGGTCAACGATTAATTTTATGTTAGATAAAGATTTTGTTTATAAGAAATTAAGGAAGCAAAATGATAATTTTATGGTTATTTTTATTATTTGAAGAGGTGGAAATAATAAGGTCAAGCATGTATGCTCGACCAAAATTAAGACCAAAATATGACCAGAAACTGTCCATATTTATATATTGATTATTGTTAGTTAAATATGAGGAAGTGCCTGAAAACACCATCATACAAGGGGATTCGCATTCTAGTACATTTCTCATTTCCAACATCATATATGTTCCGTACGCAAGTACACCCATGGGAACGCGATCAATACATGACAATGTATTAATCAACTAAAAGCCTTGATACTACTAGTATCGGGGCTTTTTTATTGCCTTTGTAGGTTTTTGTATCTCCTGATATTTTACTTTTATCTTAGTTGGATTCTTGAAAATCTAGTGACTTATTTAATGGTTTGCTCCTTTAATCAGTAACCAGTCCCCTTATCTATAAGGGGACTGGTTATGTAGTAATTATTTTAAAAAATAGTCGAATGACATGAATCCGTATATGGAAATACAAACAACCACCGAGCAGATCACCCACATAATTCCTTTATTTTGAAAAACAGCAAGTACAGTATCCAAAAGGATGCCCCCCTTATCAAGTAGGTTAGTTTCAGTATATGTCATTTGTTCATATATTGATTGCTGGATAAAAAGTACTAATGTTTATAAATACTTGTTTGAGGTTTGAAAGTGGAAAGTAGACCAAAACTAAGCAGCAAAGGAGTAAGATTAACCGAGTTATTTATGAATGGAAGTCCCAGTGCCGATTGGAACTCTAGATGATAAGTCTAGAAGATTATGATTAAATATTCTAATACATACCTCCATGTGAGATATCCTTACCGATTGAAGCTGGGTTATTTGTTCCGTGTATAGCGTAGTAGGGCTTTGACAATCCCATCCAAAGCACTCCAAATGGTCCGCCGGGATTAGGCTGTTTATTGATAATCGTGTATGTTCCAGAAGGTGTTGGTGACAATATTTTTCCGACTGCAATTGGGGTGAGTTTTTATAGGTCTGTTTCCATCAAAAAGTTTTAATTGATGTCGTAATGTTGATACGTCGATCCATCTCTCCATGAAGTTCAACCCCGTTTTTTAAATAATGTATGAAGTAATTAAGGCATTTATTAATTAACAGGGATTGAGTGAGCAGTTAATGGGAAAAGAAAAGCAACTTAATGAACAGTATGAAGAGAATACGCAACAAAAGAGCAAGGCTCACTGGTGTTAATCTCGATGACTAAACGCCTTGCTCTGTATTACTATATGTATTTTGTATTCACTTGATACAGGGTGAAATGAAGAGGTTCGTAAAGCGCTTTTAAGAGTGTTATCAGTTTGATTTAATTTTCTGGTATTCGTTCAATAAAATATCTAACTTTTGACTGTACTTAATTGTATCAGAATGCGTAAGCCCTTTTGATATTCCAACAGTAATCATATGAGTTCTCAAATAACAAATGGAGGTTTCCAGATGCTTAAGGGATAAAGTTTTTGTATTCATGACTTACCTCCTGCTGACTTGTAATTAAAGACCAAAATTAAATAAATATTTAACATTATAAACTAATTATTACAAAAATGTAATAACACGATGAAAAATTTTTAGGGTGTTTAGCCTATGAAAGCGCATGTTAATTAACAATCTTTAATTGGACTCATGACATGAGGGGGCTATGATAACAACAGAAATATAAATTTTGCACTATAAGTCGGTGGTTGGTCTGTCTTATTAACCGTGCTTATTCATTGTAAATACATTTTAAGTTTATAACGGAAATGGCTGCCAATTGAGGGCAAATATCAAGTAAGTGTGGATATAAAAGGGGATGGATTGTTGTCGCTAATCTTATCTGTCTAGTGTTAGGTCATCAAGACTTGGAACATGTTATTCTAAATAATTGTATAAAAACTGTTCAAGTTGTTATAATAGTGAAGCTTCTTTCTAGCGACGGATGCGAACCCTTCTCCATAATAGGAGAGGGGATTTTTAGTTTTTATAAGAAGTAACATAATAATTGTTTATTTATCCTCTTTTTTAGTTGGCTTTTTTGTAAAGATTGTTGCTTTTAAAGTAAAACCCCTTTTATGGTATTATATACAAAAATTATTTAATTGACGTACAGGATTGAGGAAGAGTTAAATTAGAAGTTCTACTGTCCTAACTCTAATGATATCTACATCTAATATCAAGGGAGGGGTTTGTCATAAAAGTGAAATCCATACTTTTTACATTATTCGTTCTTTTGGGAATCTGTCTATCTGGTTGCGACGGTGAGGATGATAAAACTACTTGGAAAGAATCCGAAACTTTTCATAATGAAAAGTTAACACTGTATGGAACAGAGGGGAAATTTGGGGTCATTAAGGTTAATGGTGAAGCTGGTGAACCAGCATTTCCAGTTGGGCAGGGTAGACACTATGATGTGTACTTTTTTGATAATCCCGCTAATTTAAATGGGAAGAAGTACAAAATGTTAGCCACTCATAAGAAAACCAAAGAGACTGTTCAACTTTATGAATGGGAGATTGACAATAACAAAAGTGGTGCGAAATTTTCCCTAGATAAACCAGGACTTTGGAAGATTGATGTTTCTGTTGATGAAGAGCTATTAACGAGTTTTATTGTGAAGGCAGAAAATTAGAGAATTAACGAAATGAACCCGTTCGCTTTCGGAATTATGTTTGTAAGAGCAGAAGTAAAATAAAAATAAAAAAATTGTGTCATTAACCTATATGGAACATAGAATAAATTAACCCATTTAAGTACCTCCTTAAAACAAATAAGGAGTGATAGTATGTCTGGCGTTCGTAGAGATGATTGTTGTGATGGATTTGACAGAGGCTGTGGATTTGG
>DATMFE010000054.1:0-1814 GCA_035556295.1 Ureibacillus sp.
CATTCATCCTATATTCGTCATTTTACTTGGTGCTTTAACAGGAATTGTTTGCAGGTTTGTTAAAAGAAAATTGGGATATAACATGGAGTTAGAACAAAAGAACGAGGATTATAAAAACCACCCTGATTATTTCATGGGTGCGGGGATTTAAGAAGGGAGGTGCAAGCGATGATATTATGGGAGCTATTTAGAACATTCTTTGTCATCGGTTTTGTATCGTTCGGAGGCGGCTATGCGATGATCCCCGTAATAGAAGCTGAAGCCTCCCAACACGGATGGATGACAACACAACAATTTACCGATGTTATCGCCATTGCTGGGATGTCTCCCGGTCCAATTGCAACAAATAGTGCCATTCTAGTCGGATATTCTACAGCGGGCATAGCAGGAGCCATCATATCTACTCTCGGAGTCTTGCTTCCTTCTATTATCTTGGTCCTTATTGTAGCTACCTTTTTTACTAAATTACAAAACTATTCAATTGTTCAATCGATTTTTTATGGATTAAGACCTATTGTCGCTAGTTTAGTTATCTATGCTGCATTAAGTTTTGCTCTTTCCAACAATTTGATTACGATAAACGTTTCATGGCATACAGTAAGCTTATTGTTTATCTTTGGGCTATCACTTGTGTTGTTATTGAAATTCCGTTGGCATCCTATCTATATCATTATTCTTTCTGGGCTAGTGGGGGTTGCTCTTTACTCATAAGAAGAGTAAGGGCAATTCCTCATTAATCCGTATGATATGAGCATTCCCTTCATATGTTTTAAGATAATGATTTGGACAAGGGGATGCTTTTTATGAAAAAATTAGCTGTGTTACTCTTTTCAAGTGTTTGTATCGGAATGGGTCTAAATATATTTATACTTCCCCTCCATCTAATAAATGGAGGGATATTTGGCATAAGCTTGTTAATCAAATATATTTGGGGCATTCAGGTCGGGCACAGCATGATCATGCTCAATACTCCTATATACTTCCTATCTCTTCTATATGATAAGTCCTATTTCATTAATGCGATTCTTGGATTGGTTTTTACTTCAACAATGATTGATTTGCTAGCACCACTAAACGGATTATTACATCTACCAATCTTAATCAGTGCAATTCTTGGTGGAATCACAATTGGAATTGGTGTCGGCTTCATGATTCGGCTACACATCAGCCCCGGAGGAATCGATTTATTAGCGCTTTTAATTTCAAAATCAAAAGCCATTAATCCTGGAATTGTTATGTTTCTTATTGATGTATTCATCATAATTGCCGGAATTATTATATTAAAAGACCTTAGGTTAATTTATTCGATTATCACCATTTCCTGTGTGGGGCTATGTGTTGGACTACTTAATACGTTTAGGTCTATAAACTTTTATGTACGATAAAAATGCTTTTCTTACCTCGGTGTTAAAATTTAATGTTGATTTATATATATCAATATAGTATTATATAAAAACCGGCTAAGAAGTGATAATAGTCGTTGTGTTGAAAAAACAATTTTATCTTCAATAAATAATTGTTACGAAAAATATTTCGAAAAAACAATTGACGAATTGAAAATAAAGGCGTATAATCAATTCTTGTCAGCAAGACAAATTAGTTCTTTGAAAACTAAACAAAACAGAAACGCCAACGTAATTTTTTAAGTGAGCACACACTATAAAAAAGTGTAACATGAGCAAGTCAAATTCTATCGGAGAGTTTGATCCTGGCTCAGGACGAACGCTGGCGGCGTGCCTAATACATGCAAGTCGAGCGAATCAATGGGAGCTTGCTCCCTGAGATTAGCGGCGGACGGGTGAGTAACACGTGGG
>DATMFE010000055.1:0-2303 GCA_035556295.1 Ureibacillus sp.
TTATGTTGCATGGTCTGCTAAAAACCGTAGCCCGTTAATCCGTATTCCAGCTTCACGTGGTTTAGGAACTCGTGTTGAAGTACGTAGCGTTGACCCAGCAGCTAACCCATACTTAGCTTTAGCTGTACTTCTTAAAGCAGGCTTGGATGGAATTAAAAATAACTTAACTCCACCAGCTCCAGTTGATCGTAACATCTATGTTATGACAAAAGAAGAGCGTGAAGAAGTAGGTATCGTTGACCTACCAGCTACATTAGCAGCTGCATTAGACGTATTAAAATCTGACGAAGTTATTAAAGAAGCGTTAGGTGCGCATCTTTTAGAACACTTCGTTGAAGCAAAAGAAATCGAGTGGGATATGTTCCGTACGCAAGTACATCCATGGGAACGCGATCAATACATGACAATGTATTAATCAATTGAAAGCCTTGATACTACTAGTATCGAGGCTTTTTTTATTGCCTTTGTAGTCAAATATTTTACTTGTATCTTGGCTGGCTTTTTGCAAATCTAGTGACTTATTTAATGGTTTGCTCCTTTAATCAGTAACCAGCCTCCTTGTCTATAAGGGTAAGAAGACCAGTTATGTAGTAATTACTTTAAAAAAGAGTCGAATGACATGAATCCGTATATAGAAATACAAACAACAACTGAGCAGATCACCCACATAATTCCTTTATTTTGAAAAACAGCAAGTACAGTATCCAAAAGGATGCCCTCCTTATCAAGTAGGTTAGTTTCAGTATATGTCATTCGTTCATATATTGATTGCTGGATAAAGAATACTAGTGTTTATGAATGCTTGTTTGAAGTTTGAAAGCAGAGAGTAAACCTAAACTACGCAGCAAAGGAGTAAGATTAACCGAGTTATTTATGGATGGAAACCCCAGTACTGATTGAAACTCTAGATGATAAGTCTAGAACATTATGGTTAAACATTCTAATACATCCATGTGAGACATTCTTACCGATTGAAGCTGGGGTATTTGTTCCGTGTATACCGTAGTGGGGCTTTGACAATCCTATCCAAAGCATTCCAAATGGTCCGTCGGGATTAGGCTGTTTATTGATAATGGTGTATGTCCCAGAAGGTGTTAATGACAATATTTTTCCAACTGCAATTGGGGGGAGTTTTTATAAGCCTGTTTCCATCAAAAAATTTTAATTGATGTCGTAATGTTGATACGTCGATCCATCTCTCCATGAAGTTCAACCCCGTTTTTTAAATAATGTATGAAGTAATTAAGGCGTTAAGGCATTTATTAATTAACAGGGATTGAGTGAGCAGTTAATGGGAAAAGAAAGCAACTTAATGAACAGTATGAAGAGAATGCGCAACAAAAGAGCAAGGCTCACTGGTGTTAATCTCGATGACTAAACGCCTTGCTCTGTATTATTATATGTATTTTGGATTCACTTGATACAGGGTGAAATGAAGAGGTTCGTAAAGCGCTTTTAAAAGTGTTATCAGTTTGATTTAATTTTCTGGTATTCGTTCAGTAAAATATCTAACTTTTGACTGTACTTAATTGTATCAGAATGCGTAAGTCCTTTTGATATTCCAATAGTAATCATATGAGTTCTCAAATAACAAATGGAGGTTTCCAGATGCTTAAGAGATAAAGTTTTTGTATTCATGACTTACCTCCTGCTGACTTGTAATTAAAGACCAAAATTAAATAAATATTTAACATTATAAACTAATTATTACAAAAATGTAATGATACGATGAAAAAATTTTAGGGTGTTTACCTATGGAAGTGAATGTTAATTAATAATCTTTAATATAGAAAACAATCGTGTTGCGATGATTGTTTTCTTTTTACTCATTGAGACAGTCGGTTCCCTTCAAAACCGGCTGTCTTTTTTATTACATTATGAACTGAGGTGCCCCAAACTAATCGGGTCTATTTTTATGTAAAGCAGGTGTGCGAATGGAGAATTTTTTAAAAGTTACAATTGGTGGTTTTATTGGATAGCTAGTCGTTGGCTAGTCTGTCTAGTGTTAGGTCATCAAGACTTGGAACATGCTGTTCTAAATAATTGTATAAAAACTGTTCAAGTTGTTATAATAGTGAAGCTTCTTTCTAGCGACGGATGCGACCCCTTCTCCATAATAGGAGAGGGGATTTTTAGTTTTTTATAAGAAGTAACATAAAAATAAATTGTGTCATTAACCTATATGGAACATAGAATAAATTAACCCATTTAAGTACCTCCTTAAAACAAATAAGGAGTGATAGTATGTCTGGCGTTCGTAGAGATGATTGTTGTGATGGATTTGACAGAGGCTGTGGATTTGG
>DATMFE010000056.1:0-2172 GCA_035556295.1 Ureibacillus sp.
TTGATTGATTCTCGTAAGGTACAAATTGCTTTTCCTTTGTATGGATATGATTGGAGAGTAATCGATAATACGACCACGGCTTTATCAGTTAATGGTGCACAAAACCAGGCAATCTCTGCTAACACAGTGATTGAATTTAATCAGATAGCTGCCTCACCATGGTATCAACATTGGAAAGGGATGGAAGAAAATGTTGTTTGGTTTGAAGATATTAGGAGTTATCAGGAAAAATACAATTTAGTCGATCAATATCAATTGTTAGGTGTAACGTACTGGCAATTGAACTTGCCAGCACCGCAGAATTGGGTTTATTTAAATAATCATTTTATTGTTACATAGAGCAACCGGACCTGGGTTGCTTTTATTATTCCGCAAAAAGGCTCAATTCTTTAATAAGAAATGCGAATTTCAAATTTGACATATATTGCGAAGTAAACAAAAAACAAGTCCCTCTATAAAGGGACGTTTCATTAGGAAATTGAATAGACTATTCCAGAAAAGGGCGCTTTTCTGGAATAAGAAGGCTCCTTTTTTATTGTACCTGATTCTAAAACAACACATTTTAGGATTAGTTATTGTGAAGGTTTCTACTTAAACTATAGGAGTGCATTACTGGAACAAGGTAATGATTTTTTCTTATTCAAGTAACTGGCAGTTTAGTGCCAGAAGGTAATACGATAATAATGAAGAAATAAATTTATATAGATAATCGAATTAGGGAGGAAATAAGTGAAAAGATTTATATTAATTGTAATTATATTTTTGGCTGCTATTAGTATTATTGGTTGTTCGAAGAGTGGGGCTTACGGGTCAGAGGAAGCGATTAAAAGAGGCGATATTGTTTACCAAAATGAAGTTGTAAATTTAGAAAGGTTTGAGCAGTTCTTAATTAATTTATCTAACAAAAAAGAAGACACCATACGAGTTACAGGCTATACTCAGGAAGGAGACCCTATTTTCCAAGATTTACAATTCGGTGGAGAAGTTATTCATTATACTTATGATAATTCAAATGATGAATATGCTGGAAAAGATAAAGGTAAAGAGACCGATGTTTGCAAAGAAGTAATTGAAAAAGAAAATACACAAGGCGAAATTGAATATTTAATAAGTGGTTGTTCCAAGAATCTTGAACGCAATTTAATTAGGATTGAGAAAAAACACTAAAGTAAATGACAGTACTTTAAAAAATCTTTGCTTTGTGAAGTTTTACACTTAAAGTAACGGGTGCTTTACTTCAATATGGAGTGAAGCCTTTTTCTTATTCAACTATAGGGCAGTTTAATTCAATTACAATTAAGATATTAACTCAGTCAAGAAACATAAGTTTTACAAGATGGGGAAACAACCACTAAAATAAGCCCGGGGGGATAAAAAATATGAAACAATTGGGGACGCTATACTTTTTCTGTGGGAAAATGGGAGCAGGAAAATCCACTAAATCAAAACAATTGGCTATAGATAAACATGCGGTACTGTTATCTGAGGATGAATGGCTTTCATCTCTTTATCCCAATCAGATCACATTATTTGAGGACTATCTAAAATTCTCAGCACAGCTTAAGCTGTTGGTGAAAAAGCATGTCCAAAATATATTAAGTGTCGGTACAGATGTAGTGATGGATTTTCCAGCTAACACTCAAAAACTGCGAAAGTGGTTTTTGGATATGGCGTCAGAGGTCAATGCAAACCATCAACTAATTTTCCTTAATTTAAATAACGAGCAATGTTTACGTCAAATTGCACAAAGGCGTAACGAACAACCCGAAAGAGCAGCTTTTGACACGGAAGCGGTGTTTATTCATGTTAATAAATTTTTTGAAGCACCAGAAGCATCCGAAGGTTTAAATATTTTAGAGTTTAGTGGAAAAGAATAACAAGGAGTTCAACACAGCGTTAAATGAGATGATTCGTGTGTAAAGAGTACCTTCTGTTCTTGGAGGTACTCTTTATGATATAAAATGAAATGTGAGTAAGAAAAGTATTAATATATATATTAAAATCGATGAAACTTTGTGAAGTAGTACACTTAAACTAACGAGTGCTTTAGCTTAGGATCAGAGCTGTCTTTAAGGCAGCTTTTTCTTTATGCAACTAAAAGGTCAGATTACTTAAGGATATGAGGGTATAATAAGATGTTAAGAGGTGATTAAAAATGGCTAATGTAAAGCT
>DATMFE010000057.1:0-20619 GCA_035556295.1 Ureibacillus sp.
AAGTCTGGTAACAATATGAACAGTTGAATGAATGCGTTGTTCTTTAAAATAGCCACAAACAAAATTTGCGATACTACCAGTTGGGTGTTCTCTAGATGGAATCGTATTGACAAAGGGTGGTTTATTAATGATTAAAAACGCCTCATCCTCATAAATAATATTCAATTTTCCATATTCAGCTATTAATCCATCACTTACTTCTTCAAGTGGAAAAATAATTGTAATTTGATCATCTTTTTTTAATTGGTAGCGGACTGTTTTCTCTACCCCATTGACAAGAATAGCTCCACCACGATATTTAATGGATGTCAAGCCGCGCTTTGAAATACCATGACGTTCAATAGCCGAACGCAAAAGTTCTCCATCTTTCTTAGCAGAGAATGACATTTGAAATCTATTTTCCATAATGTCTCCAATTATTCATTTGCAACAAAGGATTCATGTACACGTTCCCAAAACGGGAATGGTCTGAATCTTGCAAAACGTACTTTTTCTGTTGCGACTTTAAACGTAATTGATTGTAAATCAGTTTGAACGAGTTGAATATGGTCAACAGTCATCATAAATTGTTGGTCTGTAACTGGCTTTAATGTACATTTATGGTGCGCAGGTAAGACTACCGAAGAACCGACTGTACGGAATACACGATTATTAATGGAAGCCATTTCTGTTAATTGGAAAGCTTGCAAAGTCGGATGGATAATCGCTCCGCCAAGTGCTTTATTATAAGCTGTACTGCCAGAAGGAGTTGATAGACATAAGCCATCACCACGAAAGCGTTCAAAATGATTTCCGTTTAACTCAATATCCATCACGAGCGTTATATCTGGTGATTTAACGGTTGCTTCGTTTAGTGCTAAGTAGGAATTTGTTTCAGAATTGTTATGGTGTACTTTTATTTCCAATAACGGATATTCAACGACATTGAATTCCTTTTTTGCTATTGATAGTACTAGTTTTTCAAGTTCAGAAGGCTTCCAATCTGCATAAAACCCTAAATGACCTGTATGAATCCCGACAAATGCCACTTGATCTAAACGATGAGTATGTCGGTGAAAGGCGTGTAATAAAGTTCCATCGCCCCCAATTGAAATGACAATCTCTGGTTCCTCTTCATCAAAGGTAAGACCAAAATCTTCTAAATAGGATTTCGCAAGATCTCTTAGTTCATTTGACTGAGAATCTCTTCGTGATTGTATCGAAAATTTCAAGTTTATTCACGCTCCTCTTCCTGATTCGTAGGAATCGATGGATTGGTTGCTTCTTTTACTTCACTAAAATAGGCTTGGGCTTCTTGAATTTCACTGCGAATGGAAGACATTTCTTCATCTAGTCTAAATGCAGCTTCTGCTGCACTTTGTAGTCTATTATTAATTTCTTCAGGAAAAATTCCTTTATATTTGTAATTGAGTGAATGTTCAATAGAAGCCCAGAAATTCATTGCTAAAGTTCGAATTTGTATTTCTGCTAATACATTGATTTTTCCATTGATTGTTTCCACAGGATATTCAACAATCATATGGTAGGATCTATATCCACTTGGCTTCTTATGTGCAATATAATCAATTTCTTCAACAACTTGTAAATCATCTCTTTGTCTGATTAATTCAGTAACTGTTGCTATATCATCCACAAATTGACACATGATTCGTAACCCTGCAATATCTTGCATTTCTACTGCTAATTGACTTGAAGGCTCAAAGGGTATCCCTTTTTCTCTTGTTTTATCATATATACTTGCCAATGGCTTGACTCTGCCCGTTACAAATTCAATTGGCGATGTATTCCCCTGGATACCAAATTGCGAGCGCATTCCTTTTAACTTTATCTTTAATTCATCAACAGCTTGTTTGTAAGGACTTAAAAAAACATCCCATTGTCCCATAGAATCTCCTCCCAGCATAAAGACAGTACATCAATTCATGATGAAGATGTACTTTTCCCCGTATTGGCAATCTTTCAATTTGATTCTTAAAGTTCCGATTTTAGAATGGGTTCAAATACACTTTCTACCGCACTAACAAAATCATTTCCATAGTTGTCGTTACCTTCTATATTAAAAATAAGGCTTTCTAATTCCTCATTAAAATGAATTAATTCAATTGATAGATCTCCAATTTTTAAGTAAGGGTTTTGACCCTTCTTTAGCAAATCTACTAACTGTGGCCAAAAGTCTTTAGAAAATTTTATATAACTGTACTGACCATCTTCCTCAACAATATAAATAAACGAGAAATCATCAGAATCTGTAAGTACTTGACCTACAGGTTGGAATTGTCTTTCCTTACCCGTTTCGTTTAAACTAAAGTGTAGATTGGTTTGTACGTATTGAAATCCATCAATGTTATATGTATTACGCATAATTTAACATCCCTTCAAGCTCGCATTATCAATCATATTTTAACATAGCCCTTCGTGAAGCGAAAAAGAATAATGGAAATTACTTTGATGTTTTTTATTGAAAGGAAGGACACCATGAGCCAAGAAATTGAAATTGAATTTAAAAATCTACTTACAAAAGAACAGTACGAAATGCTATTAAAGGAATTTAATATCGCACCGGACAAGATTAAACGTCAGGTTAATCATTATTTTGATACACCAAACTGGCATTTAAAGAACTTATCAAGTGGCTTAAGAATACGTGAAACCGCAGCAAAATTTGTTTGTACATTAAAAGAAAAGACATCGCAACATACTCACTTAGAAACCACTGATATCATTTCACCCGAAGAGGCTTCTAATATGTTACAAGGTAAGGAATTTCTTGCTCCAACAGTTCTTGCAAAATTGCAGCAACTTCAAGTTCCTGTTAATGAATTGCAAGTTTTTGGTTCATTAACAACTGACCGTGTTGAATTTCCTTTTGAAAATGGGACGCTCGTACTTGACCATTCCTTCTATTTAAACAGTCATGATTATGAAGTTGAATATGAAACCTATGATGAAATAATTGGTTCAACAATTTTCAACAACTTTTTGATAAAATATGACATAGAGATAAAAAGAACAGATAAAAAGATTGCTCGATTTATGAAAGCACTACACTCGCAGAAGAAAGGATGATTTCTTTGGACGCTACATCCATGAAACGTCTTATTGAAATACAAGCACTTCAATCATTAGGCAACTCTTCTACTAATGTGAATAATTTAAACAATAATAGTAATTCTATTTTTACCGAAGTTCTAGAAGACATGATGTTAGATGCTTCGAATACTTTAAGTAGCGATGCTAACCAATTACTTGAAGGTCAATCATCGGAAGAAGATTTGTTCAATCTGTTAGGTAATCTTTCTACTGGTGCTAATTCGCAATATCAGCTAAATAGTCAAATCCAATCACATATTCCATCTTCGTATTATGACATACTAATGGATAGTAGTAGTTATTCTACTGATATGACGAATTTTAATGAATCAAATTTTAGTGCACCTGATTTTCAAGAAATGATTTCAAAAGCATCAAACACTTTCGGAGTACCCGAAAAATTAATTGCTGCAGTCATTAGACAAGAATCGAATTTTAACCCAAATGCTGTTAGTTCAGCAGGTGCTAAAGGGTTAATGCAGCTCATGCCTGGAACTGCACGATATTTAGGTATAGAAGATTCCCACGACCCAGAACAAAATATTATGGGTGGAACAAAATACTTAAAAGAAATGCTTGATCAATTTAATAACAATATCGAACTAGCTTTAGCTGCTTATAATGCGGGTCCTGGTAATGTGAAAAAATATGGTGGCATTCCGCCTTTTAATGAAACAAAGAATTATGTTCAAAAAATAGTAAACTATTATCGTGCATAGTAGACTGCTTGTAAGTTTTTCCATGAATGTAAGCATTTCAATATGCTATTTGTTTGAGAAAAAAACTATAGGTTGTTAGAATGAATATAACACTTCAAAGAAACATTTTATGGAGTAATGGAATTTTTTCATAAAAGAACAGAAGGAGTTACACCTATGAATCGAAAATATACGATTCCTTACGAGGAACTTGGTCCTGAAAAACTAAAAGAGCTCATTCACGCTTTTTATAGTCGTGTTGATAAGCATCCGCTGTTACGACCTCTATTTCCAGAAGATCTATCGGAAACGGCACGTAAACAAATTCAGTTTCAGACCCAGTACTTAGGTGGGCCTAATTTATATACTGAAGAACATGGTCATCCAATGATGAAAGCACGCCATTTACCATTTAGAATTACTCCAGATCATGCACAAGCATGGCTTGAATGTATGAGTGAAGCAATGGATGAAGTGGGTCTGGAAGGTAAATTTAGAGAAGTTTATTTCAAGCGTCTTGTTATGACTGCTCATCATATGGTCAATACTCAGGTAGAAGATGGGGAGGAATTTTAGTGAATAATATCCAATTATTATCTGAACCTATTGCACCTCCACAAATTACTAAGCCAATAGAATTGTATATTTTTATTAATCCTTTTTGTCAGCGGGCAGCAAAAATTCAAACGATCATAAGAAAACTTCAAATCGAATATGATCATTATTTTACTTGGCGAATTGTAATTAGTACGGACCTAACAACTTTGAATGACAGCAGTCGACGTACAAAAGGTTGTGTTTCAGGTGTTGAACTGGATATTTCACATCCTGTTTTACCTTCTATTGCGATTAAGGCAGCGGAACTACAAGGAAAGCGTGCTGCCTTTCGTTACATGCAAAAGTTACAAGAGCATGCAATATTACAGACAAAAAACGTACATTCTTATTCGTCATTAATTGAAGTTGCAAACGAATGTAAATTGGACATGAAAGAATTTATTACTGATTTTGGTTCAAAAGAAACAGCTCGAGCATTCCAATGCGATTTACACATTGCACGAGAAATGGAAATTGATGAATTACCTAGTATTGTTTTTTTCAATGAATGTATTGAAGATGAAGGTCTGAAAGTAAGTGGTCTATATGCATATGATGTATATGTCCAAATACTTAAAGAGTTATTAGATAAAGATCTTATTAAAAGTCCACTTCCATCGTATGATGATTTGTTTGAACGTTTCCATACAATGACTACAGAAGAAGTGGCAGAAATTTATTCAATCCCAGTTCCTGATGCTGAACGTGAGTTAAAGAAACGCATGTTGCAACAAAAGATTGAATGTCTACGTAATGATGATATTACCCTCTGGCGTTTGAAATTATAAATTCATAAATTCATATTTTATCAAAAAACAAGCCTAACATAATGATTAGGCTTGTTTTTTATTTGCTCTATATATACATCATTTGTTTTTGCAATATCACTTAAAATATAAAAAAAGAGACGTCATTATTCTGAATAATAATGACGTCTCTTACACAAAGGGGATGGGAGAAATGTTCACGTTCAAACAAAGGGGTGTATGTTTGTTATGTGATTTATTTCACGTATTAAATTTAACATAGATTCATAGGCATGTGCAATAATTCGACAATTATTTCACAAAATCGTCAAATAGAAAGCGATTTCATCATAAATTTACGGAAAGATAGTTCAAATTGTCGAATTGTTATGTACAAAGGTGCGTCTGAGAAGTTCATTTCGAGGTACACTCTATACGTCTAATATAGTGAAAACTTGATCTTTCGGCTCATGAGGCAAACAAATGCAACTGAAAAACTCCCATAAATTAAGAAGAGAATGTCTAGAAATAATGACTTTCTAGACATTCTCTTTAACAAATTATTTTAATAATAGAGATTCTAATTCGGCTAATTTTTCTTCAAATACTTTACAAGCTTCAGCAATTGGTTGAGGTGATTCCATATCTACACCTGCAGCTTTAAGTACTTCAATTGGGAAGTCTGAGCATCCAGCTTTTAAGAAGTTGTTAATATAACGATCAACAGCTGGCTGTCCTTCTTCAAGAATTTGTTTACTTAATGTCGTCGCTGCACTTTGACCTGTTGCATATTGATATACATAGTAATTGTAATAGAAGTGCGGAATACGCGCCCACTCTAACCCGATTTCTTCATCTACAGTCATTGCATCGCCAAAGTATTGTTTATTTAAATCATAGTAGATTTTTGTTAATCCTTCTGCTGTTAATGCCTCTCCTCGAGCATCCATCTCATGAATAATATGTTCAAATTCTGCAAACATCGTTTGACGGAATACTGTTCCGCGGAATCCATCTAACCATTGATTTAATAAATAAATCTTCATTTGAGGATCTTCAGTATTTTTTAATAAATAGTCGAACAGTAACTCTTCATTACATGTTGAAGCAACTTCAGCAACAAAGATAGAATAGCTTGCATATGGATATGGTTGATTTTGTCTTGTGTAGTAACTATGCATACTATGGCCAAATTCATGAGCTAAAGTATATAGGTTATTTAAATTATCCTGCCAGTTCATTAATACATATGGGTTTGTTCCATAAGTACCTGATGAATAAGCACCACTACGTTTTCCTTTGTTTTCAAGAACGTCAACCCAACGGCTATCAAGACCCTTTTGCACTAATGTTTGATATTCTTCTCCAAGTGGAGCAAAGCTTTTCACCATTGTTGCCTTTGCTTCTTCATATGGAATTTCAACATTCATTTCTTTTACTAATGGAACAAATAAGTCGTACATATGAAGTTCATCTACACCTAATACTTCTTTGCGTAATGCAACGTAACGATGTAGAACCGGAAGAAACTCATGTACAGTTGAGATTAATTGATCATATACTTTTTCTGGAATGTTATTGTTGCTAAGTGCTGCATGTCTAGCTGAATCGTATTTACGAATTTTCGCACTCACATTATGAGATTTTACATTTCCAGAAAGTGTTGATGCAAAAGTATTTTTAAACTGCCCATAAGTTTTATAAACAGCTTTAAATGCATCACGGCGAACGTCTCGATCGTAACTTTCTAAGAATGAAATATAGTTACCATGAGTTAGTTCTACCTCTTCCCCTTTATCATTTTTAATAATTGGGAATTGTAAATCTGCATTGTTTAATGCACTAAATGTACCACCTGATGCACCTTTTACTTCTGAAAACTGTGCTAATAATTCTTCCTTATCAGCTGATAAGACATGTGGTCGTTGTAAGTTTAACTCTTTTAACATTTGTGCATATAATTGTAATGGTTCATATTCACTTAAATAACGTTCAATTGTTGCTTCATCAACAGAAAGAATTTCCGGAGTTGTAAACGACCAAGCAGCACCTAACTTAGCCCCTAATGATTTTACTCTGCCATCCATAGCTTGATACTTGCTGTTTGCTGTATCTTGATCGTGTTTTAGATGACTATAAACATATAGTTTCCCGAATCTTTGAGAAACTTCATCGCTAAATTGTAATGTTTCATATAGGCTTTTTGCACTTTCAGCAACTTTTCCTCTGAATTTGTCAGCTTCAGGTAATAATTTTTCTATTTCTTTGAATTCTTTTTCCCATTCGTCATCCGTTGTAAAAATTGTTGTTAAGTCCCATGTTAATTCAACAGGTACTTCTTCACGTGATAATAATTGTTTTGCCATATAATAGCCTCCAGACCAATCTAAAATAAAATTCTCTATTATTTTCTCAATTTCCAGAATATTATGCAAGAAATTGAGTGTACAAACTTTCTACTAATTTCTCGTACTCTACTGAACTATAAATATGTTGTATCTTTAACTGTTTTAATAATTCACAATAATGGCGAACTGTAGCTATAGATTCACTCGTAATATTTAAATTTGCCCATTTTAGAAAGTAAAGAATAGCTTGTCTATGTAATGAATCAATCTCCAGTCGATTGGCATACACAAAATAAAATAAATTCGTTTGCCACTCTACTGCAAATAATCCTAAGGATTCATTTCCTCTAATAGGTACTCCAATAAATGAAGGTAAGGAGGAAAGGTTTAAACGCAACTCATATATACTGCGTAGGAACAAATCATTTATTCCCTTTTTGCTAATGAGTAGTCGATATTTTAAGAAGTTTTCCTTCGAACCAACATATGTTTTTACATATTGTAAAAATTCATCTCTTGTTAAATTTTTGGGTAAATAGAAAGGAAATTGTTGAATGTCTATAGGTAGCATTTGTACTTTCGTTAGAAACTGTTTGTTTTTTAGATGAAGTAAATTTGAAAAATAGATAAATTTTTTCAGATGGGGATTATATGTTATTAGGTAATTTTGATTTTTCGTGGATTGTATAAATTGCTGAAGCTGGTCACTTAAAGAAATGATTGTTATTCGTGAGAATCCCTCTTTACTTCGTGGTGTAATTGGTATCCAAATAGGGCAAATGTTTTCTGATAAATAACCTCTGTTTCTGGACAATAAATATTCATTTGAGATTGGACTACATTGATATTCAATTGCAAAAAGTTTACCATCCTTCATTTTCACTAGTAGATCTGGCCTTTGTTTTAGTGTAGGTAAATAGCTTTCTAATTCAACTCTAAATCCTAAACGTTGAAATAATCGATATAACTGCTCCTTGCCTAATAAGTGTTGTGTACTCTCACCTTCAGAAAAGTGAGCTTCACAATCACTCTTAGTTATATGAGCAAAATGGGGAATCTTTATGGTTCCAATTTTTAATTGAACATTATTTTTACATTGTGGACAGAAAAATTGATGATCCGTGCGCAGTTTTCTTAAGAAGTATTTAGGCATAGATGTTTGCAGAACCAGTCTTTCATTTTGATCTGTTAGCGCAACGAGCATAAAATCCCTCCTTTTAGAACAATTTTATAAATAGAGGGTCTACATGACAACAACAACTTTCAAACTCATCGAAAATTCTTTTTTAGCGATTTCTTCAAAAAAAATAAGCCAAAATCCTATACGAATTTTGGCCATACAACTAATCGAAATATTGTAGTACAGTTTCGAAACAATTATCTTGCATTATGATTTCACCATATTCAATAAGTCGGTAAACGGATACTTTAGAGCTGCTTAAGTATTCATTGACAACAGATTTAATATTTTGACGTTGTGTTTTGTCATCAATTGAAGTGCAATCTACTGTAATGTAATAATTGTTCTCAAATCTATATAAAGAAGAAGGTATACCGAAAGTAATTGCACGTTTGGCTAAAGGAATGATTTCATCAATATCTTTGAACTTAAATGTATATACATGCATGTAAGGATGGAAACCGTTGTTTAATGACTCTTCATCCACTGAATCAAATAAAGAATTTTTATTTTTATGATCCGTGGATTCACGATGTTCATCAAAACCTGAAAGTAATTGAGGTTCACCGTCGGAAGTAATATTAGCACGGGTTACGATAACTTCTAATCCTTGTTCAGATGCATTGACATGAATCCAAATTGGGCCATCAAGATCGAAATAATCTTCGGTATTGATTTCACCAATCATATCCCAGAATAGTTCCTCGCCTTTTGCTCTGTTGTACCATATTTCTTCTCGACTATAGCCGCGGTCCTCAATATCCCGATAAGAAATAAATAGTTTTAGAGTATTTTCATTTACGCGTTCGATGTCCATTAAACTTCAACTCCCTTCTTGTCTTCGTTGAAAAACACGGAAAGCGTTATTAGTATGTTTGAATTGTTAACTTTTATTATTTACTTTACATGTGCTTTATTATTCGCAATCATCGAACTGATTAAAGTAAAACAATCCAAATCATGTAAATCACTACCCATATAATAAAAGCATATTCTATGGGAACGATTCTATAACTCTATTGTATGATGTTTAGACTTAAAATGAAAAGGAAAAACATCTACAAAAGAAAATTATTTGAATATTGAAATTGTAGTTGACTCTCACCATGAAATCAAGTGATATTTCCTTCAAAACTCTTGAAAATTGGAACAAAATTTCGACATTATTAAAGATAAAAAAACCGATAAAATCCTATGAATTTTGGATTTTACCGATTCATCTATACCAAAATTAATTTACCATTTTTTGAGCTTCAAGCAATTGGAACGCACGAACTTTTCTTGGTAAAAAACGACGTATTTCATCTTCATTATATCCAACTTGTAATCGCTTCTCATCAATAATGATTGGACGGCGTAACAATCCTGGATATTCTTGAATCAATTCATATAATTGTTGTAACGGTAAACTTTCGACATCAACATTTAATTTTTGGAAAATCTTCGAGCGAGTAGAGATGATTTCATCTGTACCATCTTCAGTCATTCTTAAAATTTCTTTAATTTCACTAATTGATAATGGTTCAGAAAATATATTACGTTCTCTGTATGGAATTTCATGTTCTTCTAACCATGCTTTAGCTTTTCTACATGATGTACAACTAGGTGAAGTAAATAATGTTACGATCATGATTACACTTCCTTTCAAGTATGATGATCTATTACAAACTTTATTAATTTAGAATTAATTTAATTTAGAACAATGTAATTATTATACAACAAATAATGCCATTTGGATATAGCATCTTAAAAAAACAAAGTGATAAATTTCAAATATTTATACGTGTTTTCTCTTATATAGTCCATATTCTTTTTATTTGTAACATTTCACATATATATTTATACCCTAATTTCAAGCTGACAAAACATGTAATTTTAAGAATTATAATTCTCAATTACAACGTATTAATCGAGAAGTATCTTAACATTCTGTTAATTTTCAACCTCAATTGCCATATGATAACGTACTTTAAAAGATTACCCATCGTATAAATATTTCATTCTTTAGGTTAAGAAAATTTATTTGCAAAGAGTTTTTATTTCTTATATAATCTTTTCAAATATTGAAAATCGATGACAAAGAGTAGTACATTTGATATTCGTGCAAAGAGAATCTGTGGTTGGTGTAAACAGATGACAATTCAAATGGAATGGACTTTGGAGTAGCTTTATGAACGTAAGTAGTAAAGCTCGTACACTTTACGTTACAAAGTGATAAGTGGTCGAGTTACCTCGACAAGCTGGGTGGTACCGCGGATTTTAGCATCATTCGTCCCATTACGTTTTACACGTATGGACGCATGATGCTTTTTATTTTGAAGAAATAACGGAGGTAATTTAAGATGAAAAATATTTTCTCGGGAGTTCAGCCGACAGGTGTGATTACACTAGGTAATTATATTGGAGCATTCATGCAATTCCCTGCATTACAAGATGAAGGAAATACTGTTTATTGTATCGTTGACCAACACGCTATAACAGTTCAACAAGATCCAAAGGAACTTAGTCAAAATATTCGAACATTAGCTGCTACTTATTTAGCAACAGGGATTGATCCAAAGAAATCTACATTATTTATCCAATCCGAAGTACCTGCACATGCTCAAGCAGGATGGATTTTACAATGTGTGGCAACAATTGGTGAATTAGAACGCATGACACAATATAAAGACAAATCACATGGGAAAGAAACAGTTTTAGCAGGACTATTAACATATCCTCCACTAATGGCTGCAGACATCCTTTTATACAATACACACATCGTGCCAGTAGGTGACGACCAAAAACAACACCTTGAGCTAACACGTGACCTAGCAGAACGTTTTAACAAGCGCTATGGTGATGTTTTCGTTATTCCTGATATTCAACTGCCAAAAGCAGGTGCGCGCATTAAGTCATTACAAGAACCTACGAAAAAAATGAGTAAATCTGATCCAAATACTAAAGCAACAATTCGATTCTTAGATACACCAAAACAAATTGAGAAGAAAATCAAATCTGCCGTTACAGATTCTGATGGATATGTAGCATTTGATGAAGTAAACAAACCAGGTGTTTCAAACCTATTAACAATTGAATCTGCTGTTACTGGTCAATCGATTGATTCATTGGTTAAAAAGTATGAAGGGCTAGGTTATGGTGCATTTAAAGAAGGTGTTGCAACTAGTTTGATTGAACATTTGTCTCCTATTCAAGCACGCTTTAACGATCTTATTGACTCGCCAGAGCTTGACCAAATTTTAGATGAAGGTAGAGATAAAGCGAACGAGATTGCTCAGGCAACGCTTAAGAGAATGGAGAACGCGATGGGTTTAGGCCGTACACGCAAATAAATAAAAAAATAAATGAACCAATGGCAATATAAAATTCATTGGTACTGAAAATAAACGTCCAAACAGCTTGCCATGTGTAGCCAAGTGTCCGGTAATTTAAATATAAAATGATATTACCAACTGAAATCACACACATACCATAGCAAAACAAGAAAATCATAAATCGTAGTAGAATAAAATCATCCTTCACTGTGGAATTATTCGAATATTTTTTGTGCAGCGGATTTTTAGATAGTAATGGAAAATCCCTATTACTAAATGATATAAAAAAGCCCTTAGCGATATGCTAAGGGCTTTTTCTATTTATCTTGATTTATGCTACTTAATCTATTTTTTTAAATAATAAGCTAGCGTTATGTCCACCAAATCCTAAAGAATTACTCATTGCGTATTCAATACTTGCCTCACGTGCTTCTCCAGGTACATAATCTAAATCACATTCTGGATCTGGAGTTGTTAAATTAATAGTTGGTGGTAAAATTCCTTCTTTTAATGCAAGGGCGGTAAAGATTGCTTCAACACCGCCTGCAGCACCAAGTAAATGACCAGTCATTGATTTTGTTGAACTCATTGCAAGATTATAAGCATGTTCACCAAATACTGATTTTACAGCCATTGTCTCGAATAAGTCATTATATTGCGTACTTGTACCATGTGCATTAATATAACCAACTAGAGATGGGTCAATTTCACCATCTTCTATCGCTTGTTTAATAGCACGTGCAGCACCTTCACCGTTTGGAGCAGGAGCTGTGATATGATAAGCATCTCCAGTCGCACCGTAACCAATAATTTCTGCATAAATTTTAGCACCGCGCGCTTTTGCAAATTCATATTCTTCTAATACTAAAATTCCTGCACCTTCAGCAATAACAAAACCGTCACGACTCGCATCAAATGGACGTGATGCTGTAGATGGATCTGGATTTAGAGATAAAGCCGTACTTGCACAGAAGCCTGCAACAGCCATATTCACGATAGGAGCTTCAGCACCACCTGTAATCATAGCGTCTGCATCCCCACGTTGGATTACTTTGAAAGCATCTCCAATTGAGTTAGTACCTGATGCACATGCTGTTACTGAACATGAGTTAATCCCTTTTGCTCCTAGATAGATTGAAACTTGACCTGAAGCCATGTTAGGAATCATCATTGGAACAAAGAATGGACTCACTCGACGAACTCCACGCTCTTGGAAAGTCATGAATTGATTTTCATAAGTTTCCATACCACCTATACCAGAACCAATCCAAACGCCGATACGATCTGCATTGTTTTCATTGATTTCTAAGTTTGCATCTTTAACCGCCATAATTGAGGAAGCAAGTGCATAATGAGTAAAACGATCCATTTTTCTTGCTTCTTTTTTCTCTACATATTGTTCAATGTCAAAATCTTTTACTTCAGCAGCTACTTTTGCAGGAAATTTTTCTACATCAATACGTGTTAATGGTCCAACTCCGGATTTACCAGCTTTAATATTTGCCCATGTTTCCTCAGCTGTATTTCCTAGAGGAGTTACGGCACCAATTCCCGTTATTACTACTCTTCTTTTCATAATCAAGTTTTCCCCCTAATTATTCAAATGCGCCTTGACGTATTTGTGCCCAGACTTCCCCACTTAATCAACAGATTATGGTGTAGTAAGTCACCAATTAATCTAAAATCTGTAGCTTCCGCCGGAGGCTTAACGTTTCTTAAAAAAATTTTAATCTTACTATAAAATTACTATATTCCATTCTATGAAATCAATTTATTTACCCCATTTAATAACTGCAGCACCCCAAGTTAAGCCACCGCCAAAACCTACTAAAACAACAATATCGTCATCTTTTATTTTACCGGCTTCTAACTCATCTGATAAAGCAATACCAATTGAAGCAGAGGATGTATTGCCATATTGATGAATACGTTTAGATAATTTCTCTTCAGGCAAATCTAACCGTTCACGAGATGCTTCCATAATACGTATATTCGCTTGGTGTGGAACTAAGAAATCCACATCCTCTTTTGTTAATCCTGCTTTTTCAATAACTGAAACTGCAGATTCACCCATTTGACGAACTGCAAATTTAAAAACTTCACGTCCATTCATGGAAATGTGGCGTTCATCATTTAAAAATAGATGTTTACCGCCTGAACCATCTGCACCCAATTCAAATGATAGAATTCCACGACCTTCAGATACTTTTCCAATTACAGCTGCAGTTGCTCCATCACCGAATAATACTGCTGTATTACGATCTTCCCAGTCTGTAACTTTTGAAAGCTTTTCTGCACCTACAATTAAGACATACTCATAAGTTCCACTTTCAACAAATTGTTTTGCAGTTGCAAGTGAATAGATGAAACCCGAACATGCTGCTGAAACATCCATTGCTGCTGCATTTGTTGCATCAAGTCTTTCTTGAATTTGACAAGCTACACTAGGAAAAGAACGGTCTGGAGTAACAGTTGCAACTAAGATTAACCCAATTTGGCTTGGTGAGATGTCTGCACTCTTTAAAGCTTGTAGTGCTGCATTGTATGCTAAATCAGATGTATCTTCATGCTCTGCTATTCTTCTTTCTTGTATTCCAGTTCTTGTTCGAATCCATTCGTCGTTTGTATCTATTATTTTTTCTAAATCAAAATTCGTTACCACTTTTTCAGGAACATATTTTCCTAACCCAATAATACCTGCGTTCATAGTCTTTCCCCCTTATTTAGGCCAAAACTTTTACAACAGTAAGTCTAAAATAATCCTCATTGTTTAAAGTTTTTCTTTATGACTAACATTTAGTACTTGGTCTTAATTATAGCTCACATTTTTCTACTCGACAATAGTAATGTTTGTCATTGTCAAAACGTGTTGTTATTTTTTTAGTGTATGTGGTATGATATTATATGGTAAAATACAAATAAACTATTTAATAATGTTTTTTAGAGGTGAAATTAATGCAATATATCGCAACATTTATCTGGTCTTTCTTACTAGTTACAATGTTAAACTATGTAGTAAGCTCAGTATTAGGTGCTAGTTTTGATTTTGTAACAGGAGTTATTATCTCACTTGTTTTCTCTGTATTAGTAATTATTATGAGTGCAATCATTCCAAATGAGCCAACTCCAGAAGCAGATCATCATTAATCGTTATTTCTACAACTTAAATGTTCAATAAAAATGTCCTTCATCTTAAGATGAAGGATTTTTTTATATAAAGAAATCCAGCTAAATCGATATGTTCATCAATGTAGCTGGATTTTTATTTATTTATTAATTTTCAAACCATCCTCTTCAACCGTGACAAAAAGTGTATCGCCTGGAATAGCTTCCCCTTTCAGTAGCTCCTTCGCAACTAACGTTTCCAAATTACGTTGAATGAATCGTTTTAACGGTCTTGCTCCAAATTGAGGATCCACTCCATGTTCAACTACCCATTTTCCAACAGATTCATCGACATGTAGGTGAATTTCTTGTTCAGCTACTCGGGATTGCAGTTGATTAATATACTTCCAAGCAATAGCTGTGAAATGGTCTGAATTTAATGCATGGAACATAATAATGTCATCTACACGATTTAGTAATTCAGGTTTAAAATGAAGGCGTAATTCAGTCATTACTGAGTCTTCAGCTTCTTCATTAGAAGGATCTTGTTCTAACAAATACTGTGATCCGATATTAGAGGTCATAATAACAACTGTATTCGTAAAGTTGACAAGTCTTCCTTGGCTATCAGTAATACGGCCATCATCTAATATTTGCAAAAGTATATTGGCTACTTCCGGATGTGCTTTTTCAATTTCATCAAGCAATATTACAGAATACGGATTTCTCCTAACTGCTTCTGTCAGTTGTCCACCTTCTTCATAGCCTACATATCCTGGTGGTGCACCAACTAAACGAGAAACACTATGTTTTTCCATGTATTCACTCATATCAATACGAATAAAATGCTCTTCAGAATCAAATAGCTGTGCAGCAAGAGCTTTCGCTAGTTCTGTTTTCCCAACCCCAGTTGGTCCTAAGAAAATAAATGAACCAATTGGTCGATTCGGATCTTGAATGCCTGCTCGAGCACGCCATACAGCTTCTGTAACAAGTTTTACGGCGGTATCCTGCCCAACAACTCGTTCATGAAGTGTATCTTTCAATTTCAGTAATTTCTCTCTTTCTCCCTCAACTAGCTTCGTTACAGGGATACCTGTCCATCTAGAAATGATTGAAGCAATCTCATCAGCTGTTACTTCTTCTCTAAGGATTCTCGTTTCAGAACCTTTTTTCAAAGCATTTTCTAATTGGATTAATTCTTTTTCAAGTGCTGGAATTTTACCATGACGCAGTTCTGCTGCTTTGTTTAAGTCATATTTACTTTCCGCATCTTCTAATTCTCTACGATAACGATTTAATTGTTCTCGCTTATTTTGAATTGTTTGCAATCCTTGTTTTTCTTCATCCCATTGCTGTTTCATTTTAGTTTGCTTCTCTTTTAAAGATTGTAGCTCTTCTTTAAGCGTTTCAAGGCGTTTTTTACTTGCCTCGTCTTTTTCTTTAGTTAATGCTTGTTCTTCAATTTCTAGCTGCATTACACGTCTTGTAACAGTATCTAGCTCTTGTGGCATTGAATCGATTTCTGTACGAATCATGGCGCAGGCTTCATCAATTAAATCAATTGCTTTGTCAGGCAAAAATCGGTCTGTAATATAGCGATTTGATAATTCACTAGCAGCAATTATTGCTCGATCATGTATCCGAACACCATGATGCAATTCAAATCGTTCTTTTAAACCTCGTAGAATCGATACAGTATCCTCTATAGATGGTTCACGAACAAGAACTTGTTGGAAGCGACGTTCTAAAGCTGGATCTTTTTCAATATACATACGATATTCATCCAAAGTGGTAGCCCCAATACAATGTAGTTCGCCTCGAGCTAACATTGGTTTTAACATATTCCCTGCATCCATTGCTCCATCTGTTTTTCCAGCACCAACGATGGTATGAATTTCATCTATAAATAAAATGATTCGACCTTCTGATTCCTTTACTTCCTTCAATACGCCCTTTAGACGTTCTTCAAATTGACCACGATAGCTTGCACCAGCAATTAAAGCACTCATATCTAACTCATAGAGTACACAATCTTTAAGTCCTTCCGGTACGTCTTTTTTTACAATTCGTTGAGCTAATCCTTCTGCAATGGCAGTTTTCCCAACACCGGGCTCTCCAATTAAGACCGGGTTATTTTTAGTTTTTCTAGATAAGATTCGTATTACATTACGAATTTCCTCGTCGCGTCCAATGACAGGATCCATTTTTCCATTTTTAACTTCTTCGATTAAATTACGTCCAAACTGTTCTAAAGGCTTGCGATTATCTTGTTGTTGAAATTGCATGATTCTTCACCTCAACTAATTGATTTTACCTTAACGTTAGTTTGACCTTTATTGACCATTTTAATTATAAAATGATTTGTAAACTTTTGCAAAAAATACTCCCAAAAATTTCACAATTGGAAAAAGTGGATTATGATATGATTTAAATGTAGTATTTTACATATATATTTTTTTGATTTGCTATTGCTCTTTTCGTTTTAAAGATTGTATGATGAATGTCTGTACAATAACCTGTCTAAAGGAAGTGATCCAATTGGTGCTTTTAGAAAATACATCATTGAATTTCCACAGTCTATTTGAAAAACACGGACAATTATTAAAGTTTGACAAAGGGTTTCAAATTTTTCAGGAAGGCGATTCCGCTGGTAATATATACCTCGTAAAACAAGGTAAAATTCAAATTAGTAAAGAAACAGAAAGTGGTAAGGAATTAACTTTCCGTATTTGTGGGAAAGGAAGTATTTTAGGTGAAACCACATTGTTTAATAAGGAAATTGTACACACAACATCTGCAAATACATTATTTCCTTCAGAAGTTTATTTACTAGATAAATCTTCTCTTGAATTATTATTAACTGAACAACCTGCACTACTTATCGAATATTTAAAATGGTTACAAAATGAAAATATAAAGAACCAAAGTTTAATTCGTGATTTAGTAATGAACGGCAAAAAAGGTGCCCTTTATTCTACTTTAATTCGTTTATCTAACACATATGGTGAATCCATTTCAGATAATGTGGTTTATATAAATTTCAACTTAACTAATACAGACATTGCGAATCTTTGTTCAACAAGTAGAGAAATGATCAATCGCATGTTAGGTGACCTTCGAAAGCAAAAAATCATTTCGATGGAAAAAGGTTACATCACGATCCATGATTTACAGTATTTAAAAGATGAAATCTGTTGTGAAAACTGTCCCCTTTCTATTTGTCGTATCGATTAAAAAACCGTCTCCATGAAATTGGGACGGTTTTTTTGTTTTCTCTATAAGTTCGATTTTTTATTCGATAAAAAAAGTAACACTCTTTTTTGAAGTGTTACTTTTTGTGGTTAACGGTTTAACGAATTCCTAAAGCCATTTTTGCATATCTTGACATCATATCTTTATTCCAAACAGGTTGCCAAACAATATTTACATCTACTTTTTTCACTTCAGGTAATTCACTTAAAGCTGTATTTACTTGGTCGACGATTACTGGACCTAATGGACAACCCATTGACGTAAGTGTCATCGTAATTATACAAGTTCCTTCTTCGTCTAAATCTACATCATATACTAATCCTAAGTTTACAATATCAATACCTAACTCAGGGTCAATTACATTTTCTAGTGCACCTAGGATGCTTTCTTTCATATCTTGATCCATAGCCATTTTGTTTCCCCTCTCCACTTAATGTTAACTGTATCTCATCAATATGATACATTAATTGAGAATCATATTCAAAAATCGAGAACTTTCGTCATGTAATCATAGTTATATTATATTCATGTCGCGCATAATATACTTGTTCAAATAGATGAAAATATACGTGTAGTTCAATACTTTGACTTAATATTCTATCAAGATATAAAATTTACTGAATAGGAGAAAGGAGTTTTCCTTTATGGAGAGACATTTGATTGTTCTAGATTTAGACGGTACGTTATTAACCGATGAAAAAAAGATCTCTGATAAAACAAAACAAACGTTGATGAAAGCTAAAGAGGCTGGTCACCAAGTGATGATTGCAACTGGAAGACCTTTTCGCGCAAGCTCCATCTATTATAACGAGTTGATGTTAACCACACCAATTGTAAACTTTAATGGTGCCCTAGTACATCATCCAAAAAATACATCTTGGCAAATGATTCATTCACCTTTGGATTTAAATGTTGTATATGATGTAGTGGATTCAGTCGATAAATATCAGTATCAAAACTTAATAGCAGAAGTGATGGATGATGTGTACATTCATACAGAAGATAAAGCTTTTATGGATATATTTAATATGGGTGATCCAAATGTTTTAATTGGAAATCTTAGAGGCAATTTAAACGAGGACCCAACTAGTTTATTAATTCATGCTACTGAAGAAAATGTCATAACCATTAGAGAACATTTAGAAGATGTACATGCTGAACTTATTGACCATCGACGTTGGGGAGCACCATTCCACATCGTTGAAATCGTTAGAAAAGGCTTAAGTAAAGCAGTTGGCATATCTCACATTGCAAAAGAAATGGGTATTCCAAGAGACCGAATAATTGCTTTTGGTGATGAGGATAATGATTTAGAAATGATTGATTATGCAGGAATCGGCGTTGCGATGTCAAACGGAATCGATCAACTAAAAAACATCGCTAATGAAATTACACTCAGCAATAATGAGGATGGGATAGCAAGAGTATTAATAGAAAGATTAAAATTGAAATAAATCCGATTATGGTAAATAATAGAATTACTATTAGATAATCAACTTAGAGATTCAGGAAAAAATAGACTAATGATTGTTAATAGTAAGGGGGAAAAATAATGAAAATCTTTGCAGACAGTGCATGTGATTTACCTAAACAGTTTTTTGAAGAAAATGATGTTGAACTGTTTACATTACGTGTACAAGTGAATGAAACAGAATATCATGACATCATCGATATTAGCCCAAAAGAAGTTTACGCAGAAATGCGTAATGGTGCGGTTCCAAAAACCTCACAAGTCTCACCAGAAGAGTTTTTAAATGCTTTTGAGCAATTAGCTAAAAATAATGAAGAAGGAATCTATATTGCCTTTTCTTCAAATCTATCAGGTACATATAGTACCGCAGTGATGATTGCTACTCAATTAAAAGAACAATACCCGAACTTCAACTTAAAAATCGTTGATACAAAATGTGCATCATTAGGTTATGGTTTAGTAGTTAAAGAAGCCCTTGCTTTAAGAGAACAAGGGTTAACATTAGAAGAGCTTACTTCTCAAGTCGAAGAGTTTGCGAATCATATGACTCACCTATTTACTGTAGAAAAACTTGATTATTTAGCTGCAGGTGGCCGTATATCAAAATCTAGCGCATTTTTTGGTGGATTACTGAGCATTAAACCAATTTTACATGTTGAAGATGGAAAGTTAATACCTCTAGAAAAAATTCGTGGCCGCAAAAAGGCCATTCAACGAATTATTGAGATCATGGCAGAACGAGGCGGAGATTTCTCGAATAAGATAGTGGGTATTAGTCACGGTGATGATTTGGAATTTGCAGAAGAAGTAAAATC
>DATMFE010000058.1:0-28422 GCA_035556295.1 Ureibacillus sp.
ATCCACACAGCATTAGATGCAGAAAAACAAACTGAAGATCAGAAGAAAATTGATTCTTTACTATGGTTGGATGATTTACAAGCAAGTGCAGTCGTAATCGAAAATAAAACGAGAGAAATTGTTAGTTTATACGCTGGGAAAGACTATCAAAAGTTTGGATTTAATAGAGCGTTTCAGGCTACGAGACAACCTGGCTCTTCTTTTAAGCCATTAATTGTCTATGCACCTCTTTTTGAAACTACCAATTATACTCCTTCCTTTTTAGTAAGCGGAGGTTCATTATGTATCGGGAATTTCTGCCCTCAGAATTACGGTGGTGCAGTTTATGGGAATGTTAGCATTTCTACGGCCTTTAAATATAGTTACAATACATCGGCTGTTCGATTATTAAATACAATCGGTATTGATACAGCATTTCAATATCTTGAGCGTTTTCAGTTCCACTCTCTTGTAGCTGAAGATCACACCTATGCAGCTGCTTTAGGTGGATTAACCTATGGGGTTTCTACATTGGAAATGGCTGATGCGTATAGTAGTTTTATAGATGGCAACTACCAAAGGGCTCATAGTATTCGGGAAGTAACAGACTTAGAAGGAAAACGTCTCTATAGTTGGCCAGAAGAAAGAGAAATGATTTGGTCTCCTCACACTGTTCAATATATGCATTCTATACTTAGCGATGTTGTAAATAGTGGCACAGGGGTAGGGTTATATTCCAACTCATCTTATCTCGGCGCAAAAACAGGGACTACCAATGATTACAGAGATTTTTGGTTAGCTGGTTTAACAAATGAATATACATCAGCTGTATGGCTTGGGTACGACAAACCAAAACCAATGCAATATCTTGAAGACGACCAAATTCATTTTAAGATTTTTAATACGATAATGAATGAATAATGAATCTGAAAAGTGGGTTCAGAGGTGCGAACTTAACGTGACATCTCGATGAAATCACATCAGAAGCAATAGTTATTTTCAAATTAATTATTATAAAAAGAAGATGTTCAAAAGAAGGATTAGCTTTCTTTTGAACATCTTTTAGTTTGCAAATGGTAAACTCGCCAAAACGCCATTATATAATTTTAATAAAATATATAAAATTAACGTTATAAATAAGCTCCAAAATAATATTTCAAAGACGATAAGTCCAATCATCCCAACCATTGTCATAAATTGGCTCATTTTATAGATCGTATAGATAAAATAAATAAAAACAGTTGCGGCAAATACTGCTATTAAAATATATACAGATTGTATACCCAATACGGATAATAAGGACCCAAAAAAGAAAATAACATATCCTCCGCGGGCAACACTCATCGTCTCTCCTTTTTTATCCTTTGAAAAAAATAACATCCCTGTTTCATGGATTGTTTGTCCAATCAGTTTTAACGCTGAAAATAACATAAAGAAACAAAGAGATAAAATGACTAATAAAAAAACACGTAATTCCAAGTCAGTCAGAAATTCTCGCATTCCAGAATAAACACCAATCGATGTCAAAAAGGGTAAAATTTGATTTATAGCAAAAATTCCAAAAGATAAGCTAAACAAAATTATGGTAAACAATGGCAAGTAACCATATACATATGGATTTTTCATGATACATCCTCTACATCTTTTATAGTTCACTTTTTATCATAGCGGATTATTTCTAAATTGAACACATTAACTAGGTAGAAAAATAATAGAAAAAAGCGCGAACTTGTCGCGCTTCCCTTTAATAGTATCTGCCATGTCTTCTTCTAGGGTAATGATAGTATGGAGGGTAAGGATTATAATAATATGGTCGATAATGTGGATAACGATAGTAATCATTGCGGTAATTATCTGGGTAAAGAACATTCCCTAGAAAACCGCCTAGTAATCCACCTAAAAATGGATAACCAAATCCGTAGCCGCCGCCTCCATAGCCTCTATAAAAATTTGTCATACTATTCCTCCTTTTCTTTAGTAACATATGTAAGAAAAGGAGGTGTAGTTATGCAGTTGCCTACGTTGAAGGTTTTCTAATTAAAAACTATTTCGTTCTTGTTGTAAGTCTTTGAATCGTTCTATAAATGTTGCCATCGTTCTTACCATTACACCAGTTCCACCTTTTGGTCCTAAATCATGTCCTGATTTAGAATCTGATGTTCCAGCGATATCTAAATGGATCCATGGAGTGTTTTCAACAAACTCACCAACAAATCCTCCACCAAAGATCATATGTCCGTCACTACCTGGTGAATTGTTTAAATCTGCTACATCTGATTTACGAATACGTTTTTTATCGCTTTCAGTTAATGGCATACCCCAAACAAATTCGCCCGTTTCAATACTTGCTTCGATAAATGCATCAAAAAATGCTTCGTTATTAGATAAAGCACCTGTTTTATCAAAACCTAATGCTGTAATAACCCCACCTGTAAGTGTTGCTACATCAATTAGATAATTAGCACCATGTTGTTTTGCATATGTCACAGCATCTGCTAATACAAGGCGTCCTTCAGCATCAGAATTTAAGATTTCTACTGTTTTACCACTATACATCGTAATGACATCATCTGGTTTCATGGCATCACTTGAAATCATGTTATCAGTTGATGCAATTACAGCAACTACATTTTGTTCTGGGCGAAGTTCACCGACAATTCTCATTGCTCCTAAAACAGCAGCAGCTCCCCCCATATCACCTTTCATACCAACCATGCCAGTTTTCGTTTTAATTGAATAACCGCCAGTATCATAAGTGATTCCTTTACCAACTAGTCCAATTACATCTTTCCAGTCTTCAGTTGCTTTATATTTTAACGTAATCATTCTAGGTTCGATGGATGATCCTTGGTTTACAGCTAAAACGCCGCCCATTCCAAGCTCTTCAAGTTCTGCTCTTGTTAAAATTTCAACTTCAAAATCATATTGTTCAGCTAATTGAACAGCATAGTTTGCTAATTCTGGTGCAGTTAGAATGTTTGGTGGTCTATTCACTAAACTTCTTGCTTCATTTACAGAATCTGCGTACACTTTTCCTACTTTAAAGCTTGCAGCGACTTCATTTCCATCCGCTTCAGTTAAAAACTCCACAGATTCAAGATACGTATCTGGTTCGTTTGAAGTTGTTTTGTAATGAGGAACTGTATAGTATCCCATTCCAATTCCTTCAGCAGATAAAAAGGCAATATCATTTTCATCAATGGGTGCAGCAGTAAATGACTCTAACCAGATAGAGATTGTGTTAGCTTTCAGTTTCTTTAATTCTTTTCCTACTTGTCCAAAAGTTTCTCTTAAAACTTGGTCTGTTAATGTTTTTTGATCGCCTAATCCAACAAATAAAATTCTCTTTACATTTGGATTAGAAGAAATAACAGGAAGTTTCGTTAATTTTTTTTGGTCTGTTTGAATATCCCCTGATTTAACCCACTCTTCAATTGGAGTTCCAAAAAACGAAATAAACTGATCCCAACCTTTAACAACGTTAGAATTTTTTCTTACCCCTACAATTAGTAATTCTGATGAAACTGTTTCAAAAGTTTTTGTTTCTTTAATAATGTTCATATTGACATCCTCCCTTATTACCTATTTTATAACTAAAAATGCAATTTACAATAATGTTGTTTGATTTTTATGAAGAATGAGTTATTTCTCCGTAGGGAGTTATGCTATACTCTAACTATAGTTTAAGAAAGGTAGGGATTTATCGCTTTGGCTTTATTACAGAATACACCTTTATTATTAGCACTATTCTCCATTCTGTTTGCTCAATTTATTAAAGTACCAATTCATTTTGTGTTTACCAAAAAAGTAAATTGGTCACTTATGACTTCAACTGGAGGCATGCCTAGTTCCCACTCAGCTGCTGTAACAAGTTTAGCAACTGCTGTTGGTTTTGAAACTGGTCTAAATTCCCCTACCTTTGCAGTTGCTGCCATGTTTGCAGGAATCGTAATGTATGATGCGAGTGGTGTCCGCTATCAAGCAGGTCAACATGCAGCTGTACTAAATAAGATTCGTGATGATTTGCATGTGTTCTTTAGTGAAATTTCTCGTTGGCCAGATAAAAATGAGGAAGAAAAATATAAAGAGCTGAAAACACTTTTAGGGCATAAACCGAGCGAAGTTTTATTAGGAGCAATTACTGGTATACTAATAGCCGTTATTTTTTACAATTTTATAGGATAAAAAAAGTGCCATCGATTTCGATAGCACTTTTTTATTATGACATTTGTTTGATTAAAACTGTAAGTGAGTACCCACTTGTTTAGAACATTCGATAGCCACTTTTACGAAGAAACATAATGACAATTCCTGCAACTATTGCTCCTACAAATCCTCCACCTAAAATTGCAATATCTACAATTTGTAATGAAAGTATTTTATCCCATAAGGCAGGGAATGCTGTTCCCGCTTTAAATATGTAATCTAAGAAACTCACTTCATCAATAATGAAAATAACAACGATTGGATAAAGAATTGCCATCAACCAAGTCATGCGAAGTAGCATGTTCAATAGAAACCCAATACCAAAGAACATAACAAAGAATAGTACGATCGATATAATTAACTGTACTATGGAAACTGAACCGCTCATATTATGTATACCTCCGATTTTCTCTTAACTAGTTTAACCTATATGAGAAGGGCTTTCAAATAGAAAAGTGGTGAATGAATGGACACAAAAGTGCGATTGTGTCTATTCTTTTGCGACGAGCTTTTTTGAGCAGCGCAGGAGTAATGGATCTGATCTGCGAAATGCAATTTATTGATAGTAAATCATATTTATTCGACAGCTTTTCTGTTTTCCTTAGTTTTTTGTCTAGTAAATCACTTTTACTCGACAACTTTTCTCGCTCCCCTTGATTTTTGTCCAGTAAATTACCTTCATTCCTCACTCTCCAGCCACTTCAACTCATCCTTCGCAAAAACCCTTTCTCACACTATTATTCCACACACAAAAAAACCAGCGCCCACCAATGTGAGCGCTAGCTAACTCAATCTTTTACACTACTCCAACTGCTTTACCATTTACAAATCTAGGACTATTCCATAACACAATCCATTTTCTCACTGCTGTAATAACAATGATTAGTCCAAGAATCAACATAATGACTGACAAGACACCGTTTAGAATTGAATAGCCACCTGCAGCGCTATTCCAATAAACATTCATAATCATCCATATACCTGCAACATTAACTGTAATGTATAAATAGATTAATGGAATGATACAAGTTAATACATAGATTCGTTTTGTTGCCATTTTAAGAATAACTGTTGCCCCTAAAACTAAACCGATGGAAGCCATTAACTGGTTCGACACTCCGAATAATGCCCAAATTGGTCCAATTTCTCCTGAGTACAACAGGTACCCCCACATCACACACGCTAAAGCACTTGCGATAATGTTACCAGGCAACCAATCTGTTCGTTTTAATGGTTTAATGGCATCGCCTAAGAAATCTTGAATGAGGTAACGAGCTACACGAGTTCCAGCATCAATCGCAGTTAAAATAAACACAGCTTCAAACATGATGACAAATTGGTAGAAGAATGAAGCTAATCCTGCAAACCATGGAATGCCGATAAAGATCTGCGTCATCCCAACAGCTAACGAAACCGCTCCACCAGTACGGCCTTCCAAATCCATGCCTATTGTTTGCGATAAGGTCGCTAAATTAGTAGGTTCCATTCCTAAAGTTGCATAAACAGCAGGTGATGCATTAATCGCAAAATAGTCGCCAGGAAGTAACGATGTAGCAGCTACTAATGCCATGACCCCTACTAAACTCTCCACCAACATTGCCCCAAACCCTACAACACGAATATCTTCCCAACGGTTCAGCATTTTCGGAGTTGTTCCTGATCCGATAAATGCATGGAAACCGGAAATAGCACCACATGCAATCGTAATCGATACGAACGGCCATACAGGACCTGCAATTACCGGCCCGCCACCGTTTACGAATTCAGTTACAGCAGGGAACTGAATAACTGGATTTACAATGAATACCCCGATAATGAGGGCAATGAAAACACCAATTTTCATAAAGCTACTTAAATAATCCCTTGGTGCAAGTAAGAACCAAACAGGAAGTGCAGCTGCAAAGAACGCATATACAGGTAAAACAATAGCTAGCGTTTGTCGATCAAATGTTAATAAATCACCAAATGCCGTACCTTGAATCATTGGTCCAACAAATACACCAATCAACAATAGGATAAATCCAATCGTTGATGTGACCAATAAATTCCCTGTTTTCTTATATGCAATCCCTACTAACATCGCTATCGGAATTGTAATTGCAACAGCGAAAGTTCCCCATGGATTACGTTCTAATGCCCCTAGAACAACCATAGAAAGACCAGCCATTGTAATGGTAATAATGAATAACATCGCAAGACCTGTACAGAAACCTGCAACTGGTCCGAGCTCTTCCTTCATTACTTCTGAAAGCGATTTCCCTTTACGGCGCATAGATGCAAATAACACCACTGCATCATGTACCGCGCCTCCTATTACAGCCCCGATTAATAACCAAATTAGCCCTGGTAAATAACCAAACTGCGCTGCAAGTACTGGACCTACTAATGGACCGGCTGCTGCAATCGCAGCAAAATGATGACCGAAAGCAACCCATTTATTTGTAGGTACATAATCTTTTCCATCTTTTAATGCGTGTGCTGGAGTTAGTTCTTTTTCATTCAATCTTAAAACTTTCTTTGTGAAGAAATATCCATATAAACGATACCCTATAACAAGTACACAAATCGCACCTATTACAATAGTTAATGCGTTCATAGCAAACCCCCAATTGTTTTTCAATCGTTAGACATTCAGCTATACATCCACACTATAAATAAAATCTACTAAAAAGTTTGCTCGAGCACTTTTTCATAAGATATGAATCTAAGAATATCCCTATGCACAAAGAATCAATTAATATTTGTAATAATCTGAACTATTTTGCGATATTAAGTCCTTTATCCTATTTATTTATTAAAAAATAGTTTATAAGTCGAGTATTCAAATACATCGCCTGGATTAATATCTTCTCTCATTCTCAATTGATGATGTTTTATTTCATGACTAGCCATTTCTCTTAACATAACAGAAGCTTCTCCCCCGTTTACCAATTCTTCAACCGTTAGCCATTTCACTTCCGCTATTTCTCTTTCTTGAATCGTAAATTGCTGATGCTCGTCTTTTGGCTTACAATAAAATATCGCCATATTATCACTGATTTCTTGTCGAATAACCCCTGTTCGTAAACCAATCAAACCCGTTACTTCACAATCAATACCAGTCTCTTCTTTAACTTCCCTAACAACAGCTTCATCTGCAGTTTCGCCTACCTTCACAAAACCTGCTGGCAAAGACCATACCCCTTTAAGTCCACTGTATGTTTTTTTTACAGCGAGCCATTTCCCTTCAGAATTAATCACAATTCCCGCAACTCCTAGCCAAACTTTTCCTCGTTCTTGTTTCATTTCATTCATCCTTATCTTTGTCTTTATCCACTTTTCTCTATTATATAACTACTGTTAACTAAAACTAAAATATACACAAAAAACTAACGATCGATTATTGATCGTTAGTTCAAAAAGCAGTATTTATTTTTTTGGTATGACTTTTGTTTTCAAAAGATAATTAAAGTTTAAACTGTCTTACTAAAGCATTAAGTTCTTCTGCTAAATTGGCAAGTTGTTCGGAGCTTCCTGCTACTTCTTCCATTATGCTGCTTGTTTGTTGAACAGAAGCTGAAGTTTGTTCAATGCCAGCAGCAGATTCTTCAGATACCGATGCAATCTCTTCAACTGAACCATTCATCTCTTGTGTACTTGCTGAAATGTCTGCTAAGTTTTCTGCGATGGTAGTAATACTATTTACCATTTCTATTACGGCAGTAGAAATTCCTTCGAAAGTTTCTCCAGTTGATTCAATTTGTGTCTTCCCTTGTTCTACTTCTTTATACCCTTCTTTTAGCGAATCAGACACAAAAAGAGTTTCTCTTTGAATGTTGTTTACGATATCTGTAATATCCGTGACAGAAACGGATACTTGTTCAGCCAGTTTTCTTACCTCATCAGCAACTACTGCAAATCCTTTACCGTGCTCTCCAGCCCTTGCAGCTTCAATTGCAGCATTTAACGCAAGAAGATTCGTCTGATTGGCTACATCCTTTATGACAGTAACTAGGTTTGATATTTCCTGGGATTGCTTATCTAATCCTTCAACCTTTTTGACGGATTCATTGACAATAGAATGGATTTTTTCCATCTGTTGAATCGATTTTTTCATTAATTCCGATCCGTCATTGGTCATATTTAACACGGCTTTTGAATTTTGCTCTATCATTAAACCACTTTCGTTTGCCACTTGAACTCTTTCTGTAAAAGTATTCATTCCCGAAGCTAACTCACTTGCTATATTAGCCTGTGTTTCTGAACCAGCAGCTAATTCTTGAATAGTCGATGCCACTTGAACTGATCCCATCTTCACTTCATTAGCAGATTGTGATAGTTCCTCACTTTGACTAGTTAATGTCTCTGAAGTTTCGGAAACCTTTTTCATTGAACTTTTAAGATTTGTATGTAATAAATTCATGGCATCTGCCAGTCTACTTGTTTCATCTTTTGTATGAATTAGTAAAAGTTCTTTCGTTAAATCGCCATTTGCAAGATATCCCATTTGTTCAGTCACTTTAACAATTGGTTTTGTAATACGATTTGCAAAGAACCAAATGATGATCATCCCTAGAATTATTGAAATACCACAAACAATAAGAATAATGTTCCACAATTCATTAGCCGGTTGATTAAAATCCATCAAGTAGGTACTAGAGGTTACAATCCAATCCCAGTTTGGATCAATTTTTGAATACGAAACCTTTTGTTCAATTTGTTCTTTATCATTCGGCAAAGCAGAATTATAAAAAGTAAAACCACCGCCGTTATTCGCTACATTGATCATTTCTTGGGCAAATTTAATACCATTTTCATCCTCAGAATCCCATGCATTTTCACCCTCTTTTGATGGATGTGCAATACGTGTTCCATCTTGACTATACACAATCATATATCCATTTTCGCCAAGATCGATTGAAGCGTTTATAGGTCGAGTTCCATCTCCATTCTTCTTACCTAATATAATCTCCTTTACTTTCTCTTGAGCATCTTCAAGAGATATATTTCCTTTGTCCACTTCAGAATTAAAAGCCTCAATTGTTTGAATTGTAAATTCAACACTGTTTTGCAAGTTCGTCTTACCAAGATGTTCTAAGCTTGTAGAGCTTTTCTCGTAACTTGTCATTCCTATTACAATCATTGGTACAATTAATAGAAAAATAGAAATACCAATTAATTTTGATTTAATAGATGAGTTAAATTTAAACTTAGATTGTTTTTCCAATTAAAATACACCCCTTACATTTATCTATTATTTTTTATCCCGCAACTAACCGAATTCTCCCAAAATGTTATGTATTTTTCCCCTGTTCTAAAATGTAACTGCTTGTTAAAATAACACTTTTTCTTTCTTTTAATTTCTTCGGTTGTAATTAAAAAATGAGCCATTTCTTATGATTTAATATGAATTTACATACCTTTTAATATTTGGAATTGAATATTCGTAATATACTAATAATCCGACTTACGCTCTACTTACATCTATATTTTTAGCTATATTACACTATTATTTTCTCGTAAATTCATTATTTCCATAAAATACTCTATCATATATTACAATATTATCGAAACCCAATTCAACCTAACATTAGAAATTTTTTAATATTTTAATAGATTTATTTTTTTACCAATACAAGAAATGGTATGAAATCATTAAAACGACTCCATACCATCCTTACTACTTTTTATTGAATAAATTCTATTGCTCCACCAAGCTAGTTCTTTTATTGAAATATACTTCAGTACCGTTTTCATTACTTTAAAGATACAAAAAGAAAGCCTCCTTCATCTGTCATGTTTTGCAACATCACAAATCAAAGAGACTCATTATTTACAACCCTTTTATTAGGGTTGTTATTATACTTTTTTTAGGATTGCGTACAAACCGATTATTTCCGTGGTTTATAATCATCCTCATTACACTTCAATACAAAAGCTAATTACTCACAAACCTCTGGCGTACCAGTTACTTTTGCTGTTCTAAATGATGTTCCACAACCACATGATGCAATGGCGTTTGGATTGTCGATTGTGAAGCCACCACCCATGAGTGATTGCTTATAATCAATATTTGTTCCCATTAAGATTGGTGCATCTTCGCGGGAAACAAGAATTTTAATACCGTGTTGTTCATCAATAAAATCCTGATCTTCATCAAAATTATTCTCAAAGTTCATACCATAAGAAAGTCCGCTACAACCTCCACCGTGTACAGCAACACGTAAATATGCACCATGTTCTTCGTTATGCTCTTGCATCTCTTTTATACGAAATGAAGCAGCTTCCGTTAAATTAATCACTTTCTTTTCGCTTGTCATCCCTGTCACCTTCTTTCTTCTGCTACATATATGATATCAATTTTCTACTTATTAAATCAATCATACTGCTTTTTCATAAATTTCACAAATAGGTATTTTGTTATACAATCTTACAATGAATTCCTGTTATAATAGTCTTATAGATTGTAATTAGAGGAGTAATAACTATGGACATTACACCGTTCTACGAAAAACAAATTGACTGTATTTATTGTAAAAAGAAATTCCCTTCCAATAAAGTTCGTACGAAATTTATTAAAATCGACCATACGGATACCGATTTCCGTCCAATTTATAGCGATTCAAATGTAAATGCATTATTTTATAATGTGTTTGTTTGTGAACATTGTGGATTTTCCTTTACAGAAGACTTTACTAAGTATTTTGCCCCAGGTGTCCGTGAAGTAATTCAGGAACAAATTACAAACAAATGGGTACAACATGATTTTAATGGTGAACGAACATTATCTAAAGCGATTCAAGCATATAAACTTGCGTTGTTGTGTGGTAATTTAAAAAAAGAAAAATTTGTCTCACTTGCAGGTTTAGCACTTCGACTAGCTTGGATGTATCGATCTGTTGAAAATACTGAGCAAGAACATCGTTTTATGAAGATGGCGCGTGATTATTATATTGAATCCTTTTCTGTTGAGGATTATGCAGGAACCCAAATGTCCGGTGTCCGAATCATGTATATGATAGCGGAGCTTTCACGAAGACTAAACGATTTAGAAAATGCAACGAGGTTTTTCTCTAAAGTAATTGAAAAACAAAGTATTGGTGGAGAAGCGAAATTAATTGACATGGCTAAAGAACAATGGCAACTAGTTCGTGAAGAACGTGAAAAAGTAAGAGAATCCTAATGGCATAATAAATGAGAAAAAGGCTATCTAAATAAATTCAATTAGACAGCCTTTTGTATAATAGTTAATTAGAATACTTGCTCTACTTCAACGATGCCAGGTACTTCTTCTAATAGCGCACGTTCAATACCTGCTTTTAGAGTAATTGTAGAACTTGGGCAGCTACCGCATGCACCTAAAAGACGTAAACGAACGATTCCATCTTCTACATCTACTAGTTCACAGTCTCCACCGTCACGTAATAAGAATGGGCGTAATTTATCTAAAACTTCTTGTACTTGTTGTTTTTGTTCTAATTCTGTCATTTCCCTCGACTCCTTTCATTAAAATTATTATAATGTGAAGAAGTGAAAAAATCCAATAGTTAAGTTAGAAAGGTTGCGAGTTTATCATGGAAAATAAACCATTAATTGAAGTGTATGGCGCGGAAGTTATTTGTGCTAGTTGCGTCAATGCCCCATCATCGAAGGATACCTATGAGTGGTTACAGGCAGCAATTTCGCGTAAGTATCCAAACCACCCTTTTACCATTCGATATATCGATTTTGAACAACCACTAACTGATGCTCGTGACAAAGAATGGGCAGAACGAATTCAAAATGACGAATTTTTCTACCCACTAGTATTAATAAATAATGAAGTAATCGGTGAAGGCTATATCCAAATTAAGCCTGTTTTTCAAGCATTAGAAAATTTAGGATTTGTACCGGTAGATTAGTAGAAGAAGCATATTGCTTCTTTTTTTGTTACCATTAACTTATTTTAGAAATACCTATCACCTTATTGGATTTTTACCTATAGGTCAACTTGACGTTTATAAAACCATAGATAACCAGATTTCATTAA
Source organism: Ureibacillus sp. (assembly GCA_035556295.1). Classification (GTDB taxonomy): domain Bacteria; phylum Bacillota; class Bacilli; order Bacillales_A; family Planococcaceae; genus Ureibacillus. The sequence continues at coordinate 12,194 of DATMFE010000058.1, forward strand.
TCGTGCAATGCGGCCAGTTACTGCCATATCCATGACAAATGCAAAGCCATGCTTTTTACCTAAAGAACCTAGGGAGCCTTTTAATTTGATCTCAGGCATTTTTTCAGGAAGTGGTTCAATTTTATAAAGTGCTTTTAATGCTTTGACTGCACGTTCTGCTTGTTCTTCGGCAAGTTGCGCACTTGGTGGTAGGTCTGAAGAAGCACTGTCACCAATGACATAAACATGCTCATCATTCACTAATTGGAAATATTGATTTACTACGGGACGACCTTTTGAATCTTTCTCAATACCATCAATTTCCCTAACTACTTGCACTGGCTGAACTCCAGCTGTCCATACAGCAGCATCAACATGAATGATTTGATCATGATTGTATAATGCATTTTCCTCAACTTTTGTAATATTGGATTGTGCAATTACTTCTACATTATTCTTTTCAAACCACTCTTTAATATACTTGCTTAGTTTTTCTGGGAAATCGCGTAAAATACGGTGTGAACGGTCAAATAATTTAATATTTAAATCTGCTCTACTTTCACGTAGTTCACTCGCTAATTCAATACCACTTAAACCTGCACCAACAATACCTACAGTTGAACCAGCAGGTAAACCACAAAGTTTTTCAAAGGTATTACGTGATTTTGCAATCGTTTGAATACTATATGTATGCTCCATTGCTCCAGGAACACCATGGTAATTATCTTCACAACCTAGTCCAATTACTAAGTCATCATATTGGATTTCTCGTTCTTGATCTAAATATACGACTTTCTCATTCGTATCGATTTTTATTATCTCACCGTAAACTCTTTCTAGTCTTGGATGTTCCGGGAAATCTACACGAACTTCTCTATCAGTAGAAGTTCCTGCAGCTAACGCATAAAATTCCGTTTTCAAACTATGAAATGGCGTTCTGTCTACTAGAGTAATCATCGTGTCTTCTGGGAAGTTATTTGGTAATAGACGAAGTAACATTCGCATATTGCCATAACCTCCACCCAATAATACTAAGTTCTTCATATAACTCTCCTCAATGTTTGTGCTGTTCACAAATAATACACAAATGAGTATAGCTCATTGTGAAGATATTCACAATATGTTTTTGTGAATTTCTTCACAAAAATTCTTTTCAAACTGATAGATTGACGAAAATAGAAAAACAGAGTAGCATTTACCCTGAGGTGAACTCCATTGAATCCACTTGTAGAATTTTGTATTAGCAATCTAGCAAAAGGTGCACAAGAAACCTATGAAGTATTGGAAAGAGATCCAAATATAGATGTTCTAGAATATGGTTGCCTAAGTTACTGTACGTTATGCGACAGCACATTCTATGCCCTCGTTAATGGTGATATTGTGGAAGCAGATACGCCTGAAGAATTAACGAAAAACATATATCAATATATAGAGGAAAATCCTCTATTCTAAATAAATGGGGCTTCTCGTGAAGCATCCAAATGAAAAAGCCGATTGAGAAAACTAAAATAGTTTCTCAAATCGACTTTTTTTATTTTGTAAAGTACACCTAGAACTTTACATTTCAACTTCATCTAAGCTTTCTAGACAATACGTAGGTTGGTCTTTTTGTTTTAGTACAACATCCGTACTTGTTACTCCAGTATTCACATGAATGGTATCACATCCAAATCGAATCCCACACAAAATATCAGTATCATAATTGTCGCCAATCATCACCATATCCTGTTTGTCGTAACCATATTCCTCTTGAATGACATCTAGCATAACTGGTGATGGCTTACCTATAAATAGTGGTTCAACATTCGCAACTTTAGCAACTAAATTCACAAATGAACCATTACCAGGTAAAAACCCATACTCACTTGGAAATCTGATATCCTCATTCGTACCAATTAGTTTCGCACCGTTTTGTACAGCCGCGCTTGCCTTAGCCAATTTCATATAATCAACGGTTTGGTCAATTCCAATGACAACAACGTCTGCTTCTAAATCATCAGATACAGTAATCCCTTCCTCTGTTAAAGCTGTTTGTAAACCTTCTGAACCAATCATGTGGACTTTTGCATCCCTGAATGATTGTGAAATATATTTAGCCGTTGTAATCGCACTTGAATAGATTCTAGAAATCGCTGTTTCAATGCCAATTTTGGCTAAGGCTTGTTGAAACTGTAAGGGTGTTTTCGATGAGTTATTTGTAATAAAGTAATATTCAATTCCTTTTTCTTGCAAGCGATGAATGAATCGAATAGCAGAATCGATTCCCTCACTTCCCCTATAAACCGTACCATCTAGATCAAAACAATACGCTTTGTATGTTTTCATTCGTTATTCTCCGGTAAAAATGCTGAAACAGGTCCTAATTCATTTTCTAAATAGTTCAGTACGTGACTAGGGAATTTATTTAAACTTGTAACATTATCAGTTAATACTTTTAATAATAATTCGTTGTCTACTTGTACAAAGTCTCTTACTAACATTTTACGAAGTCCTACAACTTCTTTTAACGGTTGTTCCATTTCGATAGTAATTACTTTTTCGTCGATTAAAATATCTATAATATCGTCATAGCTTCCTGGATCTCTCATGATAAAACCATCTATGATTAAATTCCCAACATCCATTAAAGACTCTATTGTATTGTGTCCAATTCTTTGAAGAGCTAGCTTTGAAATATCATCGCTTAGCCAATTTTGCGACCCTTTAAATAGGTCTAATAGTTCTTCTAAATGTTTTAATGTAATGATAATTTTGTTACGATCGACAAAATACATATCATGTTGCCTCCATTCAATCAATTAAGTTGATAGTCGTTTCTTTTTTATAGTACCATATTCTAGAGAATTGGGAGGAGTAAAAGAGAATGGAACGCTTTTTCTTATATGACGATACAGAAGATACAAAAACAAGATTTGTTAGTTTTACCGGAAAACTGATCCGTTATGACCTAGCAATCGTACAATCAAGACGCTTTTTTGGGAAAGTACTTGTGTTAGATATGCAATCTAGTCGATTTGCTATCATTGGGGCAGATGATTTAGATGAACCAGGTTATTTGGAATATGTTTATAATAAAACCGAAGAAGAGGCAGAAGACTTACGAGAATATTTAACAGAATTACTTGCATAAAAAGAAGGACCATCTCTCTTAATTTGAGAAATGGTCCTTCTGTAATTTGTTACATTTGTTCTTGTTTTTCTAAGTCTATCGTACTTTCAGTAGGTTCTTCTTTTGATGGTGTTTCAACTTGGCGAGGTGCTCTACCAATTTTCTTCAAAATAAAATAAGCACAGCCAAAATTACAGTACTCATATAAGTAATCTTCGAACGAGCTGATTTTTGTATCAAAAGTGGACTTTTGGTTTCGGTCATCAAAAAACCCTTTCAATCGTAGTTGACCGTAACCCCAATCACCAACAATGTAATCATATTTAGCTAAAACATCAGAGTAGCGTGCTATAAATACATCCTCTTGAAAACCATCACGGACATTTTCGATGACTTCATACGCATATCCTTCAGCGATGATCACTTGAACTCCCCCTCTACAGCGTTACTACACTTATCCTTCAAATTGAAGCTGTCTATTTTTTGTTGCTTCATTGACTTGTTCATCAGCATGGTAACTACTACGTACTAAAGGACCAGCTTGACAATGTTTAAATCCCTTTTCCATTGCGATTTTACGTAACTTACCGAATTCAATTGGCGAATAATATTTTTTCACTGGAAGATGTTTTTTCGTTGGTTGTAAATATTGTCCAATTGTCATTATGTCCACATCATTTGCACGTAAATCATCCATAACCTCTATAATTTCATCCCATGTTTCACCCAGACCAATCATTAAAGATGATTTTGTTGGGATCTCAGGTTGCATTTCCTTTGCACGACGTAAGAATTCTAAAGAACGATCATATTTAGCACGGGCACGAACTCTTGGAGTAAGACGACGAACCGTTTCAATATTGTGATTTAAAATATCTGGTTTCGCATCCATTACCATTTGTAAGTTTTCTTCAACTCCCCCTAAATCTGACGGTAAAACTTCCACAGAAGTTTGAGGTGATTTACGGCGAATTGCACGGATCGTTTCAGCTAGGATTCCAGCCCCACCATCTTTTAAATCATCACGTGCTACCATTGTAATAACAACATGTTTTAAATTCATAATTTCAACAGAGTCCGCTACACGTTCTGGTTCTGCTGTATCTAACTCATTTGGTAAACCTGTTTTTACTGCACAGAATCGACATGCACGCGTACATACCGCACCTAGAATCATCATCGTTGCAGTTCTACGCTCACCCCAGCATTCGTGGATATTTGGGCATCGAGCTTCTTCACAAACTGTATGCAGATTTTTTTCACGCATTAATTTTTTTAAGCCTTTGTATTCATCATTGGTGTTTAATTTTATTTTCAACCACTCTGGTTTACGTAAAATTTCATCTTTATTACTAACAGTCATCCTTATCTCCCCTATCCACATCAGATGCGTGTTTTTCTTATTTTTGATTGTTCATAGGCCTTCGTTTTATGCAATTTTTAGAGCAAATTTATTACATGCATCTGTTGTCAATTTAACACATTAAGTCTATTGTAACAATTAACTTACTTCCATAGTATATAAAATATCATAATTATTAGGGAATTAATTTTGTTCATATGGTACCGGTACTTCTATCGATGGTTGCGCACCATCTCCTCCTGACCAAATGTGTGGTACTGGACTTTGAACAAGACCAATAGCTACAGGGATGTATTGCTCGACAGTTGCGGATTCACTTGCAAACGGAACAATAATTTGTACATTTACTTTGACTGTAATGCCAACTTCCACTTTCGCATTATTAATACCAAATTCCGTTATATTCGTAATAATATCACTATTCACATTGCCTATAATATGGAATCGTATTGGAATTTTTGGGCCAAGATTTCCGAGTATCGGTAGGTTTAGCGCTTGACCTAGAGGAACAAAAAAGACAATGCCATCTCCAGCTTCCATACTTCCTACGTCATACTGTACATTCTCCAACTCAGGCAGATGGCTCAAATCCCCTTGTTCTGCTTCTTGTAAGTTAAGCTTTACTAAGCTAACGATTTCCGCTCTTTCTTTATTAATAATTTCTGTGTTGAACTTCGTTGTAACCATCTCATTCGAATTCGTTGGGACATTTTGAATAATTTCATTAACATTCATTACTGTTTTTGAACTTATTGCTCGCGAAACAACATGAGATGCTATTTTATAGGTTTGTACTTTTGCATAATCTAAATAGGTAGGTAATAACCGATCGTTAATGAAAACTAAAAATAATATGATACATGCAAAGAATGATAAAAGGAAAATCGCTAGTTTGTTAGATTTCCCAAATTTTTTTGCATGATATTTTCTTTTTGGATTACGGGAAAACATAATATTTGACCTTCGAGAAAACAAAAAATCTCCTCCTATTCTATAAACTTATGAACAGGAGGAGATATCTATTCAATGTGTGTAAGGTAATCCGTTTCAATCTTTTCAATTACTATATGTGGATGCTCTTCTAGGCTAAGCATATATGTAGATTTTAAGATTGCACCATTTTCTTCAAAAATACGAACAAAAGGAAGCGAAGAATGATTTAAACTTTGCTTTGCAATGATGCCTCTTCTACCATCTGAAAGCAATACCATCGTTCCATTCGGATAATGGACAATGCTTCGTTTAAGAGCTTCAACAACCTCTATATCAAAAGTAATACCACTTCCAGATTGGATTAATTCAATCCCTTGGGATGGTAGCATTTTATTTCGATAGACACGATCAGAAGTAACAGCATCAAATACGTCTGCTACAGCGATAATTTTAGCATACGGATGAATATCTCGTTCTACCAAACCACGTGGATAGCCACTTCCATCTAATCTTTCATGATGTTGAAATGCACAATGAGCAACTAACAATGAAACAGTATGTAAGTTTCTTAAAATATCAAATCCGTAGGTTGTATGCTGCTTCATTGTTTCATATTCTTCATCTGTTAAACGTCCTGGTTTTAGTAGAATACTAGTAGGAATTTGTAATTTTCCGACATCATGTAATAGAGCACCAATTCCGATCGTTTTTAATTCACTTCGGCTATAGTTTAATTCTTTCGCAATTGCAATTGAGTATAATGCAACTTGGAAAGAATGTTGGTATAAGTACTCGTCGTATAAAAATGAATCCGTTAATACGGTTAGCATTTCACTATTACTTAAAATACTTCCTAATATGTCGTCAACTAAATTCCCGATTTCAGCTGATTGTCGATCTAAAATATATGAAGCTTTCTTTCCTCCGACGCCTTTTAACTGATGAAAGGATTCAGTAATTTTATTTACTGCAGCCAGTCTCATTTCAACAGGGATTGACTCATTTACTTCAATTCCTTTTGAAATTTCGTCATCAATATAGACGTATTTAATATACAATTGATTTAATCGATTAATAATCGATTCGGTAACAACGACATCTTTCTGCAATAAAGGTCGTCCGGCTTCATTCCATATTGTTTTTGCAATCACCATTCCAGGTTTGAGTACATCGAGGGAAATAAGTCTCATGTTAAGCTCCAATCATTAATTCGGGTTGTAAACAATGATAAAAAATTCTCTATACATTGTCAATTAAAGATAGTTTTCCCCAAATTTTGACAAAATGTCTCTAAGGAATAAAGGGAAATAATATTTCTTCTTTGCTTCTTTAAAACTTGGAAAAAAGTAACCAAAAGTAAACATATCTAAAGTAGCCAGGCGATATGTTTGGTCCATACTTGCTTTCTGACCAGCAATCATTAGTTCGTTATCATTATTAAGTGAAAATTGATAAGTTAGCAATTTACCAAAAATAGTTCCTCTAAAACCTAACCCTTTCAATTCTAAAAGTGGCCAATCTTTATTTTCAGAGAGCAATAATACTTCCTTAATTTGGCTTCCACTTAATTCTATTACACATGCGTTAATAGGATGTGGTAAAATTTTGTGAATGTCGTATCTTGTAACAATCCCTTTGTTTAAACCATCCAGGAAGAGTCCCGCGTTAAACATCGCACAATCTGCACCTGTAAATTCAAGTAAGCATTTTGCAAATAATCTAGAGAGGTTCGAATGATGAAACCATTCTTTATTATATAATTTTGATGTTTGAAAAACCGGTTGCGAAAGGAGTTCCTTCCCCTGTATAGCTAGTGAGCCGACAAAACCACTTTCCCCTTCAATTTCGGGTAATAATGCGTTTTCAATTACAGTTTCTTCTTTAGTGATTATTTTTCTTTTTTGTTGATCGAATTGAATTTGTAGGTGACCTGTATAAGCACCAAATTTTCCACAACCCGTTAACAATACTTGGTCGACCATTTTTCCATCTAAAAATAAGTGGTGCGTGTGTGAACCTAATATCACATCGATATCCGGACAATCTTTTGCTAATAGTTCATCATCTGTAATCCCTAAATGGGATAAACAAAGAATGATATCAACCTGATCTTTTATTTCATTTACACTATTTTTAATGGCCTCTTTTGGGTCTGTGACTGTCCAATTAAGTTCTTCATAAAATACTTGGAACATGGCTGTTGCACCTACAACACCAATTTTTGTTCCATATTTCGTAGATAAGATGGTATATGGCTTAATCCATGCTGGATTTTTCCCGTTCCTAGCATTTATATTGGCAACAACAACTTCAAAATTCGCCTCATCATACAAGTGATATAAATCTTTATGATCTAGTGTAATTCCTTCGTTATTTCCTATTGTCACAACATCATATTGTGCTTCGTTTAATAATTTTACATTGCCCTTTCCAAGTGTTGCTTCTGTATAAATATTGGAACGATCAAGATGGTCACCGATATCTAACAGGAAACTTGGTTCACCTAATTTGGCAAAAGCAACTCGCTGTTCTTTAATGTAGTATTGCATTCGTGGCCAATATTCGAAGTGGCTATGTATATCATTCGTATGAAAAAAATGTATTGTTTCAATCATCCTTGCCACCATCTTTCAATAATTACTAATCGCCTAAAATAATCCGTCTAATATCGAACGAATACCTAGCAATAATAATATAATTCTTAACGCATAAATGAGGGTTTCAGATTTCATCTTCTTATTTAAGGAAGAACCTATTTTCGCCCCAACATATGCTCCTATAATAATAGGTAGTGTATAAATCCAAGTTACATTGCCTAAAGCTATGTGACTTATGGAGTTTACTAATGAAGAAAGAAAAACTAAAAACATTGATGTTGCCACTGCCACATGAGGTGGGAATTGGAATAATAAAAGCATTGCAGGAACAATCATTGACCCTCCACCAATTCCAAATAATCCAGAACAAAAACCTACAAAAAATGTCAATGAAATGGCAAACCAAATTGGATAACCATAAATATATTCTTTCCCAGTTCCATCAATGTATTGCTTTTTTGTTCCATGTTCTACAAACCATTTTACAGGTTTTAGTTTGTCTTTCACTATTAATAATAATGAAAGTATTATTAACAGAATACCAAAATATAAATTAAATGATGGTAAATCTAAAAATTTGTTGACCCAAGCGCCAACCATTGTACCTGGTATACAACCTATAAAAAAGATAAGACCACTCTTATAATCCACTGTTTTTGATTTCATATAAGATAATGTCGATGATAACCCTGTAAAAATCATCATAATAACAGAAAGCCCAACAACGGTTTGAGGGGTTAATTCAGGAATATAACCGAGTGTTATTCCTATAAATAGAGTTGCTGGAACTAAGATGACTCCTCCACCTAATCCAACTAAAGAACCGACGACTCCCGAGCAGAGTGCAATAATTGCTAACAATAAATATTCCATTTATAGATCTCCTTCAAACAGGTCTAATTGTTTTGGTGATAATCCGCTATATTCAACATCTAACATGCTCATCAGTTGCTTTGCGTTCTTTGCAGCATGGTGACCTGAGTTATTGTTAAAAAGAACATAAACGTCTTTTGACTGTTGTTTTAGTTCTAAAATTGCATTGGCAATTTGTGAGAGTTCATCTTCATTGTAATCATATAAAAATCGAACTTCACGCCAATTTTGATTATTCCCCGCATTTCGCCAACCATGAATATTTCGACCATGAATTCGGAATAACACTTTCTCTTTTGTTGTTGAAACACTCACAAGCGGAACAGACCCACTACCAGCTTGAGGCTCATCACAAACGGAATGGATTAACCCATTGTCCTTTAGAAACTTAAGCATGACATCTTGATTTTTTTCTGAATACCAAGTTTGATTACGAAATTCAATTGCAATTGGAAATTCACTTAGTTGCTCTTTTACATATCGAATATATGTAACATTTTTTCCTTGGCAATCATACCAAGGTGGAAATTGAACAAGGACCATACCTAGCTTTCCTTCTTCTTGAAAAGCCCTTGCGGTAGCCCTAAAAGCTTCAAACATATCATTCCGAGTATCATATGGCAGTTCATCACGTAAATGGCCTGTAATGCCTTGATACGCTTTTAAGATGAACTGAAAATTGGAAGGTGTTTCTTGACACCACTTTCGCACATTTTTTTCCGGGGGGATTGCATAAAAGGAAGTATCCACTTCAACAATAGGAAAGTGGGCACTATAATTAAACAGTTTGTCTTTTGTTGTGGAATGCTCGCTATATAAAGAGGGATGATCTCCCCAACCTGTCAATCCTATGTATATCAAGAAAATCCCTCCTTTTTATTTTTCTATAATATCACAGATAATTTATAGAGTTTCACATTTTGAATTCCATTATGTATAAAAAAGTGAGATTGAGGAAGCTATCTTACAATGTTGTTTCGGGTGGTTTGGTGTATTTGGTCCTCGAGCGGCGGTCTCATGAACATAGTATCTCGTATTTGGTCCTCGAGAGGCAGTCTCGTGAACATATTATCTCGTATTCATTTCTCGAGAGGCGGTCTCGTGAACATAGTATCTCGCATTTGTTCCCCGAGCGGCGGTCTCATGAAAATATCCTCTAACATTTCGTCCTCGAGATGTCTTATCCTGAGCATAACTTCTCAAAGTTTGTCCTTGTGATACAATCGCATGGACAACTCGTATCGAAATTAATACTCAAGCTAGCTCTCGTGGACAAATTCTTTTAACCCTTATTCCCAAAATCCAATCTTGCGGGCAGCATCTAGAAACTTTTCCTGAGAGCACTCATAAGACGCAAACTCACTCAAGACACTTCCCCGTACAAAAAAAAACAGAAGATGAACTCAACGTTCATCTTCTGCGTAAATATGCATTTTATTATCCGATTGACCCTTCCATCTCGAACTTGATTAGACGGTTCATTTCAACCGCATATTCCATTGGAAGTTCTTTTGTGAATGGTTCGATGAAGCCCATTACGATCATTTCTGTTGCTTCTTGTTCAGAAATACCACGGCTCATTAGATAGAATAATTGTTCTTCAGATACTTTAGAAACTTTCGCTTCGTGCTCTAAAGATACATTATCATTTAAAATTTCGTTGTAAGGAATAGTATCAGATGTAGATTGGTTATCTAAGATTAATGTATCACATTCAATGTTTGAACGTGCTCCAGTAGCCTTTTTACCAAATCTTACGATACCACGGTAAGTAACTTTACCGCCTTGTTTTGAAATTGATTTTGATACGATTGTTGAAGATGTGTTTGGTGCTAAGTGAATCATTTTTGCACCTGCATCTTGGTGTTGGCCTTTACCAGCAATCGCAATTGAAAGTGTCATACCACGTGCACCTTCACCTTTTAGGATACATGCAGGGTATTTCATTGTTAATTTAGAACCGATGTTACCATCAATCCATTCCATTGTACCGTTTTCTTCAACAACAGTACGTTTTGTAACTAGGTTATAAACGTTGTTTGCCCAGTTTTGGATTGTTGTATAACGGCAATAAGCATCTTTTTTAACTACAATCTCAACTACAGCTGAGTGAAGTGAGTTTGTTGTATAAACAGGAGCTGTACAACCTTCTACATAGTGAACACTTGCACCTTCATCAACAATGATTAATGTACGTTCGAATTGCCCCATGTTTTCAGAGTTAATTCGGAAGTATGCTTGTAATGGTGTTTCTAATTTAACACCTGGTGGAACGTAGATGAATGATCCACCTGACCAAACAGCTGAGTTTAGTGCAGCAAATTTGTTGTCTGAAGATGGAATTACTGTACCCCAGTATTTTTTGAAGATATCTTCGTTTTCACGAAGAGCTGAGTCAGTATCTTTAAATACAATCCCTAAATCTTCAAGGTCTTTTTTCATGTTGTGGTAAACAACTTCTGATTCATATTGAGCAGATACACCTGCTAAATATTTTTGTTCAGCTTCAGGAATACCTAGTTTATCAAATGTTGCTTTGATTTCTTCTGGTACTTCATCCCAAGATTTTTGCGTAGCTTCTGATGGTTTTACGTAGTACGTAATTTCATCGAAGTTTAATGCAGAAAGGTCGCCACCCCATTGTGGCATTGGTTTTGAGTAGAAAATTTCTAACGCTTTTAGACGGTAGTTTAACATCCACTCGGGTTCATTTTTCATTTTTGATATTTCACGAACGATTTCATCGGTTAATCCACGTTTTGAACGGAAAACTGATACGTCCTTGTCATGGAAGCCGTATTTATAATCGCCGATTTCAGGCATTTTCTTTGCCATGTTCTCTCCTCCGTTCAAGCCTTATTTTGATTCGTTTTTAACGCCTTTTTCCATTGCTTTCCAAGCAAGAGTAGCGCATTTAATACGTGCTGGGAATTTAGAAACACCTTGTAGAGCTGCTACATCCCCAAGCTCATCGATTGTATCTTCATCAATTTCTTCGCCAAGCATCATTTTAGAAAAGACATCTGCATATTTAAGAGCATCGTCAATATGTTTGCCCTTAATAGTTTCTGTCATCATTGATGCGGATGACATTGAAATTGAACATCCTTCACCATCAAATTTTGCATCTTCTACAATTCCATTATTAAGTTTTAATGTTAGATGAATACGATCTCCACAAGTTGGATTATTCATATCGATCGTAAGACTGCTTTCATCTAATGAACCTTTGTTACGAGGTTTTTTATAATGGTCCATGATGACTGAGCGATATAGTTGGTCTAAATTATTAAAAGACATCGTTAAAATACTCCTTCGCGCCTCTCAAACCTTCAACAAGACGATCAATATCTTCTTTTGTGTTGTACATATAGAAGCTAGCGCGTGCTGTTGCAGTACATTGTAACCATTTCATTAATGGCTGAGCACAATGGTGACCTGCACGAATAGCGATTCCGTTCATATCTAAAACTGTTGCTAAATCATGTGGATGAACACCTTCTAAATTGAATGTGATTAATCCGCATCGTTTGTTTGGATCACGAGGTCCATATATTGATATACCGCCGATTTTATCCATTTCACTTAATGCATATTCCACTAATTCATGTTCATGGTTTGCGATATTTTCTAATCCAATTTCTGTTAAGAAATCAACAGCAGCACCTAAACCAATTGCTCCAGCAATGTTTGGTGTCCCACCTTCAAATTTCCAAGGAAGTTCTTTCCACGTTGAGTCAAATAGATCAACAAAGTCGATCATTTCTCCACCAAATTCAATTGGTTCAATTTCTTCAAGTAAAGCTTCTTTCCCATAAAGTACACCAATACCAGTTGGTCCGCACATTTTATGGCCAGAGAATCCTAAGAAATCTACATTTAAATCTTGTACATCAATTGGCATATGTGGAGCAGCTTGAGCTGCATCTACCACAATTACTGCACCATGTTCATGAGCAATTTCTGCAATCTCTTTGATAGGGTTGATCGTACCTAACACGTTAGAAGCCATTGTAACTGCAACGATTTTTGTTTTATCTGTAATCGTATTACGAACAGTTTCTAATGTGATTGTTCCATCTTCCTCTAAATCAAAATATTTCAGTACTGCATTTTTCTCTTTCGCAAGTTGTTGCCAAGGAATTAAATTAGAATGGTGTTCCATATATGAAATAACGATTTCATCGCCTTCTTGTACAGTTTGTCTCCCATATGATGAAGCAACAGTATTAAGCGATGTTGTTGTACCTCTTGTATAGATAATCTCTTTTGTAGACTTGGCATTAATAAATTTACGAATCTTTTCACGTGCCCCTTCATAAGAGTCTGTTGCACGATTACCAAGTGTATGTACGCCACGATGTACATTTGAGTTATCTAAATCATAGTATTTTCTTATCACATCTAATACTTGTTTAGGCTTTTGGGATGTTGCTGCACTATCAAGGTAAACGAGCGGATGCCCGTTTACTTCTTGATCAAGAATTGGAAATTGTTTTCTGATTTCATTCATTAACGAACTTTCCCTTCGATTACCTTCGTCAATTGTTCTTTTACGCTTTCAATTGGAATGTTTTGAACAACTGGCGCAAGGAAACCATGAATAATTAATCGTTCTGCTTCTGCTTTTGAAATACCACGACTCATTAAATAATATAACTGAATTGGATCAACACGACCGACAGATGCGGCATGCCCCGCCATTACATCATCTTCATCAATTAATAAAATTGGATTTGCATCTCCACGAGCGCTTTCAGATAACATTAATACACGTGATTCTTGCTCTGCATTTGCTTTAGAAGCACCATGTTCAATTTTACCAATTCCATTAAAGATCGTTTGAGCAGACTCTCTCATAACGCCATGTTTTAAGATAAAGCCTTCTGAGTTTTTACCCCAATGACGAACTTCAGTAGTGAAGTTTTGTTTTTGGTTCCCACGACCAACAACTACAGTTTTAGTATTAGCGTTTGAACCATCACCTATTAAATGAGTAATGTTTTCAGAAATTGTATCTGAATCATTCATTAACCCTAATGCCCAATCGATTTTCGCATCACGTAATAAGTGTCCACGACGATTAACATAAGTTGTAAATCCTTTTGCTAATACATCTACTGTTCCGAAAGTAATTTGAGCATTATCTAAAGCAATCACTTCTTCAATAATGTTCGCCTGACCTTTTGACTCAGAAACTGTAGAAACATAAGTTTCAACATAAGTTACAGCAGAGTTCTTATCAGCAACTAATAGTACATGGTTGAATAGAGAAGCTTCTTCATTGTCATTGATAAAGACAACTTGAAGTGGTTTTTCTATTACAACATTTTTAGGTACATATACGAATACGCCACCGTTAACTAATGCTGCATGATAAGCTGTTAATTTATGCTCATCAACTTTCACTGCTTGAGTCATGAAATATTGTTTAACTAAATCACTATGTTCACGAACTGCTGTCTCGATATCAGTAAAGATGACACCTTGAGATTTTAACTCCTCTGATACTTTAAGAAAAGCAGGTGTATTATTACGTTGGATATAAAGGTTTTCTTGACCTTCAATATCAATTAGTTCTTTTAACTCTCCAGAAAGTTCATCTAAAGAATTGAATGATGCACTTTCAACTGTATGTTTAGGGAATTCTAAGAAATTCCAGTTTGTAATATTTGTTTTATCTGGTTTTGGCATTGGTAGTTCATTTGCTTTTTCTAATGCACTTTCACGAAAATCAGTAAACCAAGACGGCTCATTGTTTAATTGTGAGAACGAACGTACTTCGTCAACTGACAATGCCAATTTTGTTTCAACTGTCATTTTGTTTCGTCCTCCTTATTATGCTTCTTGTTCTGCTGCGTCTGTTTCTTCAATACCTAATTCTTGTTTAATCCAGTCATAACCTTCTGCTTCTAAGCGGTGAGCTAATTCAGCTCCACCAGATTTCACTACACGACCTTGCATCATGACATGTACATGATCAGGAGTGATGTAGTTTAATAAGCGTTGGTAGTGAGTGATTGCTAAACAACCAAACCCTTCTCCACGCATTTCGTTAATTCCTTTTGCAACTACTTTTAAAGCATCAATATCAAGACCAGAGTCGATTTCGTCAAGAATTGCAAATTTTGGTTTAATCATCATTAATTGAAGAATTTCGTTACGTTTCTTTTCCCCACCAGAGAAACCTTCGTTTAAGTAACGTTGCGCCATGTCTTGGTCCATTTCTAAGAAGTCCATCGTCTTATCTAATTGACGGATGAATTTCATTAAAGAAATTTCATTTCCTTCACCAAGACGAGCATTAATAGCTGAACGGATAAAGTCAGCGTTTGTTACACCAGAAATTTCAGAAGGATATTGCATAGCTAAGAATAATCCAGCTTTTGCTCTTTCATCTACTTCCATTTCAAGTACGTTTTCGCCATCTAATTCGATTGTACCTTGTGTAACTTCATATTTTGGGTGTCCCATAATCGCAGAAGCTAACGTTGATTTACCAGTACCGTTAGGACCCATGATTGCGTGAACTTCGTTTGTATTAATTGTAAGGTTTACACCTTTTAAAATTTCTTTATCTTCAATAGATACGTGAAGATCTTTTATAACTAGTGTAGACATTATTTTCCCTCCGATTTGTACATTGAATGGTAAAACCATTACTAATTTATTATCATTCTAATCTTACCCGAAAACAGTTGAGCATGCAAAATATTTATTCGAAAGCAATTTACTATCAAATAAAACCAATAAAATGAAGAAATTCTAAGATGATTTTAGCTTATTAAAAAAATATTGCAGTAAAAAAGTTCATTTTTTTATTTTCAATAGGGCACACTTAATTGAGAATAGATTTCACTTTCGGTGTAAAAATGACTTAATTCTTACTGTTTCCATGCTGAAAACACAATATATATACTATACCCGAAAATTTTTAAATATTATCATTGAATGCTCAAACATCAATCTTATATAAAATTACACGAACTGTAAATTTTTTAAATAAAAAAACGACCTCGAATTAGATTTCGAAAATCGTTTTTCTACATTTATATAATGGAACTCTAACTATTGACTTTAGATCCTAAAAAATCATGAACGTTGGCTGCAACTGCTCTACCTTCTTTAATAGCCCAAACTACCAAGCTTTGCCCGCGTCTAGCATCACCCGCTGCAAAAACACCAGGAACATTCGTCTTAAATTCAGTTAATGAAGCTTTAATACGATTATTGGTAATTGTTACTCCAAATTGTTCTGGCAGCGTTTTTTCTACTCCTTCAAAACCTATCGCAACAAACACATATTGTGCTGGCCAAACTTTTTCTGTTCCAGGCAATTCGTTAAAGTAATAAAATCCGTCTTCCCCTAATACTT
>DATMFE010000059.1:0-1506 GCA_035556295.1 Ureibacillus sp.
AAATAATCGGTGTTTGCGTTGCATGGAATCCCGATAAAGCCCCACAAGTAATCGTAAAGAAGATTAATGGGAAGATCGGTAAATTTCCTGGATGCATATTTTGGAACGAAAGCTCTGGAATTGGTGCTCCAGTTAAAACCAGTCCGATTCCTACACCAGCGGCAGAAAGAACTAAAAGAGCTCCAAAGTATGGATACAAACGACCGATAATTTTATCAACAGGTAATAAAGTAGCTAAAATATAATAGAAGAAGATGACCCCAACGATAAGTGCAAGGGCAACTTTGCCATCCATCAAATTACTGATTAGCATAGCTGGTGAAGAAACGAATACTGTACCTACCAACAATAAAAGCAAAAGTGCGAAAACGTTTACAACGTGTTTCATGAATTTTCCTAAAAATTTCGATACAAGCTCTGGTAAATGTGCCCCTTTGTTTCGAATGGAAATCATACCAGTCAAGTAATCATGAACAGCTCCTGCAAAAATACAGCCCACAACAATCCAAATAAATGCCACAGGTCCATAAAGCGCACCAGCGATTGGACCGAATACAGGACCAGTTCCTGCAATGTTCAATAATTGAATTAATGAGTTCTTAGGCGTTGACATTGGAACATAATCGACACCATCTGCATTTACATAGGCTGGTGTTGGTCGCTTAGGTTTCTCCCCGAAAACTTTTTCGACATACTTGCCATAAGTAAAATACCCGACAATTAAGATTACAATACACACTAGAAACGTAATCATTTAACAGTCCCCCATCCCTTTTTAAATTTTCTTACTATTCTATCTGTAAAATAATAGTAGCACACAATGTTATATAACAGCAATACTATTTTCATTGAATTCTATAACAGTTTTACTGGAATAAACATCAAGTTTAAGGTAAATATATTATAGTTATATGTTGAAGTAAAGAGAAAAATTAAGCGTGAATGAGTAAATTTATTCATTATTGCATGATTAACTAAAAGGGGGGTGATTTAATAAACTACATATTCTATAGAAAGAAATTTTTAATTGCTGAGATTTAGGGCACTTATTAAGCTAGCTAACTTACTGGAAATTGAACATGTACCAGCTCCTCAACAAATTTCCAAACAAAAAAGCCAGAAACACTCCAAATATTATCGGAGTCTTCCTAGCTCACTAGAAAATTATAACTGGATCAAGTACCAACTCAATTTCTGGCCAATTAAACAACAAACGGCTTCTTCATTTTAATCAAACCATAAATATAATAGAAGATACTGCCGGTGATGATGGTTAGGACAACAAACAGGATGGCTGTGCCGGATTCACCTGTCCAGCGGTAGAATAGGCGATACATGAAGTAGACGCCTATGACGACCATGGCAATGGAAGTTAGGATACCGATGAAAGGAATAATCGAGATGACAGTGAGTGCAATATAAATAAGTAGAAACTTTAGAGCATCCTTCTTGATTTCCTCAACTGATGTTTTGGTTGATCCTAGTGCAAAGAGTACATAGACATTG
>DATMFE010000060.1:0-12056 GCA_035556295.1 Ureibacillus sp.
AAAATTTAACGAGCCGATTGTTACAACCGAATTATTTATGCAATTGCTCAAAAAGAAAGTGCTTATAAATCCCGGCTACATCTACGCACCCAATGATGCCCGCCATATCCGCCTTTCCTTTGCTTACAGCTCTGGGGAGGACGTAAAAAAAGGGCTGGAGATTCTGTATCAGGAAGTCAAACGTATTTTAAAAGATCGTTAATATAATGCAATGAGGGCTGTCCCAAAAGATTGACTTCTTTGGAACAGCCCTCATTCTCTAAATCTACGGCTTTATAATAAAACAACATCTCTACCCAAGATTTCGTCTAATTGCAATAAAGTAAATACCATTTTTACATCTTCGCTTATATTTGTAATAGTAGGTCTTCTATTGGTTTCTTTTAAGCTTGTCGTTAAGGAAATAAGCAAACCAATTCCCGAAGAATCTACAAAGTCTATGTTTTGAAAGTTAAGCTCTACTTCCCCTGTACTATTCTGAATTTCAACCATTAACTCTTCTTCAATAATTTCTGTAGCCTCAATATCTAAATCGCCTTGTAAATTGATCACTAGATTACCAGCTTCATTTTGCAATGTGAAATTGAACATTCTATTCCTCCTTCGATACAACTAAGATACCGTTCTCGTCTAATCTAGCATAGATATTTTTAGCTTTATTAAATAATACCCGGGATTGTCCGCCAACTTGAATGGTTGTGTTTTCAGATGCATTTTTTATCTTTATAAATCCTGAATTTGAAACAGCAATTTTCACATAGGATCCTGTTCGATAACCTACTTCATTAATGGTTACACTCTCTTCACCATAAATATCTCCTCCACGAACAAATCCTTTAATGATAATGTTCTTCCGAGCAAACAGACTAGAACTATACACCCCTTGTCCCAATATTAAAATATCACCGTTAGAATAGATTTCACTATTCTGAACAAAATCCGCCTTAATAAATGGAGCATCATCTTTGTTTTCGCTTTGAACTGATAAATATAGAGATTCTGCCTGATCTGCTATGTTAGTAATATCCTCTTCATTTTTCATCGTTGAAATATGAAGATTCGAAAATTCATTATTAAGGGACTCTGCTAAATCTATCCATTCTATTTCCAGCTCTGCAGAGTGCTCTCTTACCTTTTTTACATATTCATTCACTAGAAGCGGAGTATCTTTAAACTTACTATCACAAAGAATTTTCATAAGTGGTCCAAGGCCCGTCACTTTAAGTGAATTTACTTTGAATGCAGATACATGTGTTAATTGGGTAATTGCTGCTTTCATGTTATTTAGTTCATTAGAAAGTCTCATTAATATATTTGAAAGTTCCAGTTTTATCAGACTTCCATTGCCAGCTGTAAATTTACTTGCAATAATGTTTTTATTCGCAATAATTGATTTACCGGACAATACTTTAGCTCTAAATACATTTCCTTCTATTTGGATGTTTCCTTTTGCTTCTACTTTCATACCATCTTGGACAGATGCTTTTATTTCCACTGCGCCTAAGTAACTAACATTGCCCGTTTCTATTGTTACATCATGATGGATAATTAATTTAGGAATGACAGATACAATTGCTAATTGACCACTAATCTTGACTTCTGGATACCCCGATTCTATCGAGACTACTTTTAACCCATCTACAAGAAGTACACCTGTTCCAGCCTTTATTTTGAGGGAGGCAGCTTTCATAGGTTCAATTATTTCACCCATAACATTCATTCCAGCTTTTCCCTCTTCGGGAGGCATGACCTCTCCGATAATTTGTCCAAAATTCACAGAAGGAAACTCTTTAAAATCTCTGAAATCTACAGAACCATCTACACGTTCTTTAAATTGTTTTTTTACATCAATATTATTATAAAGTTGAAAGTATCCTTTTTTCCCTTTTGTCGGAGAAGTCCCTTTGGCTATAAGGAAAGTTCCATCTGTGCTTGAGGCACAAGCTGCATTTATGGCTGCATAGTCTACTCCATGAATAATCCCAAGTTCTTTAAGTTTATGGAGAACATCAGTTGAATCAATATAGAGAGGTGCGCGAACTTCATAGGTTTTAATTTCGATTAGCGGCTCGGGTTCAAGATTTTTAAGTGTACGCCTTATTGATAGACCTGATTTTATTTCTAAAAATACTTCCAATTTATCTCCACTAATATTTATTTCCCATATAGGCAATACATCTTCATTTATAAGCTCAACTTCAATTACATCGGCTTCGCAAATAACTTCTGTCGAGGAGATTAACGTGCCATTTTTAAAAATGCGGACCCCTTTTGATGGTTTGATTAATGGAAATTTATCTTCGGCATCTTTGCAATAAATTTTCCCATCAAGCACCCAGGCTTTTCCGCTTAAATCATCCTGTTTGCTATCCTGTCTCTTTGTTATAGCAACATCATCATGTTGATCATTTAATATTGTTGAAATTAAATCTTCGATGGTTTGCGGTGCAGTTTCCGTTATTGAAAGTGAATCTTTCACCTTCACTTTTACTACAGCCGGCTTCGATTTAATACCTAGAAAACCTTTTTCTCCATTTTCTATGATTTCTACCTCAACATCAGTTAATGGTTTCCCTAACAGCGATAGAGCTATGTCCAATGCTTCTTTTGTGTTTCTGCCTTTTGAAGTAATCGTTTCCCCCATATTTTGTATTCCTCCTCTCTATTAGACTAGTGGACAATTGTAACTAGATATATCGGTACTTTCTTTGCCAATTTTCAATAAAACCATTGTTATATCATCTTTTTGAGGCAATCCTTCGGTAAAATGATTTATATCCTCAATCACTGATTGTTCGATTTCCTGAACATTTTTGGTTACTAGAGACTTTAGCAGGTTTTCCAATCGATTTACTTTATACATTTCACCATCAGTATTAACAGCCTCGATAATTCCATCTGTATAAATGAAAACCAAGTCTCCTTCAACTAGCGTGGCTTTTTCCTCTTTATATGTTTGATTGGGTAATCCACCCAGCATGATTCCTTTTACAGGAGGAATTTCAACTTTTTGTTTAACTCCTCTGATGATTTCCGGTAAAGAATGACCAGCACTCGAATAAGAAAGCGTTCCTAATATCGGATCCCAGTCTGCACAAAAAACTGTGACAAACGAGTTAAGTTTTCTTAAATCCGCATACAGTGCATTATTCATAGCCGTTAATGTTTCTCCTGGCCCTTTAGTAGATTCTGCTGCTGTACGGAATGCCCCTCTTGTCAGAATCATCAGCATTGCCGCCGGGATTCCCTTCCCCATCACGTCACCTATTACAATACGCAGCTTACCATTTGGCAGCGGATAAAAGTCAAAATAATCTCCACCGATTAATCTTGCGGGAATTGATATCCCCGACACCTCATCATTTTCCAAAGTTGGCTTTTCACCATTTAATAATGCGGTTTGAATATTTTTCGCTAAATTAATCTCTCGCTCTAATGTTTTATTTCTAGTATCGACTAAATTATGTGACTGGATCATTTCACGTTTATACACGCTCATCACCCCTCACCTAATAGAGACTTTTTAATTTCAAATACACCGATTGTTTCAAATAGATTTTTTGTATCTTCAGACATTCCTACAAAGCTTACTTTTGCATTTAAACTGCTCGCTGAATGCAGTATGGACAGTATAGCCCCGATACCTGTAGAATCTATAAAATCCAATTCTGAAAAGTCTACTTCCAATTCCGTTGCAAACTCTTTGGTTTTATTAAAAAAATCAAATGTGTCTACTGTGGAGTAGTCAAGAATACCATTCAATTTAAATACCTGCTTTGTACCATCTACAAAGCTATTCACCTTTAAAAGCATGGAATCCACTCCTATTTCAATTTAAACTGGTACATATTTTCGAATAACTTTCCTGAAATTTCCGACAACTCTACAGATTGCGCTTGCATGGATTTCATAAGATCGGATAGGGTGATCGTAATATCTGTAGCCGACACCGCACGATTGCTGGAAATAATTCTAACTTCTTCCACTCTATTTAAGATTGTTTCTATTTCTTCGGTTTTCGGTAAAGTCTTTAATTTCTCTTCCAACATCTCTAAGAAGTCATTGATTTCATAAGCATCTTCACGAGCTTTTGAGGTTAAGTCGATAGAGATTGCATAGACTTTCTCTACTGATTCATCTGCTTCTGCTTTTAAATCTAAAGAAAGGGTTTGAACTTTCTCTGCTTGTTTCGTTGTATCTTTTAAAACATGACTTAAAGTAGAAGTCATTTTATTTGCACTAGCCGATAAGTTCGCTAACTCACCTTTATCTTTTACTTCACTTTGAGTAGTGAAATCTCCAGATTCAAGCTTCTTAATTTGAGAGATAATTACTTGAATATTTTTATAGATTTTGCTAAAGAAACTTGTGGATAAGATAAACAATGCCACTAATGAAATCAAACTGAATGCAAGTAAGATTAGAGACATATTTTGCAGCGGTGCACTTAAGTGATTATAATCCAGCCCCACATAGATGACTCTTCCATCTTTAGTTGGGATAAACATTTTGTAGTACGCATGTTCACCTTGTTTATCAATATAAGCTGTCCTTTTGGGGTTCTCTGATAAACCAGCTAATATTTCTTTGTCTTTTTCTGATTCTGATTTAAATTCACCATATTCTATTTTTTTGTAAGGCTGAGTGGGGTCCTCCATTAAAGAAGGATCTGCATAGACTTGTGGACTTACTACAGCTATCTCGGCTACATCGTCATTTGACTCCAGCACCGTTTTAATCCATGTGTTCGGCCCAACTTCCTGAGTAAAATTGTATACTTCATTCGCCTCAAAATAAGGGTTAATCATGTAATCTTTATCATCATCAACATAATATCCATATTTATAGAATGTTGGCTTTTCGCTATGAGACCCAGAAGGCCCAATAGGTAGAATTACAGTGTTTTTATCTACATATGTCTGATGTGTTACTTTCAATTCATTACCATGCAGCAAATCATACATGATTTTATAGCCATCCGACTCTTCACCAAGAAATTCTTTAAAACTAAAACCAATATCACTAGGTTCGGTTGACTTTACCCCTACTATGTCGCCTTGACCTATTTCTTCAAAAAGTGTTAAACCTGCAATATCAAACTCATCTCTAAGTGCCAATAAATCTTGATTTGTTATTTCTTCTAAAGGTTTATCCCCTAAATTATCACTAATATGTTGAGCAATCAATTTGAGCTTTAAATCCAATTGGAGTTCAATTGCCTTGGAGGCTGCACGCGTTTCCTCTATGCCTTGTTCTATTGTTTGACTTACCTTGGTTGCCTCGATTGCTACACCAGAGCTAATCATTTTGCTTAAATACATATATTGAATTGCACCTGAGCAACTTAATATAATGATTAAAACTATTAGCATCCTAGTTATAAATTGCTTTTTTAGCGTACTATTTTGTTGTTTTGTTATCTTTTTCATGCTTGGTTACCCTCTGCCCAATCGGGATTTCAATTTAATCTTGTCTACTTTGCCATTTGTTAATGGAAATTCATCAGTGAATATAATCTGATCCGGAATCTTATAAGAAGCATATTTCCCTGTACAATAAGTACGGATATCCTTGGAAGTTAGCCCTTCCGCAATTATGTATGCAACTATTTGCTCGCCGTATACATCATGTGGTGCACCAACAACTGCAACACTTTTTACGCCTACAATATTGCTGAGAATTTGTTCAACTTCACCAGAAATAACCTGTTGACCGCCCTTTTTAATAACATCTTTCTTTCTGCCAACAATTTTAAAGTTTTTCTCATCTAAGAATTCTACTAAGTCCCCCATCATAAACCATCCCTTTTCAAAAGCTCCCTGTGTCAAAATAGGGTTCTTATAGTATTCCGTAAATAAACCGGCTGTTTTTACGAATAATTCGCCTTCTACTGTCTTGAACTCTACAGGATCAGCCATTCTAAAAATCAATTCTTCCGTATCCTCATTAATATAAGCATTAGCTAAAGAACCTGATTCGGAACTTCCATAATGCGATACAAACGTACAGTTCTTCAATAACGGAAAGTGACTTCTAAAATTAGTTGGAATTTTCTCTCCAATCACACAAACCAGCTCTAATCTATTTAAAACTTCCGGATTCAACCTGCTTGCAAAGTTATATAGCGATTTAAATATTGAAGGTGTTGTAGTTACTTTATTGCATTTAGCTTTTTGCATTGTGTTTATCATATTCAACAAATCGAATTCATCAGCAACAACTAATGTTGCTCCTGCCTTCAAGATAGAATTCATAGAAGCAACTCCATATTGTGTGCTTGGTGATGCATAAACAAAAACATTATCGGTAGACTTTAGGTTCATGGCTTCTAAAACTCGATTATATACGTAGTCCATTACATCATCTTTAAATACCATACCTTTGGGAGCCCCTGTGCTGCCTGAAGTAAAACATATAAAACCGCCCGAATCAGATTGTAAGTTCTTTGAACACCCGGGAAAGGTCTCAACTTCCCATTTTGTACAATTATCGGATGTAAAAACCAAAGTCTCTGTTTCTCTTCCCAGTGCCCATTTAGTAATCACTTCTGGAAAAGTGAATCCACTAAACTCATTTACAGTGAAAACAATATGGGGATCAAGGAATTCCAAAATATCTGACAAATCTTCTCGTCTTAATTGGTAACTCAAGGGTGCTACTGTGGCCTTAAGTTTATTTGCTGCTAAGAAAAGAGGTATATACTCCTTTAGGACAGGAACTATTAGAGCTATTCTTTTCCCTTCCAGGTTAAGAGGTCCTAACATGGACTCGTATCTTAAAACAGAATTCCTCAATTCACCTGCTGTATAGGTACCTTCTAGATTGCATAATGACAAAACATCTTTATCTAGCATCGCTAAGTTTCTATCATACAAATTCATTAGAAACACCCTTTTTCACGATTTCGTATAATCCACCGACTGTACCCATTTTGTCTGCTTTTTCAATAAATAAGCTAAAAGGAATATGATAATGGTCTGCTAAACTTGTTGCCAGGTTCACCATTTGCAGCGAATCTACATCCAGCTCATCTCTAAGAATTGTAGTGTCAATAACTTGTACAGGCTCCATTCCAATCAAGAAAAACATTGTCTCGCAAAATACTTTAAACTCCATTTATATCTTCCCCCCTAAACCATTCAGATGCTCGAAGCCGTATCTCTCTTAGCTTAAAATTACAGCAATGCCCCTCTTCTTCATAAGTAATGAATCGTTTTTCTGGGGCGAACCTTTTATATAATTCGATTAACTCAGCTTCATTCACAAATAGGTCTTTACCACCGTGAAACATTAAAATATTGCCGATTTCCTCTACATTATCAAACACAGGCAAGCAACCTTTATCAAAGTCGACCAACATATTACTCATTCGTTCTCTAAAATAATCCGGCAGCCTAATATTAGAGATAAATTTTGGCGGTGGACTAACAACTGCAGTTTTTGATACTAGCGAACTCCTACTAGCTTCAATTGCCCAACAGCCTCCTGAACTTGTACCAAAGAGATTTATAGGCAAGCCTGGAAAATTAGCCGATGCAAAATCTATTATCCCCTTTGTGAACTGGTCCCAAGACTCTATATCAGCTTTATGTCCATGGATAAGCAATGTTTCACCTTGTCCCGCTCCATCGAAACTAATTACTGCAAATCCCTCTCTTGCAAAGTCCTTTTCGTAAAGGTAGAATTCCTCTTTTGTAGAGTCCGTTGGAATTACAAGGATTACTACCCCCGAAAGCTTTCCTTTTGGAACACGTACACGTCCACCATAATTTTTATCCCTAATAGTTATTGTATAGTGTGAAATCTTATCTTCTGAAATACTGTCAGCAAGCCTAAACTGTTCCATGCATAATTTATACCATTTAGTTCTGCTGCCACTCGGTTCAGGAAATACCCATTGAACAAGATTATAATAGATCCCTGCTTTGCGATAATGAAATTCTGCGGTACGCAGGTCGGACGATTCTCTAAGTCGCGTTGCTAGATTCAAGTGCTCTAATGCCCGATTAGATAAAGCTTCGATCCACCCATTCAAGGTAATCATCTTGGACTTACTGTTAAGTATAAAGTCATCATCTATCCCATGAACCATCCACCGATGCCAAAAGCCATTATCCATAACGCTGGCAAAAATTGTTTTTTCTATAATTACATCTGTAGTCATTTTACGATGTTGATTTTTTGTATTTTCCATTTTCTTCACCTTCAATATCATCAAAAACTAGAACTACTGTAGTACCAGTCGATGCAGTTTTTAGTAGTACACGAGTCGTTAGCTTCAATATTAATGTAAATCCTTTTCCTAATGACTTCTTAGTTGAATAGCCTTCCAATAATACCGTATAGGGTAATATCTTTATAGGAATTCCTGATCCAGCATCTTCAATCAAAATGTTTAGAGAATTATCATTCTTCGAAATTAAAATTTTTCCATCTTTAGCATGTTTCAATACATTAGTAATAGCCTCTGAGATTAACAAGGTACAACTAGCTACCATACTAGAAGGAATACCTTCTTCAACCAGCTTTTCTTTAGCTCTATTCCTTACTACTGGAATATCAGCTTTTACTGAAAACGTTGCATTGAAAATAATTCCATCACTCTTATAAGCTAATAAATCTTCATCCTTTACCAACAAGAACTTTCTATTGCTCGCTGCATGGATTACATCTCTATAGATTTCCCACTCTTTGTCTTCAAAAACTGTTTCCTTTTTTTCAATAGCTTTTTTATTAAAATATATATTTTCATAAGACTTAACCTGTTCAAATATTTCTAATAGATGCTTGTGGTAGTTGGACTCCAAATTCATGCTTCTTATTTTGAAGTAAACATCTTCACCTTTTTCAATCCAAGAAACGAGGCAATCCGCGAGAAATAATAGATAGTCCTCCTGTTTTTTAAAATCTAATTTCGTTAGATCTTTATTCAAAGTATTTGTAATTAGTTTACCGTTATCACAGCCCTCTACATCCAATAGCTGACCTAACCGATTAGCAATCCAACCAACCACGGATATTCTTTGATGTTGATCCAGGGAGTCTATAGTTAGAGGAATTGAGGGTACACTATTATTTTCTTGTTTTTCTTTACCCCCTATTAATCTACTAAATAGTGGATTCATTTAACCGTCCACTCCTTAATTCAAAGTACCCCCAAAGGTGGTGTAATAGTTACTTCTTCAACTACAGCTCCGTCAGGCTGACATAAGATTGCGGCAATGTGGAGTGCAATAGTTTCTTGTGGAATCATTTTCGTTCTATCCGGGTGATTGTCAATATGATCCCAAAATGGCGTATTTGTAGAGCCAGGAAGTATGGATGTTACATATACTCCTTGCTTTCTCAACTCTAATTGCATTACTTTCGTTAATCCAAGAAGACCAAATTTTGATGCAGAATAGCCAGAATTTCCTTCAAGAGCTGTATTTCCTGCAATTGAATTAATATTAATAATTTGTCCGCGCTTATTTTCAACCATATGCTTAGCGAAATGTCTTGAAGTTAAAAAGGTTCCTCTTAAATTAACAGAAATCATTCGATCAAACTCTTCTGTTCCCGTATCTAAAAAGGAATCAAATGAACCATATCCAGCAGAGTTGATCAGTGCATCAATTTTTCCTAGTTTTGTTATTCCTAGATTAAGAAACTCAATAATAGAATTCTCTTTTTCGACATCTAGATGTAGATATACAATCTTGCCGGAATCGTTAGTCAGTAAAGCTGTTAGCTCTCGTAATTCAGTTTCGCTTCTTGCACCTATCAGTAAATTCGCACCAAGAGAAGCTAGCAACTCTGCTGCCGCTCTGCCAATGCCCTTCGTAGCACCAGTAATTGCAATGTTTTTTCCCTTCAGACTTTTCGAATTAAATACCATATTCATCCTCACCCAAGTATTCAAAATAGTTTTTTTCCGTTTCCCATATACCGACTTTATGCAAGTTTGGGATATGCGCTTTTAATAAGTTATAAAACACCATTGCCACAACTTCAGAAGTAGGATTTAATTCTTTAAATTCCTCGGTATCTAAATTAAGATTCATATGGTCGAACTTCTCCATAATTTCAAGCTCTACAATTTCATCAAGCTCTGCTAGATTCATAATCATGCCAGTTTCTTTAGAAGGTGTTCCTTTTACTTGAACATCTACGTAATAGTTGTGACCATGGCCATTTGGATTATTGCACTTTCCAAATATTTTAAGATTTTCTTCATCCGTTAAATGGATACTATGAAGTCTATGAGCAGCACACAAATGGTACTGTCTAGTCAAATAAGTCATATTATTAATCTTCCTTTCAGCACTTAAATAATGATTTTCATGCAGACGCAATTGGTACAGCTCACATCCCTCGAATTTATTCTCAAGAGATTCCCAGATATAGTTCACTATATTCTCTGTTGTCGGTATATTTTGAATAAAGTTGGGATGTTCTCTATCTAAGAACTTTCCATCAAGTTCGATTGTCAAAAAGTCATTCACAATTCGTTTAATATCCGTTGTGTTTACAACAATTCCCGATTTAATGTCTAATTTTCCTCTCACCATAACTTCAAGCTTGTAGTCATGACCATGGCCATTTGGTTTATTGCATTTTCCAAATACAGCTTGGTTACGTTCTTTACTCCAAGTTGGATTGTTATATGTATGAGTGGCTGAAAAGTCTACTCTCCTTGACAAATAAAGCATTTGAACTCCCTCCTTTTTCTAGTTTCTTGAAATTGATCTTTCGAATTCTTCACATAAAGATACCTGTTCTGCAAATAATCCCTTTTTGATTGTTGTTACAGTTTTTGTTCCAGGTTTTTTAATTCCTCTGGCACACATACATAGATGCTCTGCTTCCAATGTGACGATTACTCCTTTAGGCTGCAGCACAGTTTCAATTGCATTGGCAATTTGTGTAGTCATTCGTTCTTGTACTTGTGGTCGCTGGGCTGTCAATTCTACCAATCTAGCAAATTTTGATAAGCCGACTACACGGCCATTAGGAATGTAGCCAATATGCGCTTTTCCAAAGAATGGAATAATATGATGTTCACAGAATGTGTAAAAAGTTATATCTTTAACTGTCACAATTCCTTCATAATCTTCGGCAAACGTTGTAGTTAGTGCAGTTTCAGGATTAATTCCAATCCCACAAAAAACCTCTCGGTACATTTTCGCTACGCGTTTCGGTGTATCCAAAAGGCCATCGCGTGTTACATCTTCCCCCAATTCCGAAAGAATTGTACGCATTGCTTCTTCAATTACTCGATTTTGTGGCTGTCTATCATCTACTTCAGATTGAAGTTCAATCATTTTTACTGTATCTAGCATGTCGTTAATTCCTCCATCTTCAATAATGTTTTAATATAAAAATTTGCAAACTCATTACTTTTGGCTCTATTTTCCATAAAACATTTCAAGGTAAAAAGTAATGGTTTCAGGGTTAAAAAAATAGGGTTTTACACCCTTTTATAGACAAGATTAATTTTAATGTTTATACCTTTACAATATCTGGATTAAATTGTATTTCTTCGTTTTCAGATATCGGAATTTTAAAGTTCAGTCAATTATCGCCAAAGACAAATGGCATATAAAAGATATATTTATTATCTAAAATATTTAAGGGAATAAACATCACCATACCTTCCTATCTTCTTATCTTTGAGTCTCTTATTAGAGCGATATCTTAATAGGAAGCCGTTCCTATTTTTTTATCTTAATGTTCCTATTAATGCGAAGACACAAAAAAGACCGAATCTCATTCGATTCAGTCTAAGTAAGGAAGGATTTCTTTTACTGCAATCCTTTCAAAAGGAATTAAGATGTTTAGTTTTTATTTTACGCAAAAACTGCTCCACCTCACCTGGTGAAGTTAAGATGATTGTTTCTTTTACCTTCGATAAGGATTCCAATTTCTTTAAAATCATCGGTTTCTTTGTTTTAGGATAGGCCCATACCCATTTTATAAATTCTAAGTCAAGCTTTTCATTGCATCCTGCTGCCATATCGGGACGCGTCTTATTTCTATATTGTAATCTCCGTTTCAGGAGTCGATACGCGCAAATC
>DATMFE010000061.1:0-2799 GCA_035556295.1 Ureibacillus sp.
TTGCCTTAAAGATGGGATATTGGCACCGCCCTCATAATCGGGTTCACTATACTGAACTCCATCATCTTCCCCAAAAACAGATACTACACATATCATAAGTTCCTGGTGGTTCTTCATCTAATGTTTTATAACCGCAACAAGGACAAGTATATTTCATACAATCACCTCAATACTTAAGCATACCTCTTGTTCAACTATCCTGAATCGTTAGTAAACAAACGTTCCTGCATATTTCAGAAACGCACCTGTTAGTTCAATAACATTTTAATCATTACCATCAAAATCATAGTCATCAAGCTGAGTTTTATAATACTCATCACAATTCTCTTCAGTTGGAAAAATTCCGTCTTCATCAGGCAAAAGAACCTTTAACACATCCCGTCCCATTTCTCTATACTGTTTAAACGTCACTTTAAAGCCTTCTAATATGTCAGAGTATTCTTTGCCTTCTTCAAACCTTTTACCTTTGTTTATGTCATCAATCAAAGTAAAGAAAATATCATTTGCCACTTCAGGGTCCATATTAAGCACTATTTGAAAATCCATATGATTAAAGTTCTCTTGAACTCCGTGTGTATGATAATTAGCGTGAATTCCATCGTATTCTTCAGCAAAAATGGCATCCATATACCAGCCATACTCTGCTAACATTTGTTGTTCCCATTGTTCATTTTCCAAGTGATTTACCCCCAAAACATTTTCTTAATTATAACATTCCTTGTTCAACAAACTGCACCGTTACTTTAAGTACATTTCTTCACAAATTCTTCTAAATATTAACATAGATACATACCCATTTTTCTTAAAGGATGTTGTTCAACAATATGGCCCTTAAATGAAAAATGAGCGCTTATCCTTGTTCAAGGATAGCGCCCTTTAGTTGAATAAGCCCTAATCTTTTAATTTTATTTTCCTACATAATCAATTCCAATGCCATTCACCCTTTTATCCATTTCGTAAGTTTCGGACTCCTTATCGTAAATAACCTGTAATTTCTTTTCACCAACCCAAACAATAGAGAAATTTTTATTTGTCCTAAATGTATTACCTGATTTATTTGGGAATTTATCATCTTTATCTAAAATCGATAATTGAGGTGAAAAACCTGTTGTTGCACCACAATCCCTAGAAAAAATGTAAGCCACTTTTTCACCACTGGGAGAAGGTACAGTATGTACAATTTCATTTCCACACATATCTCCAAATAAGGTATTCAATAAATATTTACCAGCCATAAATACAACAAGTATTACGATTGCTGTTGTTAAAATGGGTTTAATTTTTTTATCATCAAACTCACCCTTGCTTTAAATAAATAAATAATAATACTGTTTTCAAAAGCAAAGCATTTTCAACAAACCTGTCATTTTGTTGAAGAAACAAAACAGCGTCTATGGCAGCCCGACTGTTCAAGTAATGCACCCGTTAGTTTAAGTGAAAATATTCACAATTAGGAAACAATTTTATATCAAAATAGAGCCTTGTTTATTCACGGTTTACTTATCTAATTTTGGAATGTCCTTAGTATAAACTCCTGCATCAAAGATAACCTATCTTTGTGGAGGTGCTAAACATTGGGCCAAAAATTTGAAATAAACCTTATAAAATTCTTTTATTTCTTTGGTATTAGCTCTTTTATATACTTAATAAAAAAACCGCTTGCAAAGGACTGGCTCCTTGTTTTCTTTATAAAAAGTTACTATGCATCATTGGTCGATAATCTGGTTGTAAAAAGAGGCTATGTTCATTATCCCACCCGATTTCCAAAACAAGTTAAAACAAACGTGTTGTTTGATTACGTAATTTTCCCAATTACTTGTATCTTTTATAATCAACTAACTAAGGATTCCCGCATTATTCAGTGCCTTTTAAAAGTTCTTTATTTCAGCATACCTATGACTATTGCTGAGCTATGGTTAGAAAAAAATACACGTCTTATTAAATATAAAAATGGATGGAATTGGACAACTACTTTTTATTCTCTCTCTTTTTCTTTCCTAATTAGTTAGATTTATAATGTCTGTTATAAGACGTATCTTCAATAATAAATACGATTCCTCTTAGATGGCGGTTGTTAATCAACAATAAGGGTCAAAAAGAATATAGGAACATTTGAAGAATGATTAAATCTGCATATTTGTTTCAATTATTCACAATTTTTTCTCTACATTAACTTAAATGTCCTACTGATTTTCTGTTAATAAGCACCGAAAACAGTCGTTTATGGATATAAAACACTCAGAACATAAAAAGCCCTGATTTTTCTGCCTAGCATAGAAAAATCAGCGGCTTTTCCTTCCCAAAAATGTTTTAGCGTATAATATACCCGTTTTGTCGGCAGGACCCCAATAATAGACACTTTTAAATAGATACAGCTTGAAGTTTTCATTTTCTTTTCCTAAGTTGTATGGGTTAACTCTATGCCCCTTTAATCAAAATATATCGAATATTTATTAGCGATACCTTATGAATGAATTTTCACTACATTATGATTAATCCAGCCATTTAATCAGCGTTTTTCCTACCTCTTTAAAAAAACTATTAAAGAATAATTCATTGTATATTTGGGATAATAACTTTGTATTTGTATAGTTAGTCAAAAAGGAGGGAACCAAAATGGATATTCAAAAATTAGCCGATCATGAGTCATTGGATCTGCATGAAGTTATTAATTTTAAAACCCTATGCTTAGCGAAATCAAAACTAATGCAAGGACTGGTATTTGATCATGATTTGAGAGCATTAATGCAAAAAGATGTTGAACAATCCATGCAAGCGCTTGGAGAATTACAGGCAATT
>DATMFE010000062.1:0-14424 GCA_035556295.1 Ureibacillus sp.
TCCTTTAGAGCTTCCATAAAGAATACCGATCATCATCCTAGATTTCTTACATCCTCAAATTCCAATGCAAATAAAAACGCAAAGTACTTATGTACTTTGCGAAATTGATTAGAATAATTTTGCGCCCATTGGTAATTTGAATCCAAAGAACAAAGTTGCAAATAAGAACACTGCAAATAAAATCCAAAACATCGTTGTTGGTTTGCCTTTCGATTTGCGAACAAGTACCATTTCCATCATACCAATTGTTAAGATTCCTAATAATAATTTAATGCCATATTGCATTCCCATTCCATAGTCCATTGTTTTATAAAACAATGCGCCACCTGTAATGATAATTAAAATATAAAATAATCTTAATACCATATGAACAGCTTTTGAGTTTGTGACAAGTGCTGCAACTAAAAATAAGATAATTGCTATAACCCAAGTCGTGATGTGTAAATGTGTTGAGTTAGTTAATAAACCCATTCTTTCCCCACCTTTATAGTCATATCATTCATATCCTACCAGACTCTGGGTGGGGAATTCAAATATATTAGCCATGAACTTTAAAGTAAGAAACTAAATTATTCAAAACGGTTAACTAATGTTCCGATACCTTCGATTGAAATTTTCACTTCATCTCCAGCTTTTAAGAATGTTGGCGGGTTCATTCCCTTTCCTACTCCTGCAGGTGTACCTGTAAGAATTACATCTCCTGGTTCAAGCGTTACATATTGTGATAGGATCGAGATTAATTCTTCCACTGGGAACATCATATCTTTAGTAGTACCATTTTGACGAATTCCACCATTTACTTTTGTAACGACTGTTAAGTTTTGTGGATTTGGAATTTCATCTTTCGTTACAAGATATGGCCCCATCGGACAAGTGCCATCCATTGTTTTACCTAAGAAAAACTGAACGTGACGTTGTTGAAGGTCGCGTGCTGTCACATCATTTGCAATAGTGTAACCAAATATGTAATCAATTGCTTGGTTTTTAGGAATATCTTTTCCTGCTTTTCCAATGACAACGGCAAGTTCACCTTCATAGTCTAATTCACTTGTTTTATTAGCATGAATAGGTAGTACTTGACCATCTGCCGCAATTGCAGTTGGAGCTTTCGTGAAAACAACTAAATTTTTAGGAGCTTCTTTTGCACCCATTTCTTTTGCATGTTCATTGTAGTTTTTACCAATACAAATGATGTTTTTTGGTGTTCTTGGAACTGGAGATAACCACTCTATTGATGAAAAGTCATATTTATATTGATTTACTTCTCCAGAATCCTTTGCTGCTTGAACAAGTTTTCTAATTTGTTCAACAAAGTCAAAGCCTAAAGCAATCCCGTCAATAATTGCAGATGGGAAAGAAGGTAAAACTTTTAGTTCTTGTTGAATTTTAAGTACATCCCACACAGCGTCTTCTTTTTTTACTTTCGGACCAAATTTCACTTCACCATTTAACATAAAAGATAAAATCTTCATTTTTACGAGCGCTCCTTATAGTTAATAACGCATGCTAAAAGTATTTTAATATTATTAAATTCATAATAATAACAAGCTTTCAATCATGCTTAATTGCAAAACTAAATAGTTGATGATATTGCTTCAACACTTTAATTTGATTCCATCATACATCAAATAAATTCTGTTTGCCTATATTTCTTATATCGATTTTTTATAAGTTATTTTCTTTACTGCTGCTTCAAGTGGTCCTTGCTTAAACTTTATGAACCAAACTAGCGCAAAAAGTATTTGTACGATAAAAATAACAAGGGCAATTAATAGACTCATTTCGATGCTGATACGACCATATAATCCAAATCCAAAGGCATAAAATATTATTGAACAAATAATAGATTGCATAATATAAATCGTTAATGACATTCGTCCAGCAAGACCTATTGGATGCAAAATCTTTTCAATAAAAGGAATCATACAAATACAAACAATTAATGCCATATACCCTATTGATAAAATGGGTCCACCAATATAAACCTTTAAATAATCTAATAGCATTGTTCGTTCATACATAAATGGCGTACTTTTTATAAACAAACCTAAACCGATTCCAATGACCGCCATTGAGATCCATAATGCTTTGAAGTCCTTTGCTCTTTCGATTAAACGCCATTTCGCTAAAGAGGCACCAACTAACATATATGGTAAAATGGTAAACAATGATGAGAGCCACATTTCAGGGCTCATCTGTATGGATAAGTCAACTAATCTTTGTTTAAAGGCATCGGTCCAATTTCCAAATCCATACGCTGTAATGGCATTATTGATTGATACAATATCAACAGCACTAGCTTCAACAGCATTTTGTGCCATATCAGCCATACTTAAAACACCTATAAACAACGCATGCATTAATCCATATATAACTAGTCCAAAAGTTAAAATCATCTTAGGACTAAAACGTATAAATAATAGTAGAAAGAATCCACAAAAAGCATACATCGCTAAAATATCTCCCCACCAAATGAGGAAAGCATGAATCATTCCCAATACAAAAAGAATGATAAACCGTCTGGATGCAAAGGAATAAAATAAGGCTCCAGTTTTTTCAGCCTTTATATATTGCATTGCAATTCCATAGCCAAAAAGCATTGAAAATAATGGATAAAAGCTACTTTGTACATAAATATCCAATGTTTGATACCAGATGATATCTTCAGCTTCTTTAAACCAATTATGTAAATCAAGCACATGTGGCAAAGGTTCGTTAAAAGCAATTATGTTAACAAGCAAAATTCCTAGTAAACTAAATCCTCTAATAATATCTAATGAATGAGTTCGTTCATTGAATGTTGTTGGTTGAAACACCACCATTCGACCCCCTTCTAAATTTCGCAATCCAAATTTTCACTAGCATGTTTTGACGTCGAATTGGAAAATGGAGAGGATGTAGATGTTTATAAACACTCATCCTCTCTCTTGTTTTAAAGTTGAATTTCCTTTTGAGCATTATATAAGTAGATAATCTTTTCATCCACTTCAACACCTAACACTGCTTTGACAGCTTCACTATATATTCGAAGCTGCACACCATAACGTTCAGTCATTTCCTTTGTGAGTGCAGGATCCTCAGAGAATTTCGGTAGAATTTTATCCGTTTTATAGTCTAGTAAAATCCATTTCCCATCTTCATCAAGAATTAAACAGTCGATAATCCCTTGAATAATTTGTCGGTCCCCATCTTGGTCTGTCCTGCTTAATGTAAATGGCAGTTCTCGATAAATCTTCTTCGCTTGTATAAATCTTTTACCAATGGAAGAATTATAAAATCCCATGACTTTTACTGGTTCCACTACCTTCATTTCTTCTTCTGTCAGGAGCTGGTGATTAACAAGATTTAATAAAAACGCATTCATCTCGTCAATAGAATGGAATCCTTCCTTTGGAGCATGTTGCATTACAGTGTGAACAGCTGTACCTATTTCAGTACTGGACAGTCCCTTTTGTTGAAGAAACATTGGTCTTTTTGCTACTGAGTTAAATGTCCGGTGATCTGTGACTTCCCAATCATCTTGTTCTTCAAAACGTAGAAGGTTTTCAATTCGTTTAATTTCTGTAACACTCGTTTTTGATTTTTTTGTAATCGATTTTTCAAATGGATATTTTGTAGTAAATCTTCTATTTAATTCTTCATAGAGTGCTTCATCCACTTCATGCAAAATAGCATCCTTTTGTCCATCTTCATCAATAGAGTTTTTACTATTTAAAAACATGTCATTTGAAATAGCAGATATTTTCCATATAGATGGATGTTGAATCGGTGTATAAGAATTTTCGTAAAAGGATGAAAAACATTCATGCCGTGCTATTGCTGGGCCGATCCAATCTAAATAATTCTTTGCCCGTGCTCGTATATACTCAGGTAACATGGGGTTTGAAGTATGCCCTGCTTCACACCATTTTGCAGCTGTTTTCTCAAAGTCTTTTACAGAACCTACTAAAATTAGTCGTTCTTTTGCACGGGTCATAGCAACGTATAAAATACGCATTTCTTCCGCTTTCATCTCAAGAATTTTCTTCTCTTTAATCGCTAAAAATGGTAGTGACGTATACATAATGCGGTTTTCAGGGTCAATGGCTTTTACCGCGAATCCATACTGTTGGTCAAACATATATGAATTTGAAAAATCCATTTGATTGAATGCTCGGCCAAGTCCAGCTACAAACACTACAGGATATTCTAACCCTTTTGATGAGTGAATTGTTACTAGACGAACAACATCATCTTTTTCTCCAATAGATTTCGCAACTCCTAAATCATCGCCTCTTGATTTCATTCGATTAATAAAACGAAGGAATCGGAATAAGCCTCGGAATGAAGTTTTCTCATACATTAATGCACGGTCATGTAACGTCCGTAAATTGGCTTGACGTTGTTTGCCGTTTGCCATTGCTCCGACCATTTCATAGTAATTTGTATCATTATAGATTTTCCAAATTAGATCTGATAGTGAACCTCTTCTTGCCATATCTCTCCATATGTCTAATTGTTGTAGAAATGTATGGAGTTTTTCTTGTGTTTCTGCTGAGATTCCAGCTCGTTCTTCATGAACGAAAGTTTTCATTGCTTCATAGAATGGAACATTTTTCTTTGCTAAACGAATTAATGCAAGTTCATTTTCAGATAATCCAACAAATGGAGATCTCAGTACAGAAGCTAATGGAATATCTTGATATGGATTATCAACTATAGATAGGACATTTAACATAACCATCACTTCTAATGCTTCAAAATAACCTTTAGAAGATTCTGCAAAAAGTGGTATGCCTGCTGCTTTAAATTCTTCTACTAGGTCATTCGACCAGTTCATAGAACGCATTAAAATAACGATATCGCTGTAACGCAATGGGCGAACTCGTTTTTCTGGATCTTTTTCTTTCGCGTTATAAACAGTAGCGCCACTTGCCATCAATTCTTGGATTCTTTTAATAATAAATCTTGCTTCTTGTTGGGACTTTGCGATTTCCTCTTCAATAACTACATCTATCGATTGAATCCCTTCATCCGAATCTTCCTCGGTATCTTCATCGTCCTGTTGTTCGTATAAAATGGCTAACTCAACAGGGGTTTCCACTTCATTGTAAGGTGCACTTGGCTTTAAACCAGCTTTTTCATCATAGTCAATTTCCCCAACTGTTTTACCCATAATTTGTTCAAACACATAATTAGTTGCATGAAGCACTTCTTGACGACTTCGGAAGTTAGCATTTAAATCAATTTTCAATCCTGAAGTTACTGGCTCTTCTTCAAAGTTTAAATATTTGTTTAAGAACAACATTGGTTCTGCTAGTCGGAATCGATAAATCGATTGTTTGACGTCGCCAACCATAAATAAGTTTCCGTTTTCTTCAGCACCGGATTTCACTAATTGTAAAATCGTTTCTTGAAGCATGTTTGTATCTTGATATTCGTCTACTAGCACTTCTTTAAATTTTTGTTTAAATTCGTTTGCAACTTCAGAAGGTTGAAGTTTTCCATCCACATTCTCAGATAAAATTTCGAGAGCATAGTGCTCTAAATCTGAGAAGTCCAAAAGGCCGCGTTCCAATTTAGCAGCCTTAAATTTCTGCCCGTAGTTTTCCGTTAACTCAACCAATGTATCGATCATTGGAGCCATTAAACGAATTTCCTCTAATAATCTTGCAGGTGTTCGTGTGAAGAAGTCCTCTTTAATTTTCGTTACAACTTTTTTCGCTTGGTCACGCTTTTTCTTTGCGAGCTCTTTTAATTCGGGATCACTATCTTGTTTTTTTCTAGATAATGTCTCCCATTTTAAAGTATTAAAATAATCGTATAACTCTTGCCATGTACCGTTTTCAAGTCTACGAAATGCTTCTTGTAACAAAACAAAATCTAATTCAGCTGTTTCTCCATATGGAGCAGGTCCATCAGGTCTTAAGGCAAGTTGACGTACTTCTTCTATATAAGAATAAGCTTCTTGTAAGCTAAATTTTATTGCATTTTTGACATGTCCAATGTATACCAAATCATCAATTGTCATTGAATCATTTAATTTATATTGCTCTGATAACGAATGCAACCACTCATTAGGTGATGGGTGTACAAGGGAAGTTTGGTACAGCTTATCAATTAAAGTCTCAATCTCTTGATCATCTCGATCAGAAGTAAAACTATCAACTAAACGGTAGACTGCATTTACCTTTGTTTCATCTTTGTTATCATAAGCCTCTTCCAGTACTTCTGCTAATACATCATCTTTTAATAAAGAAGATTCTCCCTCATTGGCAATTCGAAAACCTGGATCTATTTCTATTAAATAAGCATACTGCCGAACAATCGATAAACAAAATGAATGGAGAGTTGAGATTTGAGCTTTATTGACCAAACTTAATTGTCTTCTTAAATGTTGATCTCGTGGATCCTTCGCTATTTCTTTTTCTAATGCTTCTGCCATACGATGACGCATTTCAGCTGCAGAGGCATTGGTAAAGGTAACGACGAGTAGTTCATCTACGTCAATGGGATTGTCCTTGTCTATTACTTTTTCAATCATTCGATTAATAAGGACGGCTGTTTTCCCTGATCCAGCTGCTGCGGAGACAAGGGTATCTTGACCAGTCGCCCAAATGGCCTTCCATTGTTCATCTGTCCATGTTACATCCGGACCTTTAATTGGAATCTCGCGCATCATTTTTCAACTCCTCACTAATTTTGGCAACGACTATGTCTGATTGTTCTCCTTTTAGCTGGTGATATTTTTGATGATTATCCGACACGTCAAATTGACAAACCGATTTAAACGAGCAAAAATCACAAGCGGTTTTATTCTTTAATTTATATGGACGAATGGATGTTTCCCCACTGAGGATCCCATTACCAGCTTCTCTATGCTTCTTGTGTACATATTGTTGTAAATTCTGCATTTCAAATGGTTGAACGACTCTCGAGTTTCTTTGATAAACAGAGCCATCTTTTTTCAATTGAACAGGGATAATTTTAGATTTTCCTGATATCTCTAATTCTTCATCCATCAAAATCAACGCGCTTGGATCTTCTGCAAGTAAGCCTTTCATGCGATATTGTTTCAATCGTTCCATTTCAAGCGTTGCATCATCTAATTGTTCTTCTAGTTTTAACAATGGATTATGAACATGCACATATAAAACCCCAGCAGGCTGAGCATCTCCCTTTATCCAATGACTTGCATTCTCCACTGCGACATTTAAATAAGTTAGCAGTTGTAATGATAGCCCATGATACACTTCATTCATATCTAAGTCGCGACTGGAAGACTTATAGTCAACTACGCGCAAATAAGCTTTGTCGTCAATTTCTACACTGTCTATGCGGTCAATTCGGCCACGTAAACGCATCTTTCTACCACGATTCAAATCAATTTCTAGTGGTGGTAGCATTTCTTTACCCGGACCAAAGGACGCTTCGATGGCAATAGGTTTGAAATGCGATGATTTCGCTTGATGTGATAATGCAATCATTGTTTTTTCCACAATTCGAATTAACTTTTGCTGAATATAGCGATAGCGTGCACTACTTAATAAAATTTGATGTGAGAATACTGGAACAATGTGCTCCACGGCTTGTCTTGCTAATTGGGCACACTGCGCTTTTGATAATTTATTCCATTGAATATTGTGTTTGTTCGTTTCTAATGAAATCCATTTTAATGCCTCATGGAATAAGTCGCCCATTGCAAAGGTTTCAAGCTTATATTCTACCCGCTCTTCTAGCCCTAAACCGTACGTCGTAAAGTGGGCAAATGGACAGCTGTAAAACTTTTCTACTCTGGATACACTGGAGTTTAGTTCTGTTCCGTACAAGGCATCTGTAATTTCTTCAGTTAGCTTTTCTGTTTCATTTTTCTTTTCTAATGGTCGCATGACAGTTTGTAAGGTGCTTTTCCATTGTGGATGTTGCTCATAAAATCTCTTTAAAGCAACCCACTCAGGTGAAAGTGTATGTGTGTATTGAGCTTGTCTTAGCTGCATCATTAGAAAAGCAATAGATGTATGTGGATGCCTTAAATATGAAAGAACATGTTTTTGATCTAGTTCCTCAATTGGATCAATTAAAATTCGCTTATGAGGTAACGTTCTCTCCCCATTCACTTCGAACAATTTATGCAATCGATTAATATAAAGCGATGGTAAAAGAGATTTGCTCTCCTCATCAGCACTTGAAAATGTTACATATAGTCGGTCTGTAGGTGATGAAAAGGCACGATAAATAAGAAACGCTTCTTGTAATAATCGGTGCTTTGATGTCGGAGAGAACTCCGTATCTACAGCAGCAAACCATCCACGTTCGGCATCATTGATTAACCCTTCATAATCCATTCGCATCGGGTAAACCCCATCATTGACCCCAATTACAAAGACAACCCGCATATTATCGTAGCGAGAATATTCTACTGTTCCCACTTTTACTTCATCTACTGCAGGTGGGATACTTGAAAATTCTAGTGTGTCGTAGCCTTCATCTAATATTTTTGCTGCTTCTTCAACCGTCATATTTTGGTCACCAAACATAATAACGAATTGATCCAATACATTGACCCATTTGTTCCATGCTTGATCATGTTCATTTGCTTCACTTAATTGATG
Organism: Ureibacillus sp.; assembly: GCA_035556295.1. Classification (GTDB taxonomy): domain Bacteria; phylum Bacillota; class Bacilli; order Bacillales_A; family Planococcaceae; genus Ureibacillus. The sequence continues at coordinate 8,592 of DATMFE010000062.1, forward strand.
AGTTTCCAGTTCAGCATCCTTTAAGGCTTGAAGCTTCTCATACACTTGTAAGTCTTCAATGCATTGATAAAGTGCCATCGCAATTTCTCGACCCGTTTTGGCATCCTTTAATTCATCTTGTAAGGTTTCAAGAGGCCCACGTATCATTGCCTTCATTTCATCAATGATTTGTTGAATAGCTAATTCTTCATCTGTTTGACGGTTCGTGAAAAATTCTAAACCTCGATATTTTTTGTATAACCATCTGGATTCTTCAAACCATCGATAGCCATATATCCCTTGTGCAATAACAAAGTTTTCAAAACGGTCCGCTTTTTCTCGCATTTCATTTATATCACTTGTAAGTGGGAAGAATAAATCCGTTTTCACACTTCGGAAAACAGGCTCATATTGCCATTTAGATGTTACAACTTCCAGAATAGAGCGACTGAATTCGATTAAAGGATGATGCAACATGGTTTTCTTCTCGTTTGTAAACACAGGGATGTCGTATTGAGAGAAAGTTGTTAGGATAAGTGGGTCATAGACATCTGCTTGGCGATACATAATCCCAATATCTTGGTAGCGGATCCCTTCTTCTTTCACCAATCGACATATTTCCCGGGCAATCGCATGAACTTCTGCACGTCGATTTGCTCCTTCCAGAACTTGAATAAATCCTTGTGCCTTCCTCGTATTCCAAAGGGGTTCATGGAAATTTGCCTCAACATGTTTTAAATCGAAATTATTAAAACGATAGCTTCCAAATAAATGCTCCCTTGGCTCAATTTCCACTTGAAGACCCTGCGCTTCTTCCATTAATTTATCGTACATAACAGCACCACGATAAAACAGTGCTTGTTCGTCCTCTTTGTCATGTTCATCCTCAAAAGGTAGAACAACTGTCACACGTTCTGCATATGTCATCAATTGTTTGACAATCTCAAATTCTCGAATGGTAAATTGAGTAAATCCATCTATATAAATATGTGCACTTTTAATTTTCTCAGAGTTTTTCAGTTGCTCTAACAAGACTGGATAAAATGCTTCCCCATCAACATAGGTATCTCCAAGTTCATTTTCTAATTCTTGTAGAATAATTTGTAAATCCTTTGTTTTGGAAAGTAAAGTATGAGGTGCTTGTTTCGCTTCTAATTGATTGATCACTTCGTTTAGCGTTTCACTTTGAATATTATATTGACTGAACTCTTTAATGAGTTGAACTACCTCATCGGTAAATCCTCGTTTATCAGCAGCTTGTCGGAATAGAGAGAACTTCTCTTTATTTTCCATAAGTAATCGGCGAATCAACATTCGATAGCCAATTTTGTCTATTTTATCTTTTGCGATACCACCGGTTTCCTGCAATACGTACCAGGAAAGTCGTTTAAACGTCATGACTTGGGCACGCATAATTCCTTGGATATCGTATTTGTTCGTTAGGTCATATTCCGTTGAAAAGGACATTTGGTCTGGAACAATAATATAGATTGGCGCACCAAGTGGATCTGTTTTAAGCTCTTTCACAATTTCTTTATGAATGATGCTCGTTTTCCCTGCACCTGCTCGTCCACTAATGACTCGTAATGACATTTCCTTTCCCCCCTTAATTGTGTTCTATATCTTTATATTAATATTATTTTACTATAATCTTAGTTTTTCGTAATGAATGAGATAAAAACACAACTCGACCTATTTCGGCCGAGTTGATGTCTGTTCTTATGCGGTAACTAAAACCATATTTTATTATTCGCAAAAAAGCGATTTACATATCGTATTATTGTAAACCGCTTGTTGCTTATTTATTTAACTTTACTATGATGTGATGGATTTTTCAAATCTTCTTCAACGCGTTTATTTAACCGTTTTTCAACCGCTTTACTAACTAACCATAATAAAACAATTCCTATAGCTACAAATACTAGCTTTATTGGATTTGTAAAATAGGAGGCAATATCGTATCCAAGGACACTAATACTTAGCACCATGACAAATTTCCCAGCTAATAATACGAAAAGGTAATATTTTTTCTTAATGTGCGAAAGTCCCGCAACGATATTTACAAGGACTGAAGGTGTAAACGGAAAACATAGTAATATAAATAAGGGGCTTAACCCTCTCATATCAACGAATTTAATTAACTTTTGAACATTTTCCTTTTCGATAAATCGTTTTAGCTTCGGACTTCTTCCGAATTTTCGGACGATTAGGAATACAACGTAAGAACCTAAGACTGTTCCAATCCAAGAAAGAATAAATCCTAACCATAATCCATAAGAGCTAACATTTGCAACAACAATTACAACAAGGGGCAAAAATGGTAATAATGCTTCTAAAAATGGTAGCAAAATCCCAATGAGCGGTCCTAGTGTACGATATTGCGATGCTAATGTTTGTATATTTTCTTCTGTAAACCATTCGCTCAACAGCTACCACCTCTATCTCAATCTCTATGATGTCACAATCTGGATATCGTACTGTAAAAATTTCATTGTATGTACTAACTTACATTAACGTGATAAAATGACAATTGGTTTCATAGTCATTCTTTGGCATTTATCATTATAATACAAAACTAAATAATTTGAACATAATACTCCCCTATTTTTTGAAAGGAGATGATTCAATGGTATCTAAAACTGAATTAAATGACACAGTTACAACAGATTCATTTTCTCAAGGAATTCGAGATTGTATTCCTACATTACTTGGATACATAAGTATTGGTCTTGCATTTGGTGTCATTGGGATCACTTCCCACATATCAGTCTTAGAAATCTTTCTTTTATCGGTACTTGTCTATGCAGGTTCTGCACAATTTATTTTTTGTGGATTGTATGTTGCAGGAGCACCTGTCTCTGTCATTATTATTACAACATTCATTGTAAACTTACGTCACTTTTTAATGTCTTTAACTGTTGCCCCCCATTTAACAAGATATTCTTCACTGCGTAATATTGGATTTGGAACTCTATTAACAGATGAAACATTTGGTGTAGCAGTCACCAAGTTAATGAAAGAAAATCATCTTGGTGGTAGATGGATGGATGGGCTCAATATGACAGCCTATTTAACATGGATCGCATCTTGTACAATCGGTGGTTTGGTAGGAAAGTGGATTCCCAATGCAGAGAGCTGGGGACTAGACTTCGCCCTTGTCGCAATGTTTGTCGCCTTACTCGTATTGAATCTTGTTGATGTAGGTAAATCCAAGTTAATGCATTATTTGAAATTAATTGGGTGTATCGCTATCAGTATGTACATTCTTTCTTATTTTTTACCAGGTCACTTAGCAGTCCTTATTTCAACAGTAATTGTTGCAACGATTGGGGTGTTAACTGAAAAATGACAACTACGCTTGGTATGGTGTTAATTATTTTAGGATGTGCCATTGTAACATGGCTACCAAGGGTCATCCCTTTTATGTTGGTTCGTAGTGTTAAGTTACCGGATGTTGTGTTACGGTGGTTAACCTATATACCAGTTTGTATTTTAAGTGCACTAGTCATTGAATCGCTTCTAAACGCTGAAGGGGATATTGTTACATTGGAATGGTTGAATGTCGCAGCATTTATCCCAACAGTGCTTGTAGCGATCTTGACAAAAAGTTTATCAAAAACTGTGGTGGCTGGTGTGTTAACGATGGCTGTTTTGAGGTATGTCTTTTAGTAATTTTTGAAGATTGCTAGATAAAGAGTGAAATTGTAAATTTAGTGAAAATATATAATGCGATGGACCATACATTGATGGCTCCATCGCATTTTTTATTATCATTCATGTTCACTCTTTTTATTGTGCTTGATCATACGATTTGCGTACCAGAAGCCAATTGTTAAAGACAATGCATCGGCTACAAAGACAATCGCAGGTGTTGAATACCCAGCGTAAACAGAAGCTCCAATTAAAGCAATCGATAATAGCAATGCCACGATGTGATTATAAGTAATTCGCGTAAATAGAACGACCAATAAACCAGGTAAAAAAAGTGCTAGTATTACTTTTTCTATGACTGACTCCATAAAAGACTCCTTTAAACCTGTGAGATAATTCCGTAACTATTCTGCTACTATTAACCCGATTTGATGATGATCTTTACTATAGACAACCTGCTGAGTTAATCTTAACTCATTCTTATGATCAAGTACTTCGAGTTTGCAATGGGCTGCATTAATTTGTAACGCCTCATAAAGCTCTTGTTTTGTATGCACTTCAACACCATTTACTCTACAAATTACTTCCCCAGCTTTCAAGCCCATTTTCTGCGCAGGTGATACTGGCAGGATGGCAGCAATCATTACACCTTTCGATTTAGGTGAAACAGCATACACATCTTTTCTTTCTTTCAACAAGTAATAGACTGAAATGACAATTCTTAAAACAGCTCCAGCAAATAGAATAACTAGCCCTATGATTGGCACGAAATAAGCAACTAAACCACCAATGACGACAAGTTCTCCTAGTATTAATACTGCACGCCCTAACTTTGGAAACAAATAAATCGGTAAAGTTTTACGTGCCATTTGCTGATATCCAATTAATATTGGAAATAGAATGATAGAAAATTCAATGGACCCAAAGGTGAATTGAGGCCAGTACGGTAGGAAGGATTGAATGGCATCACCAGGTATAATTAAAAAGATTGGTAACACCCAGACCTTTTTACTGTAATACGAAACAGCTCTTAATCCTCGCTTCGTTTGCTCAAAACGCGGTGACGAATAGTGTGCACCCTTTCTCCGAATTAGCAATCCTTCTGCAATTAATAACAGACCAACTAGGATTGTAATCGTTACAGCTAAGGCATCTTCAACAACAATCCCACTAAATTCAAACCCTATAATGTTAAACGACCAGTTTTGCCAGTCCATCAACATAAGAATTAATACGCTTAATGTTATGTAGATAATCGGCGAAAGTAGGTGGAAAACATAGAATAGTAATCCTAAAAAACTAACTACTGTCACAATATATAAAAGCTCCATAGGAACCGTTAAACCTATTGCTAAAGAAAGAACTGATATACATACAGCAATTATTAATCCTTCTAATAACAATCCTTTTGCATCTGCCCATCCCGATAAAATTCGAATATGAAAATGTCTTCTCTCATTTTTCACTCGTTTATATCCGATCATCACTGCCATAAATATGGCTAAATAGAGGATTGGGTTTAAAAATAAACGACCAATTGCTCTTAAAAATTCGTACAAAATATCTATCATCCATGCAACACCTACCATTTACAACTCACTATTATTGTCATTGTAACACTCTAAGAGAATAGTTGCGTAGTAAAAAAGGATTGAATTGATAAATTAATAGAAATATTTTTAGAAGTTTGGTAGATTTGTTCGGAAATTTGGTTTTCGATGCTGATTCAAGAGGGATTTTAGGCGATAATCCAGTTTGAAATTGTGTTCAATCACCTTATAAGGGGCAAGTCGGATCAGATTACTTTTTGGTGTGGTCTTCATTCATTTTATGAAGGCCAGTTTGATTAGTTTTTCAGGTGAATGTTGTTTTCATCTACTGTATGAAGGTTAATTTATTTGGATTTTTTTGCTGATAGTGGCTTTCATGGAATTTATGAAGACCATTTTGATGGGTTTTTCATACACAAACACTCACTCAGTAATCACTTATACGCGCACAACTTTATCCAATAAATAAAAAACAACCACCAGCAGGGATCACTCACTCATCCCCACTGATGGCTGCCTTGCCAGATCATCTTACTCATTGAATGGAGCTTAGATTTCTCCATTAATTGTATGAACCATTACGCTGATGCCCATTTGTAATTGTAAGTCGTGTTGTTGGTCCTGTTTGTATGAGACGACTTGTTCACTAATAC
>DATMFE010000063.1:0-2383 GCA_035556295.1 Ureibacillus sp.
TATCATTTATTGAACTACACGGGCTGTCCAACTTCTTAAATCGGCGCCTTCTACATTGACCATTTCTTTAGGGAAGATAAATGTCCACGGTTTTGTTGAATCCGGTTGAATTGTAAGGGCTGGATCTAATTTGAAGAATCCTTTTGCAACTAGTTTTTGATTTGCATCTAAAATTTCTAGTGGCAATTGTTCTAGACTTAATGTTTTTTCATTACCATTACGTAACAAGATAGATACAGCTAAACCGCTGTCCTCTAACAATTTGATTTGGAAGCCAGTAAAGTTTACTTCTGTTTTTTCTAGCTTTGGAAGGCTTTTTACGACATTTTCTAATTGTTTAATTTGTTCCTCTGATAATTTACCTTTCCATGAGTCATCAAGGTCAAGTTGATGTCCACGTAAGGAAATTAAATTAAAGGCAATTTTCCAGCCTTCTTCAGGTAATTCATCCACTTGAAGTGTATTTTTTTCGAAAGTAAATACCCAAGGACGCGCACTTTCTGCAGGTATAGAACCAAGTTCTTTAAGGTCAAATGTTTTAGAAGCAATGACTTTGTCTTCTTTATCAAGTAAAAATAGTCCCATTTCACCGAGTTCTATTTCCTTAGGTAAAGAACTGCGAAGAAATGCTTTCACTTCCCAAGCTCCATTCGAAGGATTCACATCAATATTAATGGCAGCTAGTGATAGCTGGTTTGGTTTTAAAGGTTCTAATTCATTTGCTAAGAAGTTAAAAATGTACTTTTGTTCTTGTGGTACTTGCCAATCAGGATGGTAAGAAAGCTTTGTCACCACTTGTTTTTGGCTATTACTTTTTGCGCCATCTTTCATAATTTCTGTTGAATCAATGGCACTATCTTTTCCAACTTTGTCGGTCTTTTTAAATAAATCAAATAAGCCCATTTACTATTCCCCCTGATTTGTTTCTTTTAACGATTTCATGAAGAAGACTAATCTTTCAATCATTGAACGGCGAAGTTCTTGATAGTTTTTACCGAATAATTCTAGTCCTTCACGTTGGTAGATTCTCATTGGGTCTTCTTGTTGGTATTGACGCAAACCAATTCCTTCTTTTAAATGCGCCATTTGCTCTAAATGCTTTACCCACATACTATCAATAAAGGTTAACATAACTCTTGGAATAAAATCCATAATTTGTTCATTATCTTCAAATTGTTTAATGTAATCCATCAGCTCGGATTTACCTGGTTCAATTTGCTCGAAGATCTGTTTCACTTTATTTACATCACGGTTAAGTTCAACTGGTGATAAATAAAGTGAATTTAATGTTTGTTCAATTTGTTTGAAGTTCCAATCTAATGCATCGAGTTCTTCAGGTGCATTATCACGTACTGCAAAGTCAATTGTTTCATCAAGCATTTTTTTCATATGATTCATTAAATCTTCTCGTTTTAAAATGCTATCACGTAATGAATAAATAACTCGACGTTGGTCGTTGATTACATCGTCTAATTTTAAGTTGTATTCACGCATAGAGAAGTGTGCGCCTTCAACAATTCTTTGTGTACGATTAATCAGTTCTGCCACTTCAGGATTTTGAATGCGTTTTGTTTCGTCAACAACCATTTTCTTTACGAATTTCTCTACATCGTCTTTGGCGAATCTGCGGAACATATCATCTTCAAGTGAAAGGATAAAACGACTCTCACCAGGGTCACCTTGACGTCCAGAACGTCCACGTAATTGATTATCAATACGACGACTCTCATGTTTTTCAGTTCCGATTACGTAAAGTCCACCTAGCTCATCAACACCTTTGCCGAGAACGATATCTGTACCACGACCAGCCATGTTTGTTGCTACCGTAATACGTCCTTTTTGTCCAGCCTCAGAAATTAACTCCACTTCTTGCTCGACAGTTTTCGCATTTAGCAATTGATATTGTAGCTTGAACTTATCAAGATATTTAGCAACTTTCTCAGATTGTAAAATGGAAGTTGTACCTATTAAAATAGGCTGACCTTTTTCATGTCTTCTTTTTGTTTCTTCAGCTACGAATTGGTATTTCGCATGAGTTGTTTCGAAAATGATATCTGGTTGGTCAATACGAATCTTTGGCTTATTTGTAGGGATTTGAATTACACGCATCCCATACACTTCAAGGAATTCTTTTTCTTGAGTTTTTGCAGTTCCTGTCATCCCTGCTAATTTAGGGTACATACGGAAATAGTTTTGAATCGTTACTTGTGCTTGCGATTTGTTCTCTTCAGTAATGGACACGCCTTCTTTTGCCTCAATAGCTTGGTGTAATCCATCAGACAAAGTACGACCTTCCATAATTCGACCGGTAAACATATCAACAAGTTGAATTTTGTCATCGATAACAATGTAATCTACATCGCGTTCGAACATTACGTGCGCG
>DATMFE010000064.1:0-2545 GCA_035556295.1 Ureibacillus sp.
AAAGATCAAATTCATATATCGCATTATCTATTGTTTTTATATCCCCTACAATTGTTTTATTTGGAAAGGCCTCTCTGATCTTTGATACAGCGTTCATGCCAAACTCTTTGATTAATGATGTTCCGACTTCGATTAGATCAATTGATTTTTCTACCTCTCGTGTGATCTGAATGGCTTCCTCAATTGATAAGCGATCCAAGGCAAGCTGAATTTTCACTGTATTATACTCCTCCAAACCCATTCAATAATTCGGTTGATTAAAATGGATTAAAACATATTAATGCGTTTCATTGACACTATTCATAGTTTTTTACACAGGGCAAAACTGAAGGAAACAAAAGACGAATTCCCTCAGCCCGCCATCTTCATGTACACCATAAACAGACAAAGTTTCGCGCACATTTTAGCCGCCTTTACGACAAGCATTACGCTCTCCATCATAACTGATAACAATCTAAGGTATTTCTACTTCTTAAGTGACAAGCTCATTGGCTTTACATATTTAAATCACTTACATGTCTCCATCTACTTTTGTAAAAATTCATACACACTTGATGCAATTGTGATACCTTGTTCAAGGTTTCTTGCTTCATGCAGCTGCTCAATTTCTCCCGGTACATATACGCGATCAACCCCTGGAGCTGGCGGAACCTGCTGAAGCTCTTCCATCATTCGGTCCATTTGCTCTAAAAACAGATCTATATCCGTAAAGAAGGAAGGGTTAATGACACAGAAATAGTGACCGAGCTTTCGTTTTTTATCAAGATCATCATACATTTTTCCAATATGTGGACCGAATGCGGCACCTGCTAATAACCCTGAGAAAACATCAACAATTACAGATAAGCCGTAACCTTTTGGACCTCCAAAAGTAGAGAGCGCAACGACTTTGTTTGGATCTGTAACGGAAGCGCCATTTTCATCGACTCCCCATCCTTCTGGAATTTCCTTTCCTTCTTCACGTGCCTGAAGGATTTTACCCAGTGCCACATTGGATGTCGCCATATCAAGAATCAAGGGTTTCTTTGTTTTTGCAGGTACTCCATAAGCAATGGGATTGGTTCCAAGAAACGATGTCTTCCCTCCAAATGGAACAACGATTTTATCAGTGTGTGACATCGCCACCCCGATTAGCTTCGCATCTGCAGCTTTTTGAACAAAATAGCTTAAGGCTCCGCAATGGCTGCTATTCATAACCGTTACCATACCCACTCCATTGTTGCGGGCCATTTCGATTGCATGATCCATGGCAACATCCCCAATAACGTGCCCAAATCCATCATCCCCGTCAACAATCCCCGTTACGGGTCCGGTCGACTGGAAGAAAATTTGTGCATCCGGGTTAATTCCGCCAGCCTGTAAACGGTTTACATAATGCTCTGTTCGCAATACACCATGGGAATTCACATTCCTAAGATCTGCATGGACCAAAACCTCCGCGACTTTCTCTGCGTGCCCCTCATTTAATCCTGCTTCTACTAGCTTCTTAATAACTAATTGTTTAGCTTCTTCTGCTTGTATTGTTACTGTCGCCATTCTAACATCCCCTTATTCTACGTTTTATGTTGTTTTCGTAATGATTCTTCTATTTATCTTTCTGATAAGCTATCAGTAGCTGCAGCATCTAACAGATTGGTCAAACCAACCACCTGAATTCCCCAATAAACTAACAAGCTTCTTACCTCTATCTTTCGAATTGAACCTGTACTAAAAGGTATCCTATCTTTTTAAATAGATTGTTTGATAGTTGTTAAAACTAGGATATAGATGGAGAAAACGAAGAATTGTTCCCTTTTACTTTAAGCTAATTATTTTCATCTATTAATTTAGTTAAAGTAATTACGTAATCTTTATTTATTAAAAGAACCTCTTTCTCTAAAACAAACTTTATGTAGATGCATCATTAACTGTCTTTAAATCCGTTCCATAAAATGTAACATTTCACATTTTACATTTTACATTTATATGTTATGGTTTTCTTAATAGTTAGTCAATTATTTTATTAACATTTTTTCTCATATTCATAACAAATAAGAAATTGACTCCATTTAATATAGTCACCTATAATTTATTACTAGCGTTACATGAAATATTTGCCGGATTGTCAAAGAGGAATGGTTTTATTTCTCAAAGAGCTTTGTCAGTAACTCAGAAAATTTATTCGACCACAAGTCACCATAATATTCAAAATGTACTGCAACGCTACTGATCATTTATATAGAATGGTATATCTTAAACTATTAAAGTAACAGGAGGTTCTGCTGTGAATAATATAATTGAAACCTCTGCCCTAGCAACACAAGTATACAGGGTTCTTCGAGGAGAAATTATTAGTGGAGTATTTGCTCCTGGTGAAAAGCTCGATATTAATCAATTAGCAGAGAAATTTGGAGTAAGTCGCTCTCCAGTCAAAGAGGCCATCAATCAATTAGTTCACGAAAGTTTAATTGAAATATTGCCGCGTAAAGGAACTTATATTACCCAACTGAGATATAAAGATTGTATGGAAGCGCTCGATGCTCGTTTCATGGTTGAAACGTGGGCT
>DATMFE010000065.1:0-2515 GCA_035556295.1 Ureibacillus sp.
GGCACCCATGGCATGTGCAATTTGGACAGCCATATGACCAAGTCCACCCATACCAACAACAGCTACTTTCTTACCTGGGCCAGCTCCCCAATGATTTAGTGGAGAATATGTCGTAATACCTGCGCATAGTAATGGTGCTGCGGCATCAAGCTCAATGCTATCAGGAATTCTGACTACGAAGCCCTCCGTTACAACAATGTGAGTAGAGTAGCCGCCTTGAGTAGGCTCGCCATATTTGTCAACACCAGCATAGGTAGGGATATTTCCTTTAAGACAGTATTGTTCTTCTCCTTTACGGCAGTTGTCGCATTCGCCGCAGGAGTCAACCATACATCCGACCCCTACACGGTCACCGACCTTGTACTTTGTGACCTCAGCTCCTACATCCGTGACAATTCCCGCAATCTCATGTCCAGGTACGAGCGGATAGTTCACTGGACCCCATTCTCCGTGTGCAGTATGGATGTCAGAATGGCATATTCCTGCATATTTAATTTCAATTAGAACATCATGCAAATCAAGATCACGTCGTTTAATTTCAGCAGCTCGAAACGATTTGTCTGGACCGTCAACAGCTCGTGCTTTAGCAATTATCATAAAAAAAGCCTCCTATTAATTTATATTTTTCAAGAGAATGCGCTTATACCGGTATAAATGAAGAACTCAAGTTACAATTCCCCTTCATTCATTTTTATCCCAACTTTTTTCTCTTACAAAACTATGTTAATCCCTATAGTTAACTCTAGGTCAAGCAATTAGTTTATATTTCTTTTGAAAATCTCCCTAGCTATACAAATTCCATACCATCTATCAACCTAGCCTATAGCTAACTACATTTTTTAAATAGAGCCAATTTCTACTTTCACTATAAGACGACTTTGACATCCAAAAAATGCCGTGATAAAATCCCTTCACAACATAGAGTTAACTCGAAGTCTATATCATTAAGAAAGGTAGATGAATGATGAAGACATATTCTATCAGCGAAGTGGCAAAAGAATTGAATCTTACCGTATATACCTTGCGTTACTACGACAAAGAGGGACTTATGCCTTTTGTAGAACGGACATCTAGCGGAACACGATTGTTTAAGGAATCCGATATCGGTGCTTTAAGAGTGATTGAATGTCTGAAAGCCACTGGGATGCCTATTAAGGAAATTAAAAATTTCATTGATTGGTGTTCTGGTGGGGATTCCACGTTGCAACAAAGATATGAAATGTTCATGGAACGAAAAGCACTTGTAGAAGCACAGATGGAAGAACTAAAAAAAACAATGGAACTTATCGAACATAAATGTTCATATTACAAGATTGCTTTAGATGCCGGAACGGAAGATATTCATAAAAAGGATAAAATAGAGATTTCCGTTACTAATTAATAGAAAACCACCTCTTAATATTTACTACAAATAAAAATAGATTTTTCAAGCAATCCTCACGACGCACTGCAATGACTAATTTTGCTCTTTCTTGTGCGAGTTTCTTAGTCGTTTCTTCACCAATTTCACTTGATGCCCCCACAATAAAGATTATTTTTTCTGCAATATTTACTATGAAATCCCCCTCATAGCTAATTCAGAAGACCTTTACAATATACTATAATCGGCTTTTTCTATAACTTTGTAAAGGAATATACTTAAACTAAACTGCGACATTCACTGCATCAGGTATTCCATCTTATTCTGATTCAAGAAAGAGTATTTTAACAGTCCTACTACTAAGTATGTGTATTGAAGGATTTCTACCTAATATGTTAAATCGTCCATTCATCGTGAACAATACCTACAAGGTACCACTTGCTGCCTTTTTTCTCATAAACTAGCTTCAAACTGGACCAATCCATACCACTGTATTTCTTAGTGCCTCCAAAGTAATATTCAACCACGATGGAGTTTGGGTACACCTTACGAATATTGTTAACCGTATTTCCTTTCCCTATCGTTTGATTATACCCGACTTTTTTCATATTTTTATAATCGTGGTCATAAATAAATTTACGGTAGTACTGATTAAACGTCGCCTTGATTGGATTACCTGAGCCATCGTATGCCCCCCATGTGTAAACGGTCTTGCTGGTTGGGAGCTTTCCTATTTGAGAAGGCTTAAATACAAGGTCAGATTTTTTGTCCACATACGTATAGGGCGAGAACCTAACTCCCTTATCAGGATGAATCATAGTTTTTAATTGTTGCATATTTTTGTTTTTAATAGCCTCAACTGTTGCTGTTGCTTTTTTGCCAATGACAGCCTTCGCTTGTTTCGGAGACAGCTTGCTAGATACCGAAACTTGTTGAGCATTTATTTCTTCAAATTTCATTATCGGATGGGTCTCTTGAACATCTATATGTGTTCCAGATAACAAAACAGTAAGGCCCAAAATAACTCCCTGTATACTCATTACTTCGCCCCTCACTTTAAATAATCATTCGCTTCTTTTTAGATCAAATAGAGTAGACACGATTTTTTAAGGATTTTATCTTCTACATTTAATAGCCTCTTCATTAAAGTACATA
>DATMFE010000066.1:0-10393 GCA_035556295.1 Ureibacillus sp.
GCGAACGAAAAGAATTCGCTCTTTTTGTCATGGAGAATTTTAAGAAGTTTCAATCTTTACTCTTTTTGTGTTATGACGGTAATTTAAAAGATGTTGATTTAAGAAAATTCATTTACCGGAAGAGATATGGAACAAGAAAAAATTATTTAAAATAAGAAAAAAAGAAACTATCGGAGTGCGTTAGTTAAAGAAGAATTAAGTGATTTTAGGTTTGAGAACTTCTTATAGTTATTCCATTAAAGGACGTTATCCTTGAACAAGGATAAGTGCTCATTTTTCATTTAAGGGCCATTTTCCGGAATAAAGTGATACTTTATACAACCTCCGGTTATTTCTAATAGGGTCCTGCAGGACCCTATTGGAGTTATATACAAAGATTACACTTCACTGTAATTACTGAAGATGTTTAGTTGCAAACTGAAAAGATGCGTGTTCTTACATGTAATTAAAACAGGTGTTTCTCGGATTCCTTAGTGTAATGCAATACTTGATCAAGTTTACCATTTTTGAGTTTTACTGCCCATTCTGAATCAGCTAACAATGCACGGCCGACTGCTACATAGTCATATTCGCCTGCTTTGATTTTTTCATCTATAATTTTGAGATTGTCTTCAATTGTGAAATTATCATTATCCTGATTGCTCAAATATGTGCGATTAATCCCGACAGAACCGACCGTAATCGTTGGTTTTTTAGTAATTCGTTTAGTCCAGCCAGCTAAGTTTAAAGATTGATCTTCATCTTTAAATTCAGGTTCCCATATTCGTCTTGTAGAGCAATGAAAAATATCTACGCCAGCATCAACCAAGGGGGTAAGCAATTGTTCAAGCTCATTAGAGTTCTTAGCTAATTTAGCTTCATAATCGCTTCCTTTCCATTGTGAATAACGGAAGACAATCGGAAAATCAGGCCCAACTTCTTTCCGGCAAGCACGAACAATATCTGCCGCAAATTTCGTTCGCTCTCCTAGATTCCCACCATACTCATCTTTACGCTTGTTCGTTACTTCCCAAAGAAATTGATCAATTAAGTATCCATGCGCTCCATGCAATTCAATTCCGTCAAATCCGATGCGCTTAGCATTTGATGCAGCTTCGGCATATGCATCAATCATTTCAGTGACTTCTTTTTTCGTTAAAGCCTTTATTTTCTCATTTCTGCGGCCTTTTAAAGTAAATCCAGACGGACTCACAGGAGGTGAGTCAATATTTGGTACACTGCCTGCTTTTCGTGCTGCACCTACATGCCATAATTGTGGAATGATTTTGCCACCTGCTTGGTGGACTTCAGTAACTACATTTGACCAGCCATTTAAGGCGTCCTCACCATAAAAACGGGGAATATCGGCGCTTGCTACTGCAGCTGGGTGGTTGATCGCTGTCCCTTCAGTTATGATGAGTCCGATCCCATTCTCTGCACGTTTGCGGTAATATTGTGCAACATTTTCCCCTGGGACACCTTCCGGCGAAAAGTTTCTTGTCATTGGGGCCATCACTAACCGGCTTGCTAACATTTCATTTCCAAACGGTACAGATTGTAACAAATTATGACCTACGTACTTTTGATCCAAGGCGGGCACTTCCTTCCATTAATTCGTTTTATCATGCTACCTTTATTTTACAATTAAGCTATACAAATATAAACCGATAAGTCTTATGCTTTTACTAATATAGGGAGTCTTTAGTACAATAACTAAGGTGTTATTTTTTGCAGCTTTTTCGCATTTTCCACTATTCAAGAATCGGGCGCGATTGTTCAATAGGAATCCAGAAAAAAGGACCTAAAGCAGGTCCTTTTTCTCTTATTAGATTATCAACATTATAAATTAACAGATTCAATTTTTTGAAAATTTCAGGGGTGTGTAAACGTATGCATATCTTCTTTTTTATAAACTCGATACGTTCCACAGCACGTAAACATATCATTGACGTGTTGGAATTTTTGAACCTCTAGCTTAATTTAGTGGGAGTGTATGTTCTATTTTGAGCTAAAAGAAAAGAGCTGTTTTTTAGCTCTTTTTTATTTTCCTTCTTTAACTATGGAATAGGTTAGTTGAAGGGGGCTGCTTAATTTTTATCTAATAATTAATCTAAATTATGGAATGGAGGTTGAAGTAATTATGTTTTTATTGACTATAATATTAGGCTCGGTGAAGCCTATCATAAGTAACTGCAAACTATTTTAAAATGTCGAGAGGATTTTACATTAGCTTGAATTTTAAAAATAAACGATAAAGCTTTTGAAACTCTTGTGGTAATATTTGGGAAGTGACGCAAATAGAAACTGATTATGAGAAATTAAATGCCTTTAGGAGGCAATCAATTGATTTTTGTGATTCTTTCTATGGCCGGCCTTACATGCGAATAGCCTATCAGCATAGGCTTAATAAATAATATATATGGTTCGGCATACTTTAACTGGAATCTTAAAGTGCTCGCAATGTGGATCTTCTATGATTGCTGGTATAACTAAGAAAAAAAGAAAAGTTCGAATTGGGAAGAAGAGGTCACTAAATTGAGTAAGATTAATTGGTCAGTTAAAAATCCAGCATGGCGGCCGTAGATGTTACTTTCGAGGGTAAATACAGCGTATGAATTCTCTCTCTTTAATGTAACGATGATTTTTTAGTAGAGGCCGAAGGTGAGGATTATCGATTAAAAAAAGGTAGATAGGGGGAGAAAGATGTTTAAAAGAATGGTAGGGTTTAACAGTAATCCGCTTTGCATAATTTATTGGCATCTTAACGGTGCAGCTCAATTCAGAACGGTTTGTTATACAGAGGTGATAAGAAATGGGCGTTAGATCGTTTCGATACTGTAGGAGATTTTTATAACTATTACGATAAGGCCGTTAGTGATTATGGTGACGAGGTTATTGAGTACGGATATTAAAAAGAGATGTCAGCTTAAACATGTTTGAATACATCTGCAAAGACTATGTGTTGAAGAGTTACTAAGCGAGGTCGTGCCTAAAAAGACATGCCCTCACTGCAAGATGATGATGGAAGTGATGGAGTGGGGGGAATGGAATAATGGCCGGGAAATACGGCAATAAGAAGGTCATAGTAGATGGCCGTAAGTTCGATAGCATCGCTGAAGGTAAATATTGTGAGTAGCTAAAATAGCTACTCGTATCTAAACAAATCAAAAGTTTTAAATTGCAGCCACGATATTTGCTTCAAGCCATTTTTGAATTTATTGGTTGACAGATTACAAAAAACAATATTGAACGGAAATACGCAGTAAACTGCGACATAAAAGGGTGCCGTAATAGAGGGTACGAAAGAGACTAAAGATTGTTTAACCATTACCCAATTTTTTTAGGTTCTTGTATTAGCCAAACGGATTATAGCCATTATCCCTCTAACTAGTAAGAAAGTTATTGAAATAGAGGTAAAACTTATAAAGGAATTCCAACCTTTTTTATAACTAATTAATTTAGTATTCTTCTGTAACCAATCTTCAGCTAAGGACATAGGAATGCTGAATAATAGTGTTTTGGAGATAATTCCAAGAAGACTTGATTTTCTAGTTAGTTGATTGAAATAGACACAAGTCAACGGAAAGATTAGATAATTGAATAATACACTTATATCAAAAATTTTAAAGAGATTAATCGGATATTTAACATAGCCTTTTTTGTTTACTATGGTATCAACAAATGATGAAATATAACTCTTCATAAAGAAAACAATTATCCACTCATTCATGTGTTTAGATGGTTTTTTCCTGATAAGTGGTAAAAAAATTAATAAACCGATAACAGATAAAGCTCTTAGTAAATTTATTTGGTTATGTTTTTTCATTGTTAAACCTCTCTTATTAAGATAGATAAGTTTAGTTTTATCTACTAAGTAAAGTTTTATTATTCAAAACCACTGTATAAACAAAATTATTAATGCACAGTTCGAAGAAAAAGTGAAATAAGAAAGGTTTTTATTATGTCAAAAATAACGGAGATATATGCACAGTATAAAGCAGAGGAAAAGTTTAAAACTGTTACAGAATTATTGGATGAATCATTACATATTAAGAACCTATCTGATTTAGTGGGGAGTAATAAAGTAATGCAAGAACTGGCTAAAAAACACTCTAAATATTTTAAATGATTTTAACACACAGCTCGAAGAGACTCGAAAGGAGCAAGGCTCACTGGTGTTAATCTAGATGACTAAATGCCTTGCTCTGTATTTACTGTATGCTTTTAAAAATGATTGATACATGGGGAAAATCATTAAAGTGTATAAGGTAAATCAAGTTAGGAAAAGAAAAGATAAAGATAACAATCCATTCGAAAGGGGGGATTCTATGTTTGTTATAAGAGGTAAATCAGGCTATAAGTTCTTCTCGACAGAACCGGGTACATACGGTCAAGAAGTGCAGCATGAAACAAGAAGGAAGGCTGAGTCTATGCTAAAGGTAGCGAAAGATACTTTGCCTTTTGAAGAGTTTGAGATCGTGGAGGTCTAACAAAAAAAGAGGACGGTAAACAAGGTTAGTTTACCATCCTCTTGGCTTTCCTTTTTTTTAGTGCTGCAAGAAAGAAAAAGGGTTTTGTATAAATAAGAAATTCCCTGTCTACCAACGGGGAACAATTAGAGATTCCTCTTTGCTTAACTACTATTATTTTACCACATTAAGGGGGAATCTTTTTATGAGATTACAAAATATTGATATAAATCCTAGTTCCATGAGACTGGAAGTTGATATAATGAGTTAAAAAGGGAGCTTTGTTGTTTGCGATGGTAAGGCTCGATTAACTCGTTTGCCAGAACATGGTGAGACGAAGATTATTACGCATCAGGGGAAGGTGAAACAAGTTAAGTTCGATGAAGGGGAAGATTTTTAGTGGAAGATAGTAAGTTCAAAGAATTAAAACATAAATTTGGAAAAGGATATCAAAGAATCAAATTATCTGGTAAATACAATCCAGATGTAGTTGCTGTTAATAGTACTTCTGGAAAAGCTATTATAATTGAATCTTCTTCTACAGGTGATCGAAAAGTCAATATTGGAGAAATGTTTCAAGCTGATAAATGGTTACGTGATGAAGGATATCGAGGTATTTTAATAATTGTATTAGACGGAAAAGGAGATTTCCCACCTACATGTAAGGAACAAAAGAAAAGGTTATTACCACTATTTAGTGAATACTTGAAAAACTCGAAATCAGGGCTACATAAAGTGTTAATTGTTACACAAAATGATTATAATAATGTGCAATATGATATTTGTAAGCTTGAATCTAACATTCCAAATATAAATATAATCGGTGAAATAACCCCAATAGCTCACTGGAGGACACTGAATGACGTGTTAAGCGTTGTTTGGAGTCCTTTTTTGTTTTTTTATTTTAATCCCTGGAATCAAATTGTCCGATTTCAATTTTTGTGGTAAACGAAGAGGATATTATTTGAAAACTACAACAAAATTAAAAAAGGCAACTTTTAAGTATATAGAATCTGAGTTATATAGCTATCATGATACATTGAAAGAAATCCAGTTTGTAAGAAATAATATTATGTTCACGAAAGAGAATGCCGATGAGAATGTTGGGGATGGAAGAAGTTGGTTGCTTTCTTCTCCTACAGAACAAATAGGGGTAAGGTTAGCAACTCATAAAAAGTTGAATAACCTGGAAGAAATCGCAGAAGCTATTGAGAAAGTATATAACGTTATAAATGACGATTATAAAAAGCTTATTCGACTGAAGTATTGGACAAAGCCACAAACGAAAACGTGGGAAGGGATTGCTGCAGAGTTACATATCAGCAGAAGGCAAGCCTTTAATTGGCGAGATCAAATTGTTCAAGCTGTTGCAGAAGTGTTGGGATGGAGATAAATGGTACCAGAAAATGCGCGATAAATATATTTAGAAAGGGTGTAGACTTTGAAAGAAGTTAGTCACGAAATTACCGAAAGAGCGAAGCATGACTCCGTTATTCATAATTACTTAATGCTTCATGAACAAGGGAGCATAACGTATCAACAATTACTTGAAAATGTTGATCTCTATCTTAGTGAAGATAAGCAATCATGAGCTAGTTAGTGAAAAAGCGAAAACCACTTTAAGAACATTGCACTTTAGGGCTTATAAAACGTAGTAAGATGATAGTACCAAAATAAACAAGTACAAGCGTACTAAGTACCTGAAGCCTTGGATAAGGTCAAACTAGATGAAAGGGATTTAGGCGATTGTTTATTGATTATAACACTATCAAAGCCCATTTTCTCTATACTCTTTTTACTAGCGAGGGGCAGCCGCTCATACTGCCCCACCTTTATATTCTTTGTAAAGCAGACATAAACAGAATCCCTTTTTATTAAAGCGGAATAAAACTATGTACAGATTCTTGGCCTCTCTTGCTTTGTGTCTGCTTTAGAAAGTATATCCCCCTATTCGCATCCTTTACGGGTGCGTTTTTTATGGAATGAAAGAAAAAGTGACAATCGTGAAAAATGTTTTAATTTGTGTAGAAGCATCGGTCATAGCGACAATCGGAATTAACTTATTGATTTATTATATAACTGATTAAATAGATTTCGTCATACTGTAACGGCCACTAATTATATCAGGATGTTCTTTATAATCGTAAACGATACTTTTGTATCATGTCCCTTTATTTTTTGAGTTTCTTCAGGCAAATGAGATCACCTTCATTCGTTTATTCAACTTAAACTATGATACCAGCAATTATAGATACGACAAACATAAATAAAATTGTTTTTTCATGTTTTTTTAAAGAAATCTCTTTTCTTTTCGAAATAAGTAGGAGAAGGGAGTTGTTATTGTGTCACAAACATTAGATAAAATTATAGAGCATGTCAAAAACATGTCAGAACAAGAAGCTAAAGAGAAGTTTGCTGAGCTTTTAGTGAATTACTACAGAATTGGTTTTGGTGGTTATTCGAAAGAAGAATGTATGAAGGATTACGAAAGTATTTATAAAAAAATTGTATTACGCGATTTATGGAAATGAAGCATCTTCCGGGGTGCTTTTTTTTGTTGAGGTGAAAGCCATGAATAAATGCGAATCATGCATATGGGTGAACAAAGTAAATGGAATGACGTGGGTGTGCAAGTTCCCAAGATGCTTAAAGATGCAGGGGGTTAAGGTGGATAACGAATTAAAGAATACACCTCGTCAAAATATGTAACAAGTGTATATAGTTTTGAATAGAGTGATGTGTCGTGAATAATTTGAGCTATTCGCAGCAAGTCATCTCCCTTTGTAGAATTAAGCAGACGAAAGTGTGGTGATATAAAATGGATACGGAAAAATTAGAACTTATCCAGAGCAGGGCTATCGAAATAGCTAACGAACAAATAGAAAAATATATACGAGGTTTAGGTGATGATAAAATAGAAAAACTAGCCGAAACTATTATTATTATTAATGCAGCAGTAACAGCTCGACTTCTCGTTGAATACGACAACAATAAAGAAGCGGGTAATATTTAAAAAGCGTCCTTTCGAGGGTGCTTTTGTTTTGTCTAAAAAGAGAGGACGAAATGCTTCCAAATAAAATTAAAGTAGCCCGTATCGATTATCAAATACAAGAAGTTGAAGAAATAGATGATGATCCTAGTGTAATGGGTGCGTGCGTATATCAGAAATCAACTATTAAGATTAAAATCGGCATGTCTGAGAATAAGAAAGAACAAACATTGGTTCATGAAATGCTGCATGCATGTTTTAATGAGGCTGGATTTCATGAACAAGATGAAGATGTGATTAATCGAGTGGGGATTGTTCTGTATCAGGTGTTGAAAGATAATAAATTGAGTTTCATGAGCACCTATCTCCCCGAAAGATAGATGCTCATGAAACTCAATTATTTTTTCTTTTCCATATTTATATATTTCTTATTGCTAGTTCAATATGTAGAAGTGCTTGAAACCTTTATCATATAAGAGTTTCTCATTCTGCTACATTGCTCATTTCCAACATCATATATGTTTAATAGACAAGTTCACCCATCAATACATGACAATGTATTAATAGCTTGAAACCGTTGAAGCTCTGAGCGCCAGCGGTTTTTGGTGTTTTGGCCATAAGAGTGATATCGGAGAGAGTGGGGGATGACCAAAATATGAATTAAATTGGTCAAAAATTGTATTTGTAGATTTTTTAATAATTAAGTAAGAAGACTAATTTCATACTCTTTAAATTTGGGGGTATTTATCCAATCTAAGGCGTAATCAGTATTTAAAGGTTGCTTTGCTTTAGTTTTGGTAATATAATATTTCGGTATAGAAAATTCGAAAAAGTTTAATTACTTAAAGTGAACGTGTGGGGGACAACTATGTCGGGAAAATTTCCAACATCTTATATTATTGTTATCGGTTTAATGCTGTTTGCATTATTTTTTGGGGCAGGTAACCTCATTTTTCCTGCTATGCTCGGTCAATCTGCCGGGGAAAATATCTGGGTGGCCAATGCTGGATTTCTAGTTACGGGTGTCGGTTTACCATTGATTGGTATTCTGGCTTTTGGATTTTCGGGTAAAGATAATTTACAGTCGTTAGCTAGTCGTGTTCATCCGATATATGGTATTGTTTTTACAATAATTTTATATTTATCTATTGGTCCTTTTTTTGCAATTCCTAGGGCAGGGACTGTATCATTTGAAATTGGCGTCAAACCCTTCTTATCACAAAATGGGGATTCTGTGCCTTTATTAATTTTTACCGTTATTTTCTTTGGATTAACGTGTATTTTGTCTTTGAATCCATCTAAAATTGTTGATATTGTTGGAAAATTCTTAACGCCAATCAAATTAACTTTTATAGGTATCCTAGTAATAATTGCTTTTATTTTTCCTATCGCTCATTTTCAAGCACCTATACCTGATTATCAAGTTTATCCATTTTTTAAAGGATTTCAACAAGGATATTTGACAATGGATACCTTAGCTTCTTTTGTTTTTGGTATTATTATCATTAATGCGATTAAAGAGAAAGGTGCTACGACCAAGAAACAAATTATGAGTGTTTGTATTAAAGCAACAGGAATCGCTGCAATCATACTCGTTCTTTTTTATACAGCGATTGCTTATATGGGAGCATCAAGCGTAGGGAAACTTGGATATTTAGATAATGGGGGAGAAGTTCTAGCGGGTGTTTCCCACTATTACTTTGGTTCATATGGTAATGTACTTTTAGGCCTTCTTATAACAGTGGCCTGCTTAACAACAAGTGTTGGCCTAGTGACAGCTTGTTCATCATTCTTTCATAGTCTATTTCCTAAAATCTCTTATAAAGCCGTTACGATTGTGTTATCAATTTTTAGTGCGATGGTTGCTAATATTGGTTTAACACAGCTTATCACTATTTCAGAGCCTGTCTTAACAGTGATTTATCCACTTGCTATCGTGCTGATTGCCTTAACCTTCTTACATTCATTATTTAATGGTCAGCGGGAGGTCTATCAAATCAGTTTGCTATTCACATTTATTATTAGTCTATTTGATGGACTTACTATAGCTGGTTTTCAATTTCAGAGTGTCGATGATTTCTTTAATCAATATGTGCCGTTATATAGTATCGGTCTAGGTTGGGTACTTCCAGCTATCATTGGAGGACTAATAGGATATTTTATTAGTAAATTAAAACATAAAAAGTATACAGTACTAGAAGATATTAAACAGAAATAACCATATTTGAATATTCTCAAAAGAAAAGGCGTTCATAAAAGTATAATACTTTATGAGCGCCTTTTCTTTTGAGAAATATAACAATAAAGTTGTTTGAAAATCTAAGTTTTCAAGTTCTGAATCGTTAAATAATACATCAATGCTAATGACTGCTGAATCATCGTCAGTTGGACTATGGATTCTTAATCAGCATCTCAAAGTCTAAGTAATCGTGCTATTATGCAACTGGGTATTTTAACTAAGAGAGAGATGTCTACAAGTTCAACCATTATGGTAAATATAATAATCGAATGAAAAATTAATAATATTAAATGAATAATTAATATTATTAATTTTTAATTTGGTAAAATTAAAATTTTATTATTTATATTTTCAATTCCTTGTTGTATAATCGAATCAACTAAAAGGAAGGAATTTCATTATGGCTTATAAAGTAATCACAAATTGTCCTGTCTGCAGTAAAACATTGAAAATCACAAAGTTGCAGTGCTCTCATTGTCACACTACGATTGAAAATGAGTTTGAATTATCTAAGTTAGCATCATTATCAAAGGATCAACTTCATTTTGTGGAAGTATTTTTAACATGCAGAGGGAATATCAAAGAAGTTGAAAAGGAACTGGGGATTTCGTATCCAACGGTTCGAGGCAAGCTAACAGACATCATTTCATCCCTTGGATATGTGCAGAAGAAGAAAAATGAAGTAGACGAGAAAAAAGTTGTCACCATGTTGGAAAA
>DATMFE010000067.1:0-2613 GCA_035556295.1 Ureibacillus sp.
TGTTTTATTTATCATTTACAGATTAATTTCAAGATAATCTCAAAAAATAAATCTTCAACTATACTAAAATGGAAATCCCCTCTTTCCGCAAACCCACTGGCTTTATTCTTATAAAAAGAAGACGCCTTCTTACTTAAGAAGTGCGCCTGTTTGCGGAAGATTAAATAAAGCTGGTTCACTTACTATACTAAAATTAGACCCTGATCAGGAACTTCATAATCAATGCGATTTACTAGGTACATTATGAGTTTTTAGACTTTTTATCAAAATGGACAAACACCCAGCCTCTGAACAAACGTGAATTTACTTAATTATATAACTGTTTCGTCGCGAGTCCCCTCATGAGCTTCGCTTGAAAGATTCTTTTTCGTTATAAGCCCCGCTGCCGCAAAGATACCTAAAACAGCACAGGCAATGATATACATGAATGCGGATACATATAATCCATTAAAAACTTCAATTAAATAGCCCATAACCATTGGTGCAAGGAATGCCCCAATCATTCCGCCAAGATTGATCATCCCAAATGTAGACCCAATCACGTTCTTTGGGAACATTTTATGCGGAAGGCTAAATATGATGGCTACAATTGGGCCATGAAAAAGCATACATATAGCTTGATACGTAATAACTAGTGAAACAGACGGTGCGTTGAATAACAAATAAAGAGATGCAATCATGATGATAAAGCTTACAATTGCAAGATATTTTTCTTTGCCGCTTAATAAAGACTTAATAAGTTGTCCGCCAATAATAACACCGACAGCCCCAGCAAGTGCAGGAATTGACGTCAGCATCCCCATAGACATCAAATCAAGACCTCTCACATTTACAAGATAAGGAGGCATCCATGAAATAAGTCCCCATACGACTGTACTTACTCCAAACCACATAATAGCCAACTGCCAGCTTGTCCGAATTTTTAAAACATCTTTAAAAGAAGCTTTTTGAACCGTTTCTTCTTCGACTGTTTCGACCTGCATATTTTTCGGGCTTAAATAATACCAAAGTAAAGCTGCAACGAAAATACCTAATATACCTATGGTGATAAAGAGATTATGCCAGCCAATCCACACAAGCAACGGTGTAGCAATTAAAGGAGCAATCACTCCGCCAAGTGAATTCGAGGACATCATGATTGTCTGAGCACTAGTTCGCTCTGCTTTAGGAAAAACATCCGCGATTGCTTTGGAGCTTGCTGCAGGATATGCGCCTTCTCCTAGACCGAACATAAACCGAATCATAATCATAGACATAAGGGACCAAGCCATCCCTGTCAAAACGGTAAATATTGACCAAAACAAAATAGCAATGACAATTACTTTTCTGGATCCGAATTTATCAGCAAGCCAGCCGCCAGGCAATTGCATTAAAGCGTAGCCAGCAAAAAAACTACTCAGCACAACCCCCATAACAGAAGGGCTAAGATTAAAATCTTTTGCAATTTCCACAATCCCAACATTCATTGCCATCCTATCAAGATAAGACAAGCACCATCCTAAAAATAGCAGCGCCAGAATCATATGCCTCTTTTTATTATTAATTTGGTTGTTTTGCACATTAACGTCCTCCCCTAAAGTTAACTATTAATCTTAATTAAAATCAAACAGCCTAATTTCCCCTTACAATATGTTAATATTAGTTAATTCCCATAATCTTTTCACTAATGCGTGCAACGCAAAGTGCTGCTTTCCTTTGCTGAATATACTGCTCCAAGCAGTGAAGCCGAGGGAACAGTCTTTTTATCCTGAATTGGCAGTGCCTCAAAATCAGTGCTGTACGCAATCGCTTTCTCTAGTTTCGCCCCTTTTAACCAAGAAGCGGTGCCTCATCTAGTATTAACGAGATTTTCAATTTTATTTTCTAATTCCTTGTAGGTTTTTTTCCACTATAACGTTCTTCCCCCTTAGTAGAAAACGCTTTCAAAAAAGTGATTTTTGTCACTTTTGGTTATTTACTAAATATTATATAATTTCATACATATCGGTCAATGTGGAATCAAACAATGATAATACATACCAATTGTTTATACCAACAATGGAGGGCAAGAATATGGAAAGAAAAGAATCGCTTCTTCAACAATTAAGTATAGAAAAGCAAAAGGCACAGTATCACGTAATGAATTTAATGGAAAGCTTCCAGGCAATGAATTCAACTCTTAAATTGGATGAGGTACTAAAAAAAATCATGCATTTTGCATTAAAGATAGTCGAAACAGCAGAAGCAGGCTATATACAAATGTATGATGAGCATTCGAATAAACTTATTATAAAGACATATATTGGGTTCAATGAGAACATTAACTTTCTTAAAATAAATATAGGTGAATCAATTACAGGGAAAGTTTTCAGAGACGGCTATGTAAGACTAATTACTTCCAAGGAAAAAATTTATGATAATATGAGCGATTTAAGCAAAGAAAATCTTAATATCCTTAATAAGGCACACCCTAATAGCCAAACTATTAAGTCCATCTTAGCCGTCCCCGTTTCATTTGGAACAAAACGGATTGGCGTTATGACATTTCATTGCTTTGATATAGAAGATGGTCTCAGCGAAACAGATCTCCTTCTCTTACAAAGCTTCGCTTCCCAAGCAGCTATTGCACTTCAT
>DATMFE010000068.1:0-5874 GCA_035556295.1 Ureibacillus sp.
TAGTTAACATAATCACTCTTTCCGGAAGACACCACAAAAAAGAACCCTTGCGGCAGAAGGGTTTAAGGCTCGTTGTTCGAATGGGAATATGCAGCTTTTTATACATCCTTGATTTATCGGCTTTTCCATCAAAAGTGAATGCAAAAAGAATGTATAAAAAGTGCACCTTTTATTCATATGCATCATCAAGAAAAATATAAATGGATTGGAAAAATATTGTATTGTTGATTTATAACTATCATTCTGTGACTTTTTATGCGTTCGAGCCCCGTGAAAATGCTATCTCTAGAGGTGGCATTTTGGGTTTTAACCAAACAATTAAGGTGGTCCTCATCAAGCACATATTAAGAACAGATGAAAGTGATCCGGCTTGAGATTTTTTATGTATCTAAATACAAAAAGAGATAAAGGATTAAGCCTTTGCCTCTTTTCGCTTTTAGGTTTTTAATTAACATTAATCATTTTCGGAGGTGATCATGTCATTTATAACCTAGTATAAGATATGTAATAAATTTTTTTTCGTTACTCTATTTTTGAACTTTTTACAATAAAGTTTTAGCTTCCTTTCTTTTTTATGGTTATTAGATATAGTCGCTATGGCTGAAGGTTTAGTTACTCATTTCATGATTAAAAAACTGTTATGTCAGCAGACTAGAAGAAGAAACCCTTCAATCTTCTGTGGAAAATAGAACCTAACTGTATATACATAGCGAGTGCTGATTATTGGGGTTATATTAATTTGAAATATATGAAGTATCCAGCCTATAATAGAAAAGACAAGCTTCGTATAAATATATTTATGCATACAATGTAATTAATAAACCATATAGGTTTATTAAAATCATTTCATTCTTTTTTAATCATACACAGAAGGCCCCCTTAGAATCTTTTATTATAGGGGCTTTTTCTTATAGTGTATCTTAACTAAATTGGAAAGTTGAGATTATGATTGCTAATGTTTTAAAAATTAAGAGTAACAATTATTTTTTGGTGAAGCAGATATCACGTTCTCAGTTACTCATAATTTAGAAATTATAGTTCCTTTCGTTTTTTACATATACCTTCATATTTAATCAATATACCTAAGATACACAAAGGGAACTTAATATAATTCATATTGTTAAGAAAATGAGGGAGGGAAAGGAACAAAAAGAAAATAAGGATATGAGCTTTTGGTGAAGGATTTAGAGAAACTGTTTGTCAAAAAGAAAATGAACAACTATGAAAAAGCCATTGCACTAGAAGTTAAACATAAACGTCAACCCCAACAAGAAATGAATGAGTTGGAACGTGATATGAAGTACCAATTGAAGGTAGGAAAAGCCAATACGGAGTCAAAAATTGTGATGGAAAAAGACATGATTCAATCAAGTGATGAAAGCATTAAGCTTTATGAAAATGAACAAAAAAGTTTATAGGGGTCCCGCCAACCAAATTACATAAAACCCAATATAATATATTTTATGGAAGTTAGAAACTGAATTTTCCCTCGCTAAGCATAATTTGAAAAAGAAACTAGCCCTTAGCTAGAGTATCTTAATCAACCTAATATAAAGATCATTCCTATACGAAATTCTAATCTTGCTCGTAATGTGGGAATTGTCTATAGAAAGGATAAACATCTAGACGCAGCTACACATATTTTCATTGATGCGTTAAAAGAAATTTCGTTTGGTTTAGACTATGGTAATACGGAAGGAATTAATTAAACTCTTTATCCATGTTGTTAAACTTCAGCTATATAGTTTTAATAAAATAAATAAAAGTTTTATACTGAATAAAAAAAGCTATGAATCTTCAGGTTCATAGCTTTCTGCTATATAATTTTTAAAAAGAGTGTGTATTCAATCATTTTTGGATATATCCTTATAATTATATGTTTTATAAATGATGTCAATCCACACTATCCGTAACAAAAACGACCATTATTGTTACAATAATTAGTAATAAACTTTTAGTCTAATTAACTTGCATAATGAGTGTAACAAAAATATGTAACAATATTATTTGTAACAATATTCTCATTGAATCGTTTTTGATACAATGTTTAGTAAAGGAGATGATAAACATGAAGTTTGGTTATATGCGTGTTTCTACATTAGACCAAAATTTAGATCGCCAAAAGAAACAACTTGAAGAGTTTGGATGTGATCGTATTTTCTTCGAAAAAATAACTGGTGCAAAACGAAACCGGCCGGCGTTAAATAGTATACTAGAATTTCTTCGTCCAGAAGATACAGTTGTTGTAACAGATTTAACTCGATTATCACGTTCTACAAAAGATCTCATTGAAATCACGGAACATATTTCTCAAAAAGGAGCTCACCTGAAAAGTTTAAAGGAATCATGGCTTGATACAACAACAGCACATGGAAAAATGTTATTTACTATTTTCGCTGGTATTGCTCAATTTGAACGAGATTTAACCTCTGAACGGACTAAGGAAGGGATTCAGGCTGCAAGGAAACGAGGGAAACATCCTGGAAGACCAAAAACCGATGATGAAAAGATTGATTATGCTTTATATCTTATTAATCAAGGTATGAGTCGTACAGATGCCGCAGAGAAGGCCGGTATCTCTAGAATGACTTTGTATCGCAAGATACAACAAGATACTATGGTCAATTAATAATCTAATGAAGCAACTGAGTAGTTAAATTAAATAGTTTACAAATATGTTAGCATGACAAGAAAATACTTCATTCTAACATCCATTGAGCTATGGCATCCTATAAACAAGGTATTTTCTTGCATTTTATAAAGGAGAAAATCATGTCCTCAAAACGTGAAAGAGAATTATTGACGTCAGAATAGCGTTTAGAGTTTACATCTATTCCAGAAAAAATTAGTGAGTATGAATTAGGAAGTTACTACACCTTATCCCCTCATGATATCGAAATTATCAAGCGTCATCGTCGGGATCATAATAAGTTAGGATTTGCTTTACAGCTCTGTTTATTGGGATTTCCTGGTTGGACCTTATCAGATGTTCAACATATACCCGATTTTGTTGTGAATTATAGGAAAAATACACAAGGACAGCGTCTAACTAATTGGGCGCTGTCTTTGTGTAAAAAAGTCTTTTCAAATCTTCAAACAACTGTCCTTATATTATTAAAAATCGATATAGAAAAACTATAACTTTGTTATGACTTCTAACATAAATAATTGAATATTATTTTCTCATAAAAAATAAAAAAGGGTATTTCTTCTATGTTCTGTCTTCACATATCAGCACCGCCTATGCTAAATATTATGACAGCCATTCATGCCATCCAACCTATCCCTAATTATGATTCTATCTTAAGCGTTTAGTTGATGAATGTAAAATGACTTTTCATCAAAAGAGAAAGAAGCAATTTTTATACATAATATAAGTGAGGTATATACTTTATAACTACAATTTGTCTTCAGTATGTCAGCAGGAGTTCATCTATAAGGTGTTGAATCTGTATACAAACTAAAAATGGGGTGAGGAATAATGGGAAGACTAGATAAATACGCTCGTCAATCCAAGCGAAAAGAACCTAGTAAAGTACTGCCAATTCGATTACCAGAAAGTATCTATATTCAATTTCAACAACGATGTGAAGAGCTTGGATTATCTATGTCGGAAGCTGGTTATCTTCTAATTAAAGAGGAAACAGAGGATGCTCCATACAACACATATACAAATGAAGTAGTTGCGACAACAGAACCACTACAGGTACCTATACAAAAAGGAGATTATTCAACTACAAAAGTAACTACGCGTAAACCTTTTGTACCTTCAACACGTTGGACCTCCACGCCTTACGAAGTAGAGAACGAATTACCCTGTCCATTATGTCATCAATGGTATAGCAAAGCTAATTTTTCTCGCCATGCGAAACAACATCAGTTTACTACCAGAGAAATGTTAGCATCTCATGAAGAGATTGTTCATCAAATGATTCAAAGTCGAAAGAATAATTTAAAAGATTAATACTCCAACACTCACCACCGTAACATATATAGCTTTCAAGGGATTATATATGTTACTAATTAAATGAAAGTTATTCTTAAAAGTATTTTATGTATATAGGTAAATGATAAAACTATCTTATTTATTTTAATGTTGTATCATTTACTCTACATAACGACAAATAGAACCTTTTTCTACAAGGTATATAAATAGAAAACTATCTTTTAATAAAGTAATTTAATAATTGCTTTATTAAAATTGTTTGTGTATATCGTGTAAATAGAACAAAAAAGTTATTGTTAATAAGGGCTGTTTTTATGAAATGAATATTATGTAGAATGAATACAGCGTGTATACAAAATGTGTGTATGTTACTAGCAGGAATAGACATGGAGTGAGAAGCAGTGAGAAAGCTGGATAAATACGCTCGCCAATCAAAATTAAAAGTAAAGTATTACCGATTTGATTGTTATCAGCCTGAAGAAATTAATAACAATTAATGGGATTTTATAAAACTCCCTCTAATAATTTTTTATTTATAAAAAACTGGATTTGAGTCAATAATTTGGACACAAAAAAGTTAAGTCTTAAGCTGTTTTTCTCATTTGATCCTCAATCGCTTGAGGAGTTTGATAGCCGAGGCTACTAAGGATTCTGTTTCGGTTATACCATCCTTCTATAAACTGAAACATAGCTAATTTTGCAGCTGAATAGTCTGTATATTGCGTATGATACACTTCTTCTTTCTTTAATATGGCATGAAACGACTCTATACAGGCATTATCATAAGGGCAGCCTTTCTGCCTGAAAGACTGCTTCATCTCGTATTTGTGGACATGCTGAGTAAACTCACTATGGTGTATTGTGAGCCAAGATCCGTATGAAGAAGTAAGCCCTTTCGGGGCTTTTGAGCAGTGTAGGCGTTTTGAAGTGCTTCAATAATCAGTTCGGATGTCATTGAACGAGAAAAAGAATAGCCAACGATTTTTTTAGAATGTACATCCAATACAGATGCCAAATAGCACCAGCCATCTCTTACCGTAGAGATATACGGAATATCTGACACCCATTTCTCATTAATCGTCTGAATAGAGAAATCCCGTTTTAAAAGATTATTCAGCTGCACAACCTTTTCTTTTGATGGATAGGGCCGATATTTTTTCTTCGTAATTGAACGAATTCCAGCCTTTTTCATCAAGCGTTGAACACGCTTTACTTTTCAAATGAATTCGTTGGATTTCTATCGTCAGTCCCTGATTTTGCTGGCCACGCTTTGACATCGTCTTTTTGAAGGAATTATAGTAGCTACTTCTTGGAATCGTCAGCACTTCGCACATTTTCTGGACTGTGTATTGCCCTTTATATTTCTCGATAAAATGGTTTAGCTCTGCTTGTGTTACTTTTTCGCGATTATGGCCATAGCCTTTTTTAGAATTTCTAATTCCTGTTTTAATCGAGGGTTTTCTTTTTGAATCTCAGCTAACTCCTTTGGTGTCACAGAACCTTTATCTGAACTGATGGGCGTGAATTCTTTCACCCATTTATAAATCGTTACTTCTGATACGTCATATTTGCTGCTTAATTCTTTTAATGAGTTTCCCGCATGATATAAATCCACAATGGTTTTCTTAAACTCATCATTATACTTTTTACCTGTAGGTCTACGTTCCAATTCGAACACATCCTCTCAAAAATAATTGTAAGGACTTAATTAAATGGTGTCCATGAAACTATACTAACTCCAAAATATCTTAAGTGTTCTATGTTTTTTGTAGAAAGATTAACTCTAGAAAAATGTCTAAAAACTTAGATGATGAAATTGTTTACACCTTAAAAGACACAGTGAAGCTTACTGGCTTAAGTGTTGACTTAATTCGCTTATATGAGAAAGAATTTAATCTCCAGATTCAGCGAACTGAAGGGGGCCATCG
>DATMFE010000069.1:0-3691 GCA_035556295.1 Ureibacillus sp.
AAAAACACCAGCTAAAGCCACTCATATAATGGGGCTTGAAAAAGAGTATACACAAGTAGCAGTACGTACAGATTCACCGGATGAGTTTTTGGAAAGACTCAAAAGTGGGATTGAAAACAATATGATGGACTAATTTCAAAAAACCTTCCTAATAAAAAAGGTAGGTTTTTATTACATTTTTTCTAAGAAATTTTGCTCTGTCCTACATCCTAATAGCGATTTTTTCAGTGTCCATGCTACAATAGAAGAACTGAAATGGAGGACGGAAAATGGCACTACCAGTAAAGAAAAATGATCGAAGAACCGTTTATATAGAAGACTTAACACATGATGGAAATGGCGTAGCAAAAGTAGATGGGTACCCATTATTTATCCAAGGTGCACTTCCGCAAGAGACTGCAGAAATTCACGTGTTGAAAACATTAAAAAACTATGGATTTGCAAAAATCGTAGAAATTATTGAGCCATCACCTGATCGAGTAAAAGCACCTTGTATTTATTTTGGAAAATGCGGAGGATGCCAGCTTCAACATCTTTCCTACGAAGGGCAATTAAAATGGAAAGAAAATATGGTCAAAAACGTGATGAAACGGATCGGCAAGATTGATGCACCTGTTCTACCTGTAAAAGGAATGCAAGATCCATGGAACTATCGCAATAAATCTCAAATTCCATTTAGCATGACTGAAACTGGGCCAATTGCAGGATTTTATAAATCCAAAACTCATGAAATTGTGGATATGGAGCGTTGCTTAATTCAAGTTGGGGAAGCAGACGCTATTATGGCAAACCTGAAAAAGGAATTAAGTGAAATCGGTATACAACCATATAACGAGGAGTCCCACCAAGGGATGTTACGTCACGTTGTTGTACGTAAAGGTCGTGCAACAGGAGAAGTGATGGTTGTTCTAGTAACAAACAAACATAAATTCCCTCAAAAAGAAGCAACAATTGAAGTGATTCGTAAGCTAGTGCCAAATGTGACTTCTATTGTTCAAAACATTAATATTGAAAAAACGAACGTTATTATGGGCAATGAAACGTATACACTTTGGGGAAAAGATACAATAGAAGATACGATTGGTGGCGTACGTTTTGAAATTTCTGCTCGCTCATTCTATCAAGTAAACCCTGTTCAAACTGAAGTATTGTACAAGCAAGCGTTAGATTACGCTCAATTAAAAGGCGATGAAACGGTTATTGATGCATACTGTGGTATCGGGACAATTTCGTTGTTTTTAGCAGAAAAAGCTAAACAGGTAATGGGTGTTGAGATTGTTGAGCAAGCTATTGAAGATGCAAAACGTAATGCGGAGTTGAATGGATATAAAAATACGTATTTCGAAGCCGGTCCAGCTGAAGAAGTAATCCCTCGTTGGTACGCTGATGGTAAAGAAGCAGATGTATTAGTGGTGGATCCACCGCGTAAAGGCTGTGACGAGGCATTGTTACAAACAATTATTGAGCATAAACCGAATCGAGTGGTTTATGTTTCTTGCAATCCTGCTACACTTGCAAGGGACTTACGCATTCTAGAAGATGGTGGATACAAAACAGTTGAAATACAGCCAGTAGATATGTTCCCACAGTCAACACATTGTGAATGCTGTGCGTGGCTTGAACTAGCTGACTAATCCTTAACTAAGCGTGTTTTTCAACGTACGCTTTATTAGGGTGAGTCTTAGGTATATCTAATTTAATATTTGTTGAAATATAAAAAGCAGACGGTTTAGAAGTGCGATAATGCACCTCTAATTGGCCGTCTGCTTTTACTATAACTTTATGAATGAAACGCGCTAATAAAGATGGCGTTAGTTCTGTTATTAATTGTTTAGGATTTAACTGCTGTAAGATGTACTCTTTTAGTTTAGTAACATCTACATGCGTATTATTATCGTCTTCTTTTAAGACGTTTAGTTTATTTACTAATTCTTCAATTTTAGGGTTTAGTGTTGCAATCAAATCATCATATACATCTTGTTCAATCTTATCATCTAGAAGCTTATCAAGAGCCTTCTGTTTCTTCATACGTAACTTAGTCAGATCTTTTTCGTATTGTTGAACTTCATTATTCGTGTCCATCTGTAACTTCGATAATTGTTGATCTAAAAGTTTCTGTGTAGATTCTTTCGAAATCTTTGAGAAATAGAGCGTATTCAAATCATTTAAAATGGCTTGTTTCAGCTTATCTTCAATAGGTCGGAAATTTACAGAACAAGCCTTTTTACCGTGTTTGTTCTGATGACCACACACATAGCGATCGCGCTTAAAATGCATACCTGAACCGCAATTCTCACAAATGAGCAAACCTGTGAAAAGGTGTGAGCTTTGTTGTGATCGAATGCGTTTACGTTTTTTAATGAGTTGCTGAACTAATTCAAAATCATCTTTACTAATAATTGCTTCATGCGTGTTTTCACGCACAATCCAATCTTCTCGTTTGTTAACAGTTCGTTTGTTAGTAGATGGTGAGATTGTTGAAGTTTTCTTTGCTATTAAACAACCGGTGTAAATCTCACGTTCTAAAATTTGCCTAACTGTAGAACCATGCCAAAACTCACCAGCGTTTTTGTTACCTTTAACTTTTGCTGGCGTAGGAATATCTTCATTAAATAAAGATCGCCCAATGGCATCAAAGCTTTTTCCTTCTATATATTCATTGTAAATTCGCTTTACAATTTCGGCCGTACCATCAGTAGCAATATACAATTTTCCGTCTATAAGTGTATAACCATACGGTGCTTCATCAAAACGACCATCCTTTGCACGAGTTTCATAAGAATACTTGATACGTTTACTAGTACGAGTTGCTTCGGTTTCTGACAACCATGCATATAATCCAAAGTTCATTGAATTATCATCCAGTGTGTTAATAGCTCCATCTAATGTTAAAAAATGAATTTGATTCATAATCAAAACATTTTTAAATTCGTAAGAAAAACCACCGTTTCGTGAGATCCTTGATAGCTCTTTTGCAAGAACAATATCGAACTTTTTATCTTTTGCATCTTGGATTAAATCTTGTATACCATTTCGATTTGAAGATTTTGAACCAGATTTAGTGTCTGTATAGACTTTATAAAGTTCCC
The DNA here is from genome assembly GCA_035556295.1 of Ureibacillus sp. Lineage (GTDB taxonomy): Bacteria > Bacillota > Bacilli > Bacillales_A > Planococcaceae > Ureibacillus. The sequence goes on from DATMFE010000069.1 coordinate 3,090, forward strand.
AGCCTTTTTCTTTAATAAAATTTTCAAAGAGCTTAATTTGTGTTGGAATTGATGTCTTTTGACTATCAAAGCCCGTGGAAACACGAGCATAAACTGCACATCTCATTTTTGTACATCCTCCTCAGAAGATGTAGTAGAATTCACCTGGGTACTAGCATAAAATTCATTAATGTAAGTGTCAAACAAGAGTTCGAGCGATTGTTTAATTTGTGGTGTTGGATTTTCATCATAGAAAATATTAATAGTTTGCATAAATGTCTCCTTAAAATAAAAGTAAATAAGAGTACTTATTGAAAAGTAGAAACATTCTACTCGATGAAAAATCATATTTTAAGAAGGGAATAAAAATTTTTTTATAAATTTTTAGTAGGATTTTTGGGGGCAGAAATAAAGATAGTTGTATATGAAAAAAATATTATAAATAGCGTTGTTATACATAAAAAGTAGGCAATTTAGATATGAATGCACTTCTAAATTGTCTGCTTTTATTATGTTTTTTTGAATAAATGGAGCTAGATTTTTTTAAAATTCAACTAATGTGATGAAGTCGATTTTAATAGAAGAATAAAATTTTTTAGTATCTAATCGTATATAACAAATAG
>DATMFE010000070.1:0-22418 GCA_035556295.1 Ureibacillus sp.
AATCAAATATTGCAATGAGAGATTAGCTAAATTTCAGAATATAAAGGTGCTCGAAGTGGCTCCTTCCCTTCCGAGAAATCCTTCTGGGAAAATACTGAAAAGAGAACTTCGTTTAAGAGGATAATTCTAACAATTTAACAATCTTTTGATTAGTACTTTATAAAAAATTAACTTCTATCTAATAGAATTTGTACAGGAGGAAAAAGAAATGCACGTAAAGGAATTATTTGATTTAACCAACCAAACCGCAATTGTTACTGGGGGAGGAACAGGGATTGGAAAACAAATCGCTTTTGCTTTTGCAGAAGCGGGAGCAAATGTTGTTATATGCTCGCGTAACGTTGAAGTATGTCAGGAAGTTAGCAATCAAATTAAGGAACTTGGTGTCAAATCGCTGGCAATTAAATGTGATGTATCTAATCCTGAAGATATAAATAATGTTATTTCCGAGACACTAAAAAAATTCGGAAAGATTGATATTTTAGTAAATAACAGTGGTGCTACCTGGTATGCTCCTGCATTAGAGATGCCAGTGGAAAAATGGGACAAAGTAATGGATGTAAATCTGAAAGCAGTATTCCTCTTTTCACAAGCTGCAGCCAAATTAATGGTAGAGCAAGGATCAGGCAAAATTATTAATGTTGCTTCTGTTGCAGGTTTTGGCGGTCAAAATCCGGAAAAAATGGATGTAATTGGCTATACAACTAGTAAAGGCGCTGTCATCACGTTTACTCAAGATCTAGCAGTAAAACTTGCACAATATAATGTCCATGTAAATGCAATCGCACCAGGATATTTTCCTACCAAAATGGCAAAATCTGCTGATAAATTACTCAGGGATTTAGCGCCAATTGGTCGAGTAGGTACAGATTATGACATAAAAGGTGCAGCATTATTTTTAGCTTCAAAAGCTTCTGATTATGTCATCGGTCATGTTTTGCCAGTAGATGGGGGACTCAAAGCATTAGTTTTATAAAGTTTAGTCAATTTAGTTATTTACAAGAAGTATAGGTATAGACAGCAAAAAGTTAAATAAAAGAATGAAGGCCTGGTGAAGAAAATTGAGTAGAGAGAATAATTGTAACAATGTTAGACAATTAAAGAGTTTAGAAATTCTATGGAATCAAGCCATTCAAAAATTGGATGTTTGGAATGACCGAGCTAAATATCTTGAAGAAGTACTTTTAACCTCTGTAGAAAATTTGGTTGAAGCTGTTAAACGCAATCAAGATAATGCGAAGGAACTTATTGAACAGTTTACAAAAGAACAGTTAGAATGTGAAAAAAAGGCTCGAAATGAATTATTTTCATATACTACAAGTCTTTCACAATTATTCCCCAAAATTTCACATTTCGATATTAATCAAAATTTTAATCATTTCCTAAATAAAGTGTTGGAGTTATCAAAACTACCAGTTGAAAAGCTTTCAAGACCTGAATTTCTTGAAAATTTAATCAAATCAACAGAGAAATATGTTGAATTTAAACGTAACAGACGTGAAAGGTTAATTGAAAGCCTAAAAGAAAAGACGATGACCATTCACAATAGTCAAGAAAAATTAATACTTTTACTTTCAACACCTATAAAAAACGTTTTATTTCCGGTAAGTAAGTTTATTGTGCAACCAAGAAAAGGTAATGAAATTTAACTTGCTTAAGATTTATGATAATTATTTGAGAAAGGCTGGTAAAAAGGATGTCAAAAAACAGCACGTATGATCCCTTTGATACATTAACCAAGCTTACTGTTCAAATGGAAAATCAGGTGAATGATTTAGTATATCAGTTAACGGACAATAAGGAATTTGTTGGTTTATTAAAAAGGGGTACTAATATACAAGCTCTTTTACAAGAGCGTTTAAATAAGAACAACGGTTTGTTGGCCTCAAAGTTAAACATACCAACAAAAAACGACTTGGCTGATGTGGCAAAAATTGCGATTCAAACAGAGGAGAAACTGGATAGCTTAGAAGAACAGCTTTGGAATTTAACTGATTTTGCAGATAGAACGAATCGAGAAATTGAAAGTATTGTAGCAGCATCCAGTGAAGTTTTGAAAGTAGCAAAACAACTAAATTCCGAATTAGCCGAATTAAAAAAAGATCAAGCAGAATTAAGTGAACTTAAAAAGGAGTTTACTAAACTAAAAGAAGAAATGAGTTCTATGAAAGAATTTATCACGTTTACGATTTCTTCAGAGTTGAAAAAAGGTACTGAAATGAAGCAGAAAAAATCCAAACAAGCTGAACCAGTCACGTCTGATAATAAAAATTAAATGGACCGGAGAATAAGAACATGGCATTGATATCCCAATTAATGAATAATATCCCCTCAATGGATTTTACAAAAGAACAAAAACGATTGAATCGCTTTATTAATAGATTGAATGATCCTAAACCAAAGGTTAACCAAACACCAAGACAAGTGGTTTGGAAGAAAAATAAAGCAACTTTATGGCATTATCCGGCAGTAGAGAAAAAGTATGAAACACCTATATTTCTTGTTTATTCTTTAGTAAGTAAGGCATATATTTTGGACTTGGCTCCTGGAATAAGTGTAATCGAACAATTAGTAGGCCGTGGTTACGATGTGTACCTGCTTGACTGGGGTGTACTAGGATATGAAGATAAGGGAATTACATTTGAAGATTATATTGTAGATTATCTGCAAAAAGCTGTAAGAAGGGCACTTCGTCATTCCAACGCAGATGAGATTACCCTTTGGGGTGCTTGTCTAGGTGGTGTAATGGCTTCCATGTATGCTGCAATTGCGGAGGAACCCATTACAAATTTAATCCTTACAACTCCTCCAATTGATTTTAGAGCAGTTATACAGATGCTTCCGGAAAAGTGGGCTGAGGGAATTCTAAATAATGAAATAAATATCGATCGCTTTGTTGATGTAAATGGACTTATACAGCCAAGGTATATGTACACTCTCAGCCGTTCCATTAGTGCACCAATTAACTTAAGTTCATATACAACACTTCTTAATCATTGTTATAACGATAAATTTGTAGATAAATGGTCGCGTATGGATATGTGGACGAAGGACCATGTTCCGTTGTCCGGAGAAGTTGTTCGTCAAATCATTAATGATTTTATAGTAGAAAATAAGTTTATCGAAGGGAAGTTAACCGTCCGCGGAAAAAGGGTGGACCTTAAAAATATTCATGCCAATTTACTTGTCATGACAGCAGCAAATGACACTGTGGTCCCAGAAGAAGCAAGTCTTCCAATCATGGATGCAGTTTCTAGTAAAGACAAGACCTACGAGACGTTTATGTTTGGACATATTGGAATGTTTCTATCAGACAAATGTCCAGCCTACATAGATAAGTGGTTAGAGAGTCGTTCTAAACAAGTTCAAAATTAATTCAATATAGAAACGTACAAGCACTCCACTATGGGGTGCTTGTACGTTTCTAAGTTCGAATTTATTAAAATGCAGACATGAAGATAAAATAACAAATACTACATAAAAATGAATTTATGTTTTAGCTTTTTGAAAAGTCTTCCTCTAATCTTGCAAGAAATATCTTCGCCGGTTCGGATATCAATTTATCTTTCGAACACACCCATCCTACTGGTAAAGGTCTCCAGCGAGAAAATTCGATTTCAATACAAGTAAACTCTTTATTTATTATAGATGAATTGTGCCTAAAGGGGATATCCATCGCAATTGTAGCGGCAAAGTCTTCATGTACTAACCTTTGAATGGTACTCGAGTGATTCGTATAAAATAATATATTCAATGGGCCGAATTCATTGGTTAACAGACCCAGCATACGTTGTAATATCTCAGTTTTATGAATTACCAGAGGCAGTTTTAACAGTTCATCAATGGAAATGGATTTATACCGCGCAAGAAAAGACTTTCGGCTTACGACCAATACAAGTTTACTATCAAACAGTCGTCCTGTTAAAAATTGTTTATTTTCAAATAAATAATCATCAAATAATATCGTCAATCCAATATCGACTTTTTGCTGCCGTATGTCCTCAGTAATTTCTGCCATGTTTTTCTCTGCCATGATAATCTGGGTTTGAGGGTAGTCTCTCTTAATACTCTTAATAGTATTTAAAGCCAATGGCATTAACCCGGGAATACTAGAAACGCTTATCTCCTTGAATTGAGGTTCTGAAAAGTTTAAAGCGTCCATTTTTATTTCCTGAAGGATACTCATTGCCTGATATGCTTTTTTTAAGATGATTAGACCTTCAGGAGTTGGTGTAGCTCCCAAATGACTCCGGTGAAATAACAGGATTCCAAGCTCTGATTCGAGGTTGGAAATAGATTGGCTAACAGCAGAAAGTGTGATATTTAAATTGGCTGCTGCTTTGGACAATGATCCTGTCTTCGCGATTTCCACCATATACTCAAGTTGTTCTATCTTCATAAATATATCAACCTCTTTAATTTATCATAAAACTGCCTATTATAATTAGATTTGTCTAATATTGTAACAGATTTACCTTCTGATTTACTTTTATTTTTAATAGAATGTAAATTTTACCATTATTCTATTCTGATTAGGCGTTAATAAAACTATTTTGTTGCTTCTATATTTGATCCAATGCATTTTCACTATGTGTTTGTAAAGCCCTTTAATAATTTTTAAGAGGATGTTAATTAAGTTTAAATTCCTCTAAACTCTATTATTAAATTATAATGAAACAAGATTCATAAATTAATTTGAATTGTTCAACAATTGACAGCGTAATCATCAATCCTAACGATGATTTACTAAATTAACAAAAAGTGAAAAAAGGGGATAAAAATGAAAGCTTGGCTATTTGAAAGAGTAGGAGAACCTATGAAGCTGGTTGATTTACCCAATCCAAAGGCGAAACCTGGTTGGGTTGTACTTAATGTAGAAGCGGCAGGAATGTGTCATTCGGATATTGCGATGACCGATGGGACAGGAACAAAGTGGTTATCCCATTTGCCTATAGTCCTAGGACATGAAGTATCCGGGACGATTGCTGAAATTGGTGAAGGCGTTAATGGGTTCAAAGTTGGTGATCGAGTAGGTGTGTCTGGGAGTGCAGAGGATGATGAAAGTGTTGTTAATAACGGAAGCATTCTCGGCGACAGTATTCCAGGTATCCATGTAAATGGCGGGTATGCGCAGCAAACGATGGTTCGTGCTTCTCGTCTAATCCCAATACCTGATGAAGTTTCTTTTGAACAGGCTGCTGTTGGAACAGATGCCATTACCACTGCTTATCATGCTGTGATGTCGTCCGGTAAGGTTAATTCGGGTGATGTTGTAGGAATTATTGGACTCGGCGGATTAGGAATGAATGGCCTTCGGATTGCTGCAGTAACTGGGGCAAGTGTTTATGGAGTGGACCTTAATCAAGATCTTTTTGAAGAAGCCATGAAAAATGGAGCAAGTGGATGCTTTAAAGAGATTAGTGAGTTAAGATCTGTTAAGCCGAATGTCATTATTGATTTTGCTGGAATGGGTACTACAACTTCCGAGGCCGTGAAAGCTGTAGATGTGAATGGGCGTGTTGTTGTAGTAGGACTAGGAAAGCTTGAAGCGAACATTGACACACAAGTACTGATTAGACGCCGAATCGAATTAAAAGGATCATTGGGTGGAACTCATGAAGATTTAAGGCAAGTCTATCGATTACTTGCGAAAGGATTAATTACTCCGACACTAACAGAAGTCCCATTTAATGAACTTAACTATTGTTTAGAACAGTTCCGTGAAGGAAAAACACGAGGTCGTATTTTTACCCGTCCTAATCCTTAAATCTATTATTAAAACTATTAGTACATTATAGATTTAATGAGAAAAATGATAACGATTCCTTAACGGAAAAGATGATGAAGGGAGGTGATTCATGGAGAAAAAGTAAGCGGGTACAATTCTAGAAACGGGGATCTAGTAAAATATATATTTCATTCTGGATTACATGTCCCAATAAACTAATTTGGGGCAGATGCGAAACTCGATTTATGCAAAAAAATCACTAGTTAATCGGAGGGGTAAGATTAATGCTAGCAACAAAAGGATTAAGTCATGCATCACGTAATTTCCCGGAGAAAACAGCGATTATCGATGGGAATCACCAATTTTCCTATAAAGAATTTGCATCTCGGACTGCAAAAGTAAAACAGTCCTTGATTCAACTTCAAGTAAATAAAGGGGATCGGGTTGCGCAGTTAATGTTAAATGAATTTCGATATATAGAAATTACCTATGGCGTAATGGCAGCGGGAGCCATCATAGTTCCGCTGAATACGAGACTTAATCTTGTAGAAATAGTAGATATTTTAAATGATTCTGGAGCAGAGGTTCTATATTTACATAAGGAATTTTTATCGATCATTCCTGAACTTAAAACTCACGTTAAAAAGTTAAGACATATTGTTTTGGCTGAGGATGAGGATATGGCAGAAGGGTTTGATGGTCTGGAAGGAGTTCACTCCTATGAACGACTCCTGAGAGAGCAGAAGGAAGAAACTTTTACTGTAGAAGACATCCATGAAGACGATGTGGCAGGTATTTTTTATACAGGAGGGACTACTGGCCGCTCCAAAGGTGTAATGCTTACGCATAAAAACATATTAACGAATGCATTTCATGCCGTGGTAAGTTTACCATACACAGAAAATGATACCTATCTACACGCTGCACCAATGTTTCACTTGGCCGAAGCGGGTGGGATTTTTGGAGTAACCATGGTGGGTGGAACACATGCCTTTGTCCGCTCATTTACACCTGGGGATGTCCTTGAAACCATCAACAAAATTAAACCAACGTGCATGCTGCTGGTACCGACGATGATTAATATGCTGATTAACTCACCTGACTTTAATCAAAAGGATGCCAGTGCATTGAAGAAACTTCTTTACGGCGGATCGCCAATGTCACCTGAATTATTAAAAAAATGTGCCGAGTTGATGCCACAGGTAGAGTTTTACCAAGGGTATGGAATGACAGAGGCCGCACCTATTGTGTCATTACTTAAATCAAAAGATCATGTAGGGAAGCGTTTATTATCTTGTGGCCAGACCGTACAAGGAGTGGAGATGAAGGTTGTCGACTCTAAAGGCAATGAACTGCCTGCAGGGGAAATAGGGGAGTTAATTGCTAAAGGGCCAAATATTATGAAGGGATACTGGAATTTACCAGAAGAAACTTCGAAAGCGATCAAGGATGGCTGGTATTATACAGGAGATATGGGTTACAAAGATGAAGACGAATTCTTCTACATTGTGGATCGAGCAAAGGACATGATTATTTCCGGCGGTGAAAATGTATACTCTGCTGAAGTTGAAAGTGTATTGTACAAGCATTCCCATGTGTTGGAATGTGCGGTTATTGGAGTACCGGACGCAAAATGGGGAGAAGCGGTGAAAGCAGTAGTAGTTCTGAAAACAGCAAATAGCGTGACCGAGGAAGAACTTATATTATATGTTCGCCAACATCTTGCCAACTATAAAGTTCCAAAATCGGTTGATTTTATGACTGAGCTGCCGAAAAACGGTACAGGAAAAATATTAAAACGTGACTTACGCATGCAATACTGGAATGGACAATCAAGAGTAATTAACTAAGTTTATAATTATTGGAATATTAAAAATACAACTGGAGGAAATTGAAATGAACATTAAGCAATTATTTGATTTAACTAATAAAACCGCGATTGTTACTGGAGGTGGAACTGGGATTGGGAAACAAATTGCGTTTGCTTATGCAGAAGCAGGAGCAAATGTGGTTTTATGTTCCCGTAAAGTTGAAGTATGTCAAGAAGTTTGCAATCAGCTAAATGAAATGGGGGTTAACTCACTTGCACTAAAATGCGATGTATCAAATCCAGATGATATCAATTATGTAATTTCCGAAACATTAAAGAAATTTGGGAGGATTGATATTTTAGTTAATAATGGCGCAACGACTTGGGCAGCACCTGTGTTAGAAATGCCTGCGGACAAATGGGACAAAGTTATGAACGTAAATGCAAAAGGGGTATTCCTCTTTTCACAAGCAGTTGCCAAATTAATGGTCGAACAAGGAGCAGGTAAAATCATTAATATTGCTTCCATTTGCGGATTAGGTGGACAAACGCCAGAAATAGGTGATGCCATTGGCTATTCTGCAAGTAAAGGCGCAGTCATCAATTTCACTAAAGATTTTGCTGTAAAACTTGCACCTAAAAATGTCCATGTCAATTGCATTACACCAGGATTCTTCCATACTAAGATGGCTGATCTTATTATTGAACAAGCAAAAAGATTTACACCGATGGGACGCTCCGGCTCAAACTATGACATGAAGGGTGCAGCTTTATTCTTAGCCTCCAACGCATCAGATTTCGTAACCGGACAAGTATTAGGAGTAGATGGCGGAATACAAGCAGCCATCGTTTATTAGAAAAAATCTTAATTTTAAATAATAGAAGAATAGGAAAGGTGAAGATTAATGAATAAAGAAAATAACATTGTTGAAGAATTGAAGAGTTTAGATCTTTTATGGAATCAAGTATATCAACAACTGGATGTTTGGAGCGAACGGGCGAGTCAAAGAGAAGAAAACCTTGTAAACTCAGTTACACATTTAGTAGAGAATGTAAAACGCAATCAACAAAATGCAAAAGAACTCATTCAACAGTTTACAAAAGAACAAAGGGAATGGGAAAAAAACGCTCGGAACCAGTTATTTTCATACACAACTGTTCTGTCAGTGCTAATTCCAAAAATCTCATATGTTGATATTAATCAAAACTTTGAGCAATTCCATCATAAAGTAATGGAGCTATCTGAGCAGCCGGTTGAAAAACTTTCCAGACCTGAATTTCTTGAAAACTTAATTCAAACAACAGAGAAATATGTTGAATTTAGATATAACAGTCGTGAAAAGTTAGTGGAAAGTATAAAAAGGAAAGCGAAGGTCATTCACAATAGTCAAGAAAAAGTTATTCGATCACTTTCCAAGTATATGAAAAACGTTTTATTTCCAATTAATAGATTCATTGATCCACTAAGCAAAGTATCAGCTGCTCGTGATGAAATTTAATTAATTATTGCCTGGGGTGAAATTTAACAGCAAAGTTTAACACAGCAAATAATAAGAGAAAGGCTGGCAAAAAGGATGTCAAATAATAGACCATATGACCCTTTTGATTCATTAAGTAAAATCACTAGTCAATTGGAAAAACAGATGAATGATCTTATATATCAGGTGACGGACAATAAAGAATTTGTTCGCTTATTAAAAAGGGGTTCTCTTTCACAAACCCTTTTACAGGAACGTTTAAGTAAGAACCAAGAATTGTTGGCATCACAGTTAAACATCCCAACAAAAAACGACCTGGCTAATGTGGCGAAAATTTCCATTCAAACAGAAGAAAAACTGGATGGGCTAGAAGAACAGCTTTGGAATTTATCCGATTCTGCCGATAAAACGAATCAAGAGATTGTAACTATTGTAGAAATATCTAAAGAAGTTATGAAAGTGACAACACATTTAAAGTCTGAATTATCTGAATTGGGAAAAGAAAAAGCAGAGTTAAGTGAATTTAAAAAAGAATATATGGAACTAAAAGAAGAAATGAGTACAATGAAAGAATTATTGAAGTCTTTCATTACTTCTGAGGAAAATAATCTTACAGAAATGAAGAAGCAAAAATCCAAACAACTTGAACCGGCTAAAGCTGGTAATAAAAAATAAGCTGAACTGGAGAAATGAATATGGCAATGATATCCCCATTAATAGACTATATTCCATCCCTTGATATCACAAAAGAACAGAAACGATGGAATCGTTTTATAAATAGATTGAATGATCCGAAACCAAAGGTTAACCATACCCCAAGACAGGTGGTTTGGAAGAAAAATAAATCAACATTATGGCATTATCCAGCTGTAGAGAAAAAGCATGAAACTCCAATATTCATCGTTTATTCTTTAGTTAATAAGCCATATATTTTTGACTTGGCTCCTGGAATAAGTGCTATCGAACAATTTGTTAATCGTGGTTATGAAGTGTACTTGCTGGATTGGGGTGTACTTGGATATGAAGATAAAGGGATCACCCTCGATGATTATATTGTCGACCATATTCAAAAAGCAGTAAAAAGGGCACTTCGTCATTCCAACGCAGAAGATATTACCATTTGGGGTGCTTGTCTCGGTGGGGTAATGGCTTCTATCTATGCAGCCATTTCGGAGGAACCGATAAAAAATTTAATCCTTTCAACGCCTCCCATTGATTTTAGAGCCGTAACACAGATTCTTCCAGAAAAACTGGCTGAAAGTATACTAAATAATGAAATAAATGTGGATCGTTTTGTTGATGTAAATGGACTGATTCCACCGAGATATTTGCATTATCTTTGCCGTTTCATATCTTCACCTATTCACTTTAGTTCATATGCTACGCTCCTAAATCATGGCTATAACGATAAATTTGCTGATAAATGGGCCCGTATGGATATGTGGACGAAGGATCATGTTCCAATGTCTGGCGAAGTTCTCAGGCAAATATATAACGATTTAATCATAGATAATAAGCTTATGAAAGGAGAGTTAATCGTCTGCGGAAAACGAGTGGATTTTAAAAATATTCAAGCAAATTTACTTGTGATGACAGCAGCAAATGACAATGTTGTCCCGGAAGAAGCCAGTCTGCCAATCATGGATTTGGTTTCCAGCAAGGATAAAACCTATGAGAAATTTGTGACTGGTCATATTGGAATGTTCCTGTCAAACAAGTGCCCAGACTTTATGGATAAGTGGCTTGCCATGCGAACTAAACAAGTCTAATAAAAATACACAGTGGGAAAACAAATGCTTCCCACTGTGTATTTTTTAAATATTATAAACTTTATATATTTTTTTGTTTTTGGGCTATTGACGAAATGTGACCCATATGTGTAAAATACACCTATAGTAATTTTATTGAGGTGTAGTCATGAAAAATAACAATAATGAAAAAAATGTTACTCCATCTAAGCAATTTATCCTTCCATTTATATTATTGCTACTTAGCAGGATGTCGCTTCATGGCTATGAACTAATTCAAAAGCTTCAAACTCTAGGTTTTCACACTCTTGACCAAGGGAACTTATATCGTTTATTGAGACAACTAGAGAAAGACAATCTTGTGCAATCAGAATGGCAAACAAATGGTAGTGGTCCTGCCAAACGATGTTATTCAATAACTGATACTGGTAAAGGTTATTTAGAGGGCCATGCGATACAACTTGAGCAATACCAATCCATGCTCGATAAATTTTTCAACATGTACTTTAGTTTTCTTGAGCTCTACCTTCCCCCATTTCATAGGGAGGATAAAATAGAGAAATTAACAAAACAAATGAGGAGGAACGAAGATGAGCCAAAAGGTGATTGATCAAAAAGAGGAAGTCCTAAAAAAGGAAGTTAAAAAAGGAGAGGTTAAAAAAGTGGAAGTTTCAAAAGTGGAAGTACCAAAAGTGGAAGTTCTAAAAGTAGAGAAGCAGAACGAAACAAGCTATGTTACCGATTCATTTATTAATATTTTTTGGGGCCAATTTGAAGCTGCAGTTTCTCGTACAAGAGAACTTAGAGAACAACAGCAAGAACTTTACTTAAAGGCTATAAAAGAAACAACCAAGTTCAATGGTTTGTACCGCAATACTTTAAAGGGTCTTTTTGAACAAGTTTCAACAATAAATAGCGATTTGCGTAAAGGGATATTCCAATACAATGTTATTCAGGGAAATGAATCTACTGAAGTGATGACTGAATCTTTAAAAAGTCAAGTAAATAAAGCAGCTAGTAAATTAGAGGAGCTTTATTTAACTCCAATTAACTCAGCATTTGATTTAATTGAAAATACAGAGAAGCGTTTTGAACAAAGCAGCGAGGCATTCATTGAATCTACAAATGAAGCATTGAATGCTTGGGAATCTGTTACAGATAACTATTTAAAACAAGCTAGAGAAACGCATGAAGATATTGCTCGTAGATTAGAAGATAGTGTACGTGGACTAGTTACTTCTAGTAAATAGTGTACATATCTAAAAGAAACCACATTTTATTCAGATGTGCCTTTCTTTGTTAATAGATAACCTAAATCGCACAAAAAAGCAGCTTTACCTTCAAGGCAAGCTGCTTTTTTTAATAAAAACGATTTTACAACTTAGTATTCCATCTTCCTATTATTACTTGAAAGTAGGTAATTGAGTAAAGTGGAGTGAGACAAGTATGCATAACCTTAGCACTGAACAATTGCTAGAAGCCTTTGATTCTGCTATTAAGTTAAATCTTTGCAAAGACTTTGTTCTGCTATTGGCTAATGAGTTAGATACACGATTTAATAATGAATCATCACCCATAAATGATTATAGAAAAATTTTAGATCAGTATATTAATTCAGATTAGAAACCTTTCTCGTAGATATGTGGAATGTTTTTCAGTCATAGATTACTTGCACCTTAAGAAGATACAATTGACTTTTTGATATCTAATAAAAGTGGAGGCATTTTTATGAGTGACCAAGAAAAGACTATATTTATGAGTGAACAAGAAATGACTTTACTATATAAAACGTCAAGCATTTTAAGAAAAGATACCAGCATTATGAGACTAAACGATATTATTGAAGAACTTGTTCATTTTATAGAATCAAAAACAAATGATGTCAAATCTCCGGATCAAGAATAGAAAAGAATCAATATTAGATGTAAAAAGCCTATCCATATACTTGGATGGGCACTTTTCATTTTTAAGGATATCAACAAAAAAACTTAAATATACCCCAAAAACTTGGATTTAAAATCAGTCAAATTACTGTAAAAAAACCCACATATCGTTCGACGATTTCCGCATCGATCGAGATTTTTTTGTAGCTAAAATATTGGTTTGTTACCAGATTAAGAAGGTGATGCATCAAATTCAATTGAAGTTTAACTAATATTTAATGATGCTTAACTATCGTGTATTATACATTAAAATTATTGGAAGATAAAATAAAATTAATAATATTATAGGCATTGCTAATTTAATAGAGATGCTGTGAGAGGAGTGATGCGATTTATTTTCTGAATATTAGAAATTAAATTTATTGCAAAAAAACATTTGGATGAGGAGAAGAAAAGCCTTATGAGTAAAAAACAATCTAGAAAAATACTTGCAGGAGCTCTAACTGTTGGTATGCTATTATCTCAAGGACAAGCATTTAATGTATTTGCTGAAAGTCCATTTGATGTCATTGGACAAGAAGGTCCGCGATATAATGCCACCACAAACATAAACACTGAAAACATTTTGAATAGCCTAACTCCGGAACAACGTGAAGCTCTTAAGAACTCACAATCGTCCGGTGCAAGAGGACTTCAATTATCACAAAATGTAAATCTTGATAGCGAAGAGGTTGTATCAGTAATCGTAGAGTTTAAGAATAAGCCTCAAAAAGTGGCTGTTCTTGAAGCGGCGGCAAGAGGAAAAACTTTATCAGCTGATACAGCAAAGAACAATGCAGAAGCTGATCATGCAACCTTTAAGAAAGATTTAACTTCTAAAACAAAAGGAACTTATAAAGTAAACCGCGAATATAAAAGCGCCTTCAACGGGGTATCATTACAAGTTCCGGCAAACAAATTAAAAGACTTAGTGAAATCAGCAGCAGTTAAAGCCATTTATAGCAATGAAACTATAAAACTAGAAGAACCGATTGAAGCTGCTTTCGAGTCAAAAGGGCAAGGAATGGCAGCCGAACGTTCCTACCTAAATGTAGATAAGCTTCACAAAGAAGGGTTCACTGGTAAAGGCGTAAAGGTAGCTGTACTTGATACAGGTATCGACTACAATCACCCCGACTTAAAGGATGTATTTAAAGGCGGATATGATTTCATCGACAACGATGATGATCCAATGGAAACAACCTATGCTGATTGGATTAAAGCTGGCAAACCCAATCCGCTAAACAACGGTTCGGACTATGTAACAGAACATGGAACACACGTATCTGGTACGATCGCTGGCCAAGGAACGGCTAAGAGTGATTATGCAACAACAGGTATCGCTCCAGATGTAGACCTATATGTATATCGTGTTCTTGGTCCACAAGGCGGGACTGCTGAAAGTGTTATCGGCGGAATTGACAAAGCTGTAGAACAAGGAATGGATGTTATCAATCTATCATTAGGCGCTTCGATTAACCATCCGCTTTATCCTACAAGTATTGCCATCGATAACGCAGTGTTAAGCGGGGTAACAGCAGTTGTTGCTGCAGGTAACGAAGGAAACGGAATGTACACTTTAGGGTCTCCTGGTACGTCGCCATTTGCATTGACGGTTGGTGCGAGTGATGTTCCGACTACGATTCCGACAATGAAAGGTCATAATGACAGTTTGACCTCCGATATGAAATTATTAGCACGAGGTTATAATGACGACCTTTCAACATTTATTGGTAAAACGTTCAGCATCGTAAATGTTCCAGGAATCGGTCAAGCATCCGATTATAAAAACATTGACGTAACAAACAAAGTAGTTCTAGTACAACGGGGAACAAACGGCGTAAATGAAAAGGTTGCTATCGCTAAGCAAAAAGGAGCTGCGACCGTACTTGTGTATAATAACGTCGAAGGCTACATGCCATTCTATTTAGCAGAAGGCGGAGATTACATTCCTGCGTTCAATATAACAATGGCTGATGGTCTTGCCATCAAACAACAAATTGCAAGCGGCAAAACAACATTTACTTTCAGTGATTTGGGTCAAGAAACATCAAAAGGTGATGAATTAGCTAGTTTCAGTTCTCGTGGACCTTCTTATATCAATTACGATATTAAACCGGAAGTTGTGGCGCCAGGCGTGAGTGTATTGTCGACAGTTCCGGGATTCATTCACAATCCAGACAATCCATCTGATTTCGAACATGCCTATGACCGTATGTCAGGAACATCAATGGCCACTCCATTCACAACAGGTGTTGCGGCATTAATGTTACAAGCAAAACCAGATGCAAAACCTGAAGATGTAAAAGTAACCTTAATGAATACAGCCGATCCATTAAAAGGTGACTACAGCGTATTTGAGCAAGGCGCAGGGCGTGTGAATCCATATGAAGCTGTTCATTCGGCAATGGAAATCAAAGTAAAAGACGAAACCCCAACGGGTATTAATAATCAATTAGTAGATGTTAAAGAAACTACCGGTGCACTTAGTTTCGGCAAAGAATTCTTCACGGGCAAAGAGGTTAAAGATTCGCGCACTCTAAAGTTTGAGAATAATAGTTATAAAGCTGCAACGTTTGATGTAAGTGTTTCTTTCCAAACTAATTTAAGAGGTTCTAAAGATGCAGAGAAAAACGGGGTTACTGTTACGACAGACAAAACCGTTAGAGTTCCTGCAAACAGTAATATATCAAGAAAGGTAGACCTTTTTATTCCAGCATCAGCAGAAAAGGGTATCTACGAAGGGTATGTGGTTTATACCAACCAAGATGATCCATCCGAATCATACCGCATCCCATTTGGTGTTAAATATATAGATGAAGGATTCAAAAATGTAACGCATATCCAACGTTCAGGAACTAGTGATCGAAATAACTTAACGAATCCATTATTTATCCCTTTCTTTTTCACGAATTTCACATTAAAGTCTCATATCGACTGGATTGATGTTGTGTTAACAGATGTAAATGGAAAGGGCTTAGGAATAACAAATTCATATAATGGTTTTGGTCGTGAGGAAGATAAAGAATATATGATCACATCATTTGGCGGTTACATTTACCCGTTTGTAAATGAAGAAGAAACGCTGGTAAGCAACAAAGCAGCCCTTGTACCAGAAGGGCACTACAAACTTAAATTAATTGGTTATGGTCTTGATGGTGCAACATTTATCGATTCACAAGACATCTTTGTTGATAACACTATGCCCGATAAATTTGACTTTAAAGTAGAAGGTGAGAAAGAAGGCAACCCATTCGTTGAATACAAGGAGGGCCAACAAACACTTGGACTTACTGCTTCCATTCATGATAAAAACATTGAAGTGATGAAAGCTGCTGGTATTCCTGCGAATCAAGGTCAAAACCAAATCAGGTATTCTTATGATAATCCGTTCGGATTAAACGGACAGCTTAAATTGGATGAAAATGGAAATGTTAGCGATGCCATTCTAATGAATCCAAATAAACAACCTTTAAATGTATATTTTATGGGCGGCGACCAAGCAGGCAATGCATATGGTAAGAAACAATACTATTTTGTGAAAGACACAACCCCTTATGTCTTCGGTTCAGTAAATGTAAAAACACGCTTAAACCAAGCTGTAGCACATGCTGGAGACGAAATTAAAATAACACTTAATGCGAATAACGTACAAGATGTAAGAGAAGCTTTATTTAACTTCAACGTAAATACAACTGACACAAACGTTGTTCGGATTGACTTAAATCCTGCAGCACAAGCTTTAGGTGGACATTTAACAAGATTTACAACTACGCCTGGTACTGGGACAACTGTTAAATCCGAGGTAAATGTTGCTTTTGATCAAGATGTATCAGGAGATATTCCGATGGTTGATGTAACGATCAAAATTGCTGATATTAAAGATCCAGCAGGTCAATCTAGTTTCGAGAGTGTAACATCAACATTTACAAGTCAAGCTGTAACAACAAAACCATTTACGTATGTCCCACCTATTACGATTTTGCCAAACTTCATTACTGTTAAAGGATACCACCATGCTGAAGGTTTCTTAAATCCAGCAAATGGACAATTCGATTCCAAGAGAGATTACACAACTCATGGAATTAAAGTAACCATTCAAGACAAACAAGGAAAGACGTATCCAGTAACAGTGAATAAAGGCGGACAATTCTACGCTACTGGATTACCGCTTACTCGTGATGAAATGACAATCATCCAAGATATTCCAGGACACTTCACAACATACAACAAGTTTAATGATGAAGGTAATCACACCTACAAAACAATGGATGGCATTGATTATGGGTATCTTAAAACCTTAGGTACAGAAACGGTAGATACGGCAATTGGCGGGGATGTTAACAAAGATAATGTAATCGATATTTACGATGCACTTGCAATTCAAACCGCATGGGGCACAAATAACCGCAATGCAGATATCAACTTCGATGGCACTGTTGACGCTAAAGACTTTGGCTTTGTAGAAAGAAACTTTGGCATCGAAAACCCTTGGGTTGCGAACGCTCCAAAGGCAGTAAGCAAATACAAATCAAAAACGGTTGAAGACATCAAGAAAGAATTAAAGATTCAATAATTAGGTCATTTGGATCCTAAATAAATAAAATAACCTTTGCCCTAAATTATAGAGGGCAAAGGTTATTTTATTTTTGCAGTATTATTTAAGAATTTACGAAAGAGTCAAAGTAACGACATCACATCAAATCCAAAAATCCTGTACAAATTTCAAAAATAATTGGGCAGGGGGGGTAAGAGGTTTGTCATTTGCATGAATGGAATAAATAGATTTAATTAGTAGATCGCTATTTCTTAAGGGAATAATAAGAATATCACCGTTTAAAACATCCGCATCATTTTTAAATATTTCTTCAAAGGCAATCCCGATACCCATTCCTTCAATAATCGCTTTCCGGATAATTTCGACATTGTTGCTGCTAATAACCACTCGGTTCTTGGAAAAATAGGATTTCATCAAGAACTTCATTAAATCGCCTTTGTAGGTGGCCAAACATTCATTTTTTAAATCTTCTGGAGTTACAAATTCATGGAATGCAAATGGAGAGTTCTTCCCAACTAAAATGCAAGGGCTTCCTATTGCCAGTTCTTTATAAACTAAGTCAAGTTCTTCTTCTAATTCTCCTTTATTTGAGGCTATTATTCCGATATCACATTTTCCAGTTTTAACATCTTTAAATATTTTTTTTAAATCCTCTTCCTGGATTTCTACTATAACCTCAGGAAATTCGATTTGAAGTTTCAATAAAGAGTTAAAGGCCGAATAAGTCAATCCTGGTATACAAGAAATCTTTAGCTCAGTTTTAGCTAATGTTTCTTGTAATTTTGCTTCTTCTCTTAACTCAATAATTTTAGAGAGGACTTCGTATGCTTTCTTGATAACGGCTTTCCCTTGTTGTGTCGGAATCATACCTGTTTTTGAGCGTTTAAAAATTTGAATGCCTAGTTCTTTTTCTAAGTTCGAGATGGATTTGCTGATGGCCGGAGGTGAAACATGAAGCTTTTCTGCTGCAGTTGTGATCGAACCTTGTTTTCCAATTTCTGCTATGTATTGTAATTGCTCAAAATGCATAAAATCCCCTCCGAGATTTAACTAATATTTAATGATAGGTAACTATCTTGTATTTTACACTATTATTGGCAAAAGTTAAAATAAAGTTAATATTATGAACTCTCAGTGAATAATAAAATTTGAAAGGAGTTAAAATTAATGGGTTATGATGTAAGAGCAGTAAAGATGGAAGCTAAATATATACAAAATGAACATAAAATTTTTAGAGAATCGGTTCGAAAATTTTTGGAAAAAGAAGCAGTTCCTTATTATGATCAATGGGAAAAAGATGGAATTATTCCTCGTGAGTTTTGGCTAAAGGTTGGTAATCAAGGATTTTTATGCCCGAATGTGGATGAAAAGTATGGTGGTTTGAACGCAGACTTTACGTATTCGGTCATTTTTACTGAAGAATTAGAACGTGTAGGTACTAGTTTAATAGGTATAGGATTACATAATGATATCGTTGTACCATACATAATTGAGTATGGGTCGGAGGAACAAAAGCAGCGGTGGCTTCCAGGTTGTGTGAGTGGTGAAAAGGTGACGGCAATTGCCATGACCGAACCAGGGGCTGGATCAGATCTTGCCAATATTAAAACGACGGCCATAAAAGATGGAGATTCCTATATCTTAAATGGAGAAAAAACATTTATCACGAATGGAATTCATTCCGATCTTATCGTGGTGGCATGTAAAACTGATTCCAATGCGGTTCCTGCCTATAAAGGGATTAGCTTGCTTGTGGTTGAACGAGATACACCTGGCTTTTTTAGAGGGAAAAAATTGGATAAAGTTGGTTTGCATGGTCAAGATACTGCAGAATTAATTTTTCAAGATGCACGTGTTCCAGCAGCCAATCTTCTAGGCGAAGAAGGTAAGGGCTTTTATTATATGATGAACAAACTCCAACAGGAAAGGTTGATTATAGCGATATCAGCTCAGGTTAGCGCTGAAGAAATGCTAAGAATGACAATCGACTATGTGAAAAATCGAAAAGCTTTTGGTAAGTCCATTAGTCAATTTCAAAATTCTCAATTTAAAATTGCCGAGATGGCAACTGAGATTAAATTGGGTCGTAGTTTCGTTGACGATCTTATTATCAAGCATATGAATGGAGATGATGTTGTTACTCAGGTATCAATGGCCAAATGGTGGATCACCGAAATGGCCAAAAGAACGGCATCAGAGTGCATGCAGCTACACGGTGGATATGGTTTTATGGAAGAATATCCGATTGCCCGCAGATACCGAGACATTCCAGTTGCAGCGATTTATGCGGGAACCAATCAAATCATGAAGAACATCATTGCAAAGAATCTTTTAGGTTCTTAAAAATAGATAGTAGAGTCATATGAATTTCGGATTAATTTCTGTTTTTCATTGGCTCTTTTTATTTCTCTTAAATGTGAAAAATAGACTCTTCTCGTTGATGAAGATGTATGTATATAAACTTTAACTATTAATTAATGATAAGTAACTTTTATGTATTTTACATTAAAAGACTGAAAAGTTAAAATAATAAAAATGGCAGAACTCTATTAAAGTATTAATTGAAAAAATAAGCAGGGGTGTGAGAAATGGTTAAAATGCTTGAAATAAGAGAAATGGTGAGGTTAGTAGATCAATCGTCTCTTGATAGTTTGGAAGTGAAAAATGAGGGACTTAAAATTTTAATAAAGAAGGGGAAACATTCTCAGATTGTTCATTTAAAGGAGCCATCTACTCAATTAGGTAGTTCAGTTGACGTGCATATAACTGAAAATTCTGGTGCAGTCAAATCTAAGGCCGATTTGACTCCGCAACCATGTGTGCTCCAATCAAACCATGTTGGTACGTTTCAATCCTTAGCAAAACCAGGAGACAAAGTTGAAAATGGTTCATTAATTGGCCGTTGTTCCGTGAAGGCACTCAATTTAAATTACGATATCACATCAATGCATACCGGCGTTATTTCTGAAGTTCTCGTGGAAGAGGGACAACTCATCGATTATGGACATCCAATCTTTAAAATAATTGCTGGAAAGGAACTTGTACATGTTTAAAAAGGTTCTTATAGCTAACCGAGGAGAAATTGCTGTACGTGTGATTAGAGCGTGTAAAGAATTGGGGGTATCAACTGTCGCTGTTTATTCTGAAGCAGACCGTGAAGCCCTTCATGTACAAATGGCAGACGAGGCATATTGTTTAGGCCCAACCCCATCAACAGAAAGTTATTTGAATATGACAAACGTTATCAGTATTGCTCTATTAACAAATTCGGATGCCATCCACCCTGGTTATGGATTTTTAGCAGAAAACGCTACTTTTGCTGAAATCTGTTCAGATTGTGATATATCGTTTATCGGTCCTGAATCAAAAGCTATCAGAAAAATGGGGGATAAATCGGTTGCAAGAGAAACGATGAGGAGTGTAGGGGTGCCTACGGTCCCAGGAACCGATGGTTTAATTAAAGATCTTGAAGAAGCTGTAATGATAGCAAGGGAAATTGGCTTCCCTGTTATTGTAAAAGCTACTGCTGGCGGAGGCGGAAAGGGAATGAGAGTAGCCGAGGATGAAGAAGCTTTACGAAAAGCCATCCTTCAAGCAAAGAAAGAGGCTGAAACGGCATTCGGAAATGCTGGTGTGTACCTCGAGAAATACGTTGAAGAACCTCGTCATGTTGAAATTCAAATCATGGGAGATATGCATGGAAATATCGTCTATTTAGGGGAACGAGACTGTTCCATTCAACGACGCCATCAGAAACTTGTGGAAGAAGCCCCGTCACCAGCCCTTGAACAGGAAATTCGTGAACAGATGGGTAAGGCAGCAATATCCGCAGCAAAAGCTGTTGGTTACCATGGTGCAGGAACAGTTGAGTTCCTTTTAGATAAAAATGGTCAATTTTATTTCATGGAAATGAATACGCGCATACAGGTAGAACATCCCGTGACAGAAATGATTACTGGGATTGACTTAATCAAGGAACAAATTTCAGTGGCAGCAGGATACCCGCTTTCGTTCAACCAAAGTGATATAAAAATAAACGGCTGGGCAATTGAATGTCGAATCAATGCAGAGAACCCCGCTAAGAATTTTATGCCTTCCCCAGGGAAAGTGGAAATGTACCTGCCTCCAGGGGGGTATGGTGTGCGGGTTGATAGTGCAGTCTATCCTGGATGTGAGATATCTCCTTTTTATGATTCGATGGCAGCAAAAGTAATTGTTTGGGGAAAAGACCGTGAAGAAGCCATCAGGAGGATGAAAAGGGCGCTTGATGAATTTGTCATTAGCGGAATCAAAACGACTATTCCTTTCCATCAAAAATTACTTGAACATGAAAGTTTTGTTAAAGGTCAGTTTAATACGAAATTTCTTGAAACAAATCCAGTACAGATAGAGGAGTAATTCCACTTGTTACTATTTTTAAAGGGGAGAAAGAGACATGTTTAAAATTCATGAAATAAGAGAAATGATTAGATTAATTGATGAATCGACAATAGAGTGCTTAGAAATAATGAAGGGGGATTCCAGCATTTTTCTTCGGAGAAATGTAATGATGAATCCTGCTCTTATTCAAGAAAACAAATCTATTAAACTGGCTGTACCTTCAATCTCTGAGGCATCATCTCTTGTAGAAGAAGCAACAACGAAAGAGATTTCTGATGGCACTAATCAAGCGGCAGTCACGATGGAAATTGTCAAAAAAGAGGAAAGGACACCAGAAGTTCAGGAAACTGGAAACCTAGCAAAGATTGTTTCTCCTATGGTAGGGACGTTTTATAAGGCGTCAGCGGAGGATGCACCCCCGTTTGTAAAAATTGGTGACGAGGTTGATAAATCAACCGTTGTCTGTATCCTTGAAGCCATGAAATTGTTCAATGAAATTGAAGCGGAAATGACAGGAGAAATAGTGCAAGTGTTAGTTGAGAATGGTCAACTGGTTGAATATGGTCAACCATTATTTTTAGTAAAAAAGACGTCATAACTGAAATGAAGGGGTCAGAAAAAAGAAAGGGGTTGATTGGAAGGATGGCAAAAAAATCTTTGTTTCAAGAATTTCCGACACCATCATTTCAACAGTGGCGAGAAGTAGTGGAGAAATCATTAAAAGGGGCTTCGATTGAAGAAAAGCTAGTAACAAAAACCTATGAAGAAATTCTACTTCAACCTATGTATAGGAA
>DATMFE010000071.1:0-42041 GCA_035556295.1 Ureibacillus sp.
ATCTAATGTCATTTTGAGATGAAATTTATCTAATTTTGTCGAAAATATGACTTTTGTTCTTTTAGATTTATGATTTTTCAGAAAACTCATTGTCTTTCATTTTCATAAGTGATAACCTTTCAATTGGCATAATGTATACAATTAGCCTTATGGGAGGTTAGGAAGCTAATATGAATATTAGTGAGAATATTAACAAACGCTTTATTCGTTTATCAAGAGGACAACGTAAAGTTGCGCAATTTATCATAGATAATCCGACTATAGTAGCTACTCATATAGCTTCCGAAGTCGGAAAACTTATTGGTGTCAGTGAATCGACTGTAATTCGTTTCTGCTATGCAATGGAATTAAACGGTTATAATGATTTACAGGAAGAAATAAAAAATGAATTGATGCTTGATACAAGTTCTGTAAAAGATCAAGAAGTAGTTTCCAAAAAAATAGGGACGTCAATAAGCGAATTGATGAATCGAGATGTAACAAGTATTTTAAATACATTAGAAACGATTGATCCTTTTGAATTTGATCAAACAACAAAGTGGTTACATGAGTCGGAATTCATATATATAGTAGGGTTTAGACAATCGGCACCGGCAGCCACGTACATGACAAGTACTCTAAAAAATTACACAAACCAAGTGAAACAAATTCAATATGATACGCAAGATATTGTTCAAAACTTAAGGGAAATCAATAATAAGTCGCTGCTTATCATTGTAGGTGTTGACCATTTATTTGAAGATATATTAACGATTGCAAAATTAGCAAAGAATAAAAAAGCTAAAGTTGTTTCCTTAACAAATTCATCGCTTTCTTCACTTCGTGATTATTCAAATGCAATGTTCTCAATACACATAAATAAACAGAATACGTTAGAATCCAATTCCTCATTATTTGCGCTCATTCATGCAATGATTGAAGGTATGGTAGCGCAAAATAAAAGACACTATAATGAATTCCAAAAGGTTAATGACCAAGAGAAAGCAAACTTTACTTATTTAGAAGAAAGCTTGATAACAAGATAATTGGTAATTTGATAGGTCATTTTAACCGAACCATTTGCATCTGGGAAAGTAACATCAAAATGATAAAAGAATGAGTGGGTTGCCTAGAATATTTATTATCTAGGTAGCCTCTCTTTATTTTAGATTACTAAATATGACTTTACTTAGGTTCTATTTTTCATTTACGCAAGCAGTATGATAAAATAATGTCGAATAAAAATGACCACTTATATAGGAGGCACTAATATCTAATGAGCAAAGTATTAGTTTTCGGACATAAAAACCCAGATACAGATACGATTACTTCAGCGCTAGTTTATGCGTATTTAAAACAACAACTTGGAGTAGACGCAGAAGCAGTAAGATTAGGTGAAGTTAACAACGAAACGAAGTATGCTTTAGAGAAATTCGGATTTGAAGAACCAAGATTAATTGATCAAGTTTCAACTGAGACAGATCAAGTAATTTTAGTTGACCATAATGAACGTCAACAATCAGCTAATGGCATTGAAGAAGTGAAAGTGATTGAGGTAATCGATCACCACCGCATTGCAAATTTCGAAACTTCAGATCCACTTTATTTCCGTGCTGAACCAGTTGGCTGTACAGCAACAATATTAAATAAGATTTTTAAAGAAAACCAAGTTGAAATTCCATCAAATATAGCAGGTTTAATGTTATCTGCAATTATCTCTGATACATTATTATTTAAATCTCCAACTTGTACTGATCAAGATGTTCAAGCTGGTAAAGAATTAGCACAAAAAGCAGGAGTAAATGCTGAAGAATATGGCCTTGCAATGTTAAAAGCAGGTGCTGATTTATCAGACAAAGCATTAGAAGATTTACTTTCCTTAGATGCGAAAGAATTTACATTTGGAAATGTTAAATCTGTCGTTGCTCAAGTAAATGCTGTTGATGTAAATGATGTATTAGGTCGTAAAGAAGAATTAGTATCTCTATTAAATAACAATGTTGAAAAGAATGGTTTAAATTTATATTTCTTCATCATTACAGATATCTTAAATAATGATTCTGTTGCTGTCGTTGTTGGTAGTGCAGCAGAAGATGCAGCAAAAGCATTTGGCAAAGCATTAACTGATAATGTCGTTGAACTACCTGGCGTTGTATCTCGTAAGAAACAAGTCGTTCCAGTACTTACGGATGGACTAAAATAATAATTACAAGAAGAGGATGTCTCGAAAGGCTAACTTTCAAGACACCCTCTTTTTATCATTTTAAATCCAGTGGATAAACAGCAGGACCTTCAATTACATTTCCAAACTTATCAAAACGTGATCCGTGACATGGACAATCCCACGTTTCGTCCCCATCATTCCAACGAGTTTTACATCCTAAATGAGTGCATTTTGGAGCGTCAAGTCTAGTTAGATATCCGTCTGCTAAATTACCTACTGTAAACCCAATCATACCAAGCATTCTAAGCATTGTTTTTCCAAATTGGTTTCGAGCTGGATTATAAATGTGTGCTCCAGGATGTTCTTCCTTTAAAATTGCACTTGTAATAATTTCTCCTGCAACCAGAGAATTGGATAGCCCCCATTTTCGATATCCTGTTGCAATATATAAATTGGACTCATTTTCAGTAATCGGCCCCACATATGGTAAAGAATCAGCAGTATTCGGATCTTGTGCACTCCATAAATATTCAGGTTTTTCTAAATCGAATTTGGAGACAACTTCATTTTCTAAAGTCTCATAATAATTATGAGTATCTTCTATCATTCCTGCTTTATGAGAACTACCACCATAAATAAAGTATGGTTGATTATTAATCAAAGCAGTTCGAATCGTTCTTGAAGGTGTGTCTACCGATAAATATTGCCCTTTAAGTAATTCTGTTGTTTTTGTTGCTGTTAAATAGGAACGATCGATAGATAATTTTGCTAGTTGGAGCCCTTTGAAAGCCTCAATTGGATAATGAGTTGCTAGCACAAGATGATTAAAGGAAACATGTAAGTCATCATCTACATAAACGGTTTTTTCATCAACCTTTGTAACGCGAGAATTTACAAATAGATTTGCGCCTTCTTTCATAGCCAATTTAGCGAAATGTAATGCAAAATTGGTTGGATGGATTTGCGCAGTGTTAGGGAGTTTAATACTAGATAAAATATCAAACGGTAATTCTGTTTCAGCATTCTCATATCCTTCAATTTGAAGGGTTTTATAGGCTTGAATTTCATCATCAAGTGTTGCCTTACCTTGTTCCGTTGTTGCATATAAATAAGAATCTACTCGTTGGTATAAATCTATAGGCACGTTTTTTAGAGCAGATTCAATTGCATTTACATTTACATCATAATAAGTTCGAACTTCATCTTCTGAAAATGATTTTAATAGCTTTGAAAATACTGCATCATGTTGTGGTGTTAATTTCCCTGTAGAATGACCTGTTGTTGCAATACCAACAGAAGAATTTCCTTCAAGTAGAACAACACTAACACCCCTTTTTGCTAAAAGGTATGCGGTGTATATCCCCGTTAATCCGCCACCAACAATACAAACATCGCAATTTAAAGAACTGGATAACTTATTTAAGGATAATTTTTCAATACCCGCTAACCATAATGAATTTTGCATAATGACCTCCAAGAGAGTGGGATTTTTACAAGTATCGGTAATAATTACTGACATTATTCAATGAGCAGTTTGATTGAACATTAGATTATACATTCGTACAATGAGGGGTAAAGGGGGAAGTATAAATGAAAGTAGAAGTATGGTCCGATTATGTATGTCCATTTTGTTATATTGGAAAAAGACAGCTAGAAAAGGCAATTAGAGATTCTGGCTATGAGGGACAAATTGAGGTTGAATATAAAAGTTTTTTATTAGATCCAACTACTCCAATTGACGCAGAAGAACCTGTTATTTCTTCCTTAGCGAAAAAGTATCGCATGTCAGAAACGGAAGCAAAAAATATGACCAATAATGTGGCAGAAAGAGCAAAAGAAGTTGGCTTAAATTATAATTTTGATCAGATGAAAACAGCTAATACAGTTGCAGCACATCGTTTAGCGAAATGGGCAGAGACTAAAAACAAAGGCCATGAAATGAGTGAACGTTTATTAAAAGCGTATTTCCTTGAAGGGGAAGCAATTGGCAAGAGTGAGGTATTATTAAAATTAGTGAACGAAATTGGATTAAATCCAGTTGAGGCTGAAGGAATTATTAACGGTAACCAATATAAGGATGAAGTTGAAAAAGACATTGTTGAAGCACAACAGCTAGGTGTACGTGGAGTTCCGTTCTTTGTGTTTGATAATAAATACGGTATTTCTGGTGCACAACCGCAAGGATTATTCCAACAAACAATTGAAAAAGCTGCAAGTGAAGCTGGTTTAAAACCTAAGCTGAAAATGGTTGGCGATCAAAGCAATCTTTGTACAGATGACCATTGCGACTTTTAATGCATATACTATATATCATACAATCCCCCATGATTTCATCAAGGGGGATTTACATTTACGTTAAAAATGAATGTAAATGAAGGCAAACGTTTGGTTATAATGATAAAATAAACAAATAGTTACTTTTCGTAAGTAGATAGTAAATGATACACTTAATATATATTTTATAACGCGGAACTGACGACACAACTTTAGGAGTAGAGGTGTTTCTTTTGAAAGAAATCTGTATATGTCCAAGACTCGCTAAGGCAATGGATCTCTTAGGTAAACGATGGACAACATTAATTTTATATCAGTTATTGGAGGGACCACAAAGATTTAATGAAATTGAATCTTCCTTACCTATAAGCGGACGTTTATTATCTGAACGATTAAAGGAATTGGAGAAAGAAGGAATTGTTCAAAGAGCAGTGTATTCAGAGGTACCGATTCGTGTTGAATATTCCTTGACGGAAAAAGGTCTTGCACTTGAAGGAGCAATCCGTGAAATTGAAAAATGGTCAAAAATATGGATAAATTAGTGAGTATAGCCACTTGCCAAAAAGATTTCAATTTCCCATACTAAGTATGATGTTAACTTCATTCAAGCATATATTTTTATTCTATTGTAGGCTAATCAGGAAAAGGTATAGATCTCTTCTTATGCTACATTAGGGATGAAGTTAAATTGCCTCTGGCGAACGCTACAGATTTTTTAATGGGTATTTTAAATGAACATAGAGTTGAAAAACATTTATTCGCAAAACGTCTTTGACAATCGCGATATAAGAAAAGAAGTGTTTGCCTCTGTGGCAACGTTTAAGTGACCAACTTCCCGCTATGGATACTACTACGTAATCCGCGGCACAAAGGGATATTGTTCGGCCAAAGCTCGAAAAAATCTTGGCGCACATATTTTGTTGGTTACACCGAAAGAATAGCAAAAGGTATATATCACCAAGGTGTATTTGATTTTAGAAAGGATTTTACATGATGACTATACAAAAATGGGCTGATGATTTAGCTCTATTAATGAATCCAAAAAATATTAAAACAAATGAATTGTTAAAAGCATACACGATGACAAAACTAGGTGGTTCTGCAGATGTGTTTGTCATGCCTGAAACAGAAGAAGAAGCACAAGCCGTTGTAAAATATGCCTATGATCACCATATTCCTCTATTAATGCTTGGAAACGGTTCTAATATGGTTGTTCGTGATGGTGGTGTAAGAGGAATTGTCATTACGTTTTCAAACTTAAACGAAATTCGTGTTGAAGGGTCGCGTATTTATGCACAAAGTGGTGCGTTAATTAAAGATGTGTCTAAAATTGCGGCTGCAGAAAGCTTAACTGGTTTTGAGTTTGCTTGCGGAATCCCTGGATCAGTAGGTGGAGCAATGGCCATGAATGCTGGAGCCTATGGTGGTGAAATAAAAGACATCATCATTTCATCAACAGTTTTAACAAAAGAAGGAAAAAAGCTAGTGCTATCTAAAGAAGAATTAGATTTAAGATATCGACATAGTATTATTTCTCAAGAAGGATACTATGTACTTTCTTCACTTTTCCAACTAGAAATAGGCAACAAAAATGAGATTGATGAAAAAATTGCTGATTTAACCTTTAAAAGAGAGTCAAAGCAACCTTTAGAGTATCCTTCAGCGGGTAGTGTATTTAAACGTCCTCCAGGATATTTTGCAGGAAAACTGATTCAAGATAGTGGATTGCAAGGTAAAGGTGTTGGAGGAGCTGAAGTTTCTACAAAACATGCAGGATTTATTATAAATAAAGGAAATGCAACAGCAACGGACTATATTGAAACCATTAAAATGGTACAAAGTGTTGTAAAGGATAAGTTTGGTGTAGACCTAGAACTAGAAGTTAAAATTGTTGGAGAAGATTAGTATAAAGCGCCAAGCGTGAATATGCACGCGGCGCTTTATTCATTTATCTGTTGTGTATTATACATAAGGAGAAAAAAGATGAAATTTATCTCGTGGAACGTAAATGGTATTCGAGCATGTATAACAAAAGGATTTTTAAACTATTTTCATGAAATGGATGCAGATTTTTTCTGTATCCAAGAGACGAAATGCCAGGATGGTCAAGTGAAGCTTGATCTAGATGGATATTATCAATACTGGAACTATGCGGAGAAGAAAGGTTATTCTGGCACTGCGATATTCACAAAACATAAACCTCTTAACGTGCACTATGGTGTCGGTACGGAAAAAGAAGAAATGGAAGGACGCATTATCACGTTAGAATACGAACAATTCTACTTGGTAAATGTCTATACACCTAATTCTCAAAGGGATTTAGCACGACTTCCATTTAGACTTGAATGGGAAGAAAAACTAAAAAACTATTTAGTAGAATTAGATAAGAGAAAACCAGTCATATACTGTGGAGATTTAAACGTTGCTCATGAAGAAATTGACTTAAAGAATGCAAAACCAAATATCGGTAATTCCGGATTTACATACGAAGAACGTGGGAAAATGACAGAATTATTAGCATTAGGTTTCACGGATTCATTTCGTTACTTATATCCAGAAAAGACGGATTCCTTTACTTGGTGGTCTTATATGAATAAAGTTAGGGAAAAAAATATCGGGTGGAGAATTGATTATTTTATTGTATCTAATCGTATAAGTGAATATATCGAGGAAGCAAATATCCATTCAGAAATTTACGGAAGTGACCATTGCCCAATATTTTTAAATTTACAGTTGAATATGTTGGGGTAAATGTTTTAATACTTAACTTGTAGTTAAAAAATCGGTAGCACAGTTAACGTTTACAATTTATACAAATCAACTATGGAGTACAAAACTGATGCCACAACCAATATTAGTAAATGTAACTGAAGAAATCGTCAGGGGACTTGTGAGATTTTTACTTTTTGGACCGGAATATCAAACATTCTGTCATTGTGAAAATTGCGAAATGAATATCGTTGCAAGCGCATTAAATAAACTTCCATCAAATTATGTATCAACAAACTCAAAAAGAGATGACGTATTTAAACAATTAAACAATCCAATTTACATCAGTATTGTTAATAAGGAAATTATTCATGCAATTCATAGAGTAGGTAAATTACCAGGACATGAGTAAATTTAAGTGGGTGGTATAGTAGATATTGATCTATAGGGGATGTCTAGAAAGTGAAACTTTCAAGACATCCCCGCCTTTCCTTATAAATAAATGAGCTGAAATTGGTTTTGCGTTAAGTTTATATATTGAAATGCACTTCTTTTTTAGAGGCGGTAGTTGAAATTATTTAAGAAGCGCTCGGTTGTACGATGAAGTGACAAAGATGAGTCAGAGTTAACACTTTATTCATTCTGATTTTGTTGTTAATAGTTACCTTTTCAACGGTGCATGTAGTAAACTTAAAAGTAAGATGTTGAAAGTGAGGGGTTGCTAATGCCTACACCTAGTATGGAAGATCATATCGAGCAAATTTATTTATTAATTGAAACAAAAGGATATGCTAGGGTGTCTGACATAGCAGAAGCATTATCAGTTTTACCTTCCTCAGTAACAAAAATGGTCCAAAAATTAGACAAAGATGGCTACTTAATCTATGAAAAATATAGAGGATTGACACTAACACCCAAGGGTGAACGACTAGGGAAAAGACTAGTAAAAAGACACGAATTGTTAGAACAGTTTTTGCGACTTATAGGTGTGGATGAAGAACGGATTTATGCAGATGTTGAAGGTATTGAACACCATCTAAGTTGGAATTCTATAGATAGAATTGCTGACTTAGTACAACTTCTTGAAGAAGACCGAGAAATTGTTAAGAAGTTAGAAGAAATTAAAACAAATAACCAGTAATAAGATAAGTTGAAAGGAAATATTATGGAAGAACTTAAATCAGGTGAAGTTGTTGAATTAACTGTATTAGAAGAACAAGGCTCACGTATACTGTTAACAAATGGAGATTTGGATATACCATTAAATAGTTCGGAATTAACAAGTACTCCTTCAAGAGGAGATCGTTTAAAAGTATTTTTATTTGCAGATCGTAGAGGCAATTTACAAGCTACAACTGCGATTCCGAATATTGCACAAGGGGAATATGGTTGGGCTCGTGTAATCAAGGTTACTAAAGAAGGGGCCTTTGTAGATATCGGGACGACTAAAGAAGTGTTAGTGAAGGAAGAAGATTTACCACTACTGAAGAATCTATGGCCAGAAGTTGGCGACCATCTGTATTTAACCCTTCGTACTGATCGAAATGGCGATCTTTTTGGACGTCTTGTAACTGAAGAGAAAGTAAATGAACTCTATGAAGATGCGATTGAAGAGTTGCACAATAAAAACATAGTAGCTCGTCCGTACCGATTATTACCAGTTGGATCTTTCTTGTTAGGTGTGGATGTTCCTTATCGTATTTTTGTTCATAATACTGAAATGGAGCAAGAGCCAAGATTAGGTCAAGACGTTACTATCCGAGTAATAGCAGTAAAAGAGGATGGATCATTAAATGGTTCTCTGTTACCAAGAAAGCATGAAAGACTTAGCGCAGATGCTGAACAAATTCTCGAATACTTAAACAGTGTTGGGGGCAAGATGCCGTTTGGTGATAAATCATCTCCGGAGGAAATTACTGAGATGTTCCACATGAGTAAAGGAGCTTTTAAACGCGCATTAGGTTCCTTAATGAAGGCAGGAAGAGTTAAACAACAAGACGGATGGACCGAATTACAGTAAATATTGTGCAAATCAATTAAACCTGTATATTGAATATGTTATATTGTTTCAAAGGGGGAATTAATTATGGATTTCACGTTAAATGAATTAGGTTCACAAAACTTCGCTTTTGAATACAAAAAAGATGGAGAAAAATTAGCTGAGATTGAGTGGATACAAAAAGGGGACGTTATGGTAATGAACCATACGTATGTTTCAGATGTATTAAGAGGGCAAGGAATCGCTAAAAAGTTATTAGATAAGGCAACTGAATATGCTAGAGAAAATAACTTCAAAATGGAAGCGGTTTGTTCATATGTCGTATCGGCATTTAATAAAAGTAACGAATATGATGATGTAAAAGCATAATATTAAGTGTGTAGTTGATGGACTTATCCAACATCTACACACTTTTTTAATTATTGTTTATATGCTTTAAGAGTGTATATTGTAGTTCTTATAAGTATTTTATAGTTGAAGAAATAGACAAACAAATACTGTAAAAACTATTGCTCCGATGAAAAATGAAGTTACTTCTAACCAATCGTAATGTACGTCATATTCTTTCATAATTGTCCATCCTCCATTTTACAAAAAAAGTGAATACTAATATTTTATTAAAATCCTATGGTATTTAGAACATATTAGCAATTAAATACAAAGAAAGACATTTTTAGTAAAAGTCGTTCATAACTATATCCGAATCGTCAAAAGATGCAGTATAAATCTTTATAATAGGGAGAAATTAAATATTATCTAGAATTATGGAGGGGATCAATAATGGCGAAAATGAGAGGAAAAGGTGTAGTTTTGGCGGCATTTGCTGCAGGCGTTGCATCATTCTTGAGTAAAAAGGAAAATCGCGAAAAAACAATGAATATGCTTAATTCGTTAAGAGGAAAGACAACAAACAATGTCAATTTCAAAAATTTCATCTCAGAAAATGACTCATTAAAAGAATTAGCTGAAACAGCTGCAAGTGTCAATGATACAAGCATTAGGGGAAACAACTTCATCGGAGAAGGTGGAGGACAAACGGCACTTTCATATTATAATCATAAGCAAGAAGGACTATAAAAATAAGTCGACAACTAACAAAAGTTGTCGATTTTTTACTTCATCATTAATGGATATTTTCAATATTTCAGATGCACGTTAAATAAAATAAAAAACGGTAAAATCAATTAAATGATTTTACCGTTCGTGTATAGAGTCAAATTATGCGTTAGCAATTTCTTTTTTCATTGTTTTGTTTTTAGCAAGGTTAATATGCCATGATAAAGCTTCCTCTAAAATGTGAGGAGTTTGAGCATTACCAGTTGCTTCAACTGCACGGTTGTAGTAATCGCGTAATTGTTCTTTGTAATCAGGGTGAGCACAGTTTTCGATAATTAGTGCAGCACGTTCTTTTGGAGCAAGACCACGTAAGTCAGCGATTCCTTGTTCAGTTACAATTACGTCTACATCATGTTCTGTATGGTCTACGTGAGATACCATTGGAACGATTGAAGAAATAGCGCCGCCTTTTGCGTATGATTTCGTTACGAAAATACCAAGACGAGCATTACGAGCAAAGTCTCCAGAACCACCGATACCGTTCATCATTTTTGTACCACTTACATGTGTAGAGTTTACGTTTCCGTAAATATCTAGTTCAAGAGCAGTATTGATAGAAATTAATCCGAGACGACGGATTACTTCAGGATGGTTAGAAATTTCTTGCGGACGTAACACTAATTTATCAGCATAGTTTTCAAGGTTGCCATATACTTTTTTCTGTAACTCTTCTGAAACTGTAATAGATGTAGCAGAAGCATAGCTTACTTTACCAGCATCGATTAAATTGAATACTGCGTCTTGAAGTACTTCAGAAGCTACAATTAAATCTTCAAATTCAGAATCTGCAAAGCCATCAAGTACAGCGTTTGCTACAGAACCAACACCTGATTGTAAAGGCATTAATTTGTTAGTTAAGCGACCTGCTTTAATTTCTGAACGGAAGAAATCAAGTAAAATGTTTGCCATTGTTTGAGTTTCCTCATCTGGAGGAACGATTAATGAAGGAGCATCTGGCTCTTCAGAAACAACGATTGCTTTAATTTTAGCAGGATCTACTTTAATTCCGATTTCACCAATGCGTTGTGTAGCATCAGTTAATGGAATTGGATCACGTTCTCCTTGAGCTTTAGGTACATAAATATCATGAATACCAATTAGGCTTTCTGGATGTGCGATGTTTAATTCTACAATAATATTTTCTGCATATTCTGCAAAGATAGGTGAGTTACCAACAGATGTTGTTGGGATAATTAAACCATCTTCTGTAATGGCAGCTGCTTCAACAATTAGGTATTGGATTGGTCCGATAATTCCTTGACGTACTAACTCAGCATTATGAGAAAGGTGAGCGTCAACGTATAAAACATCACCAGAGTTAATTTGTCCACGAATCATTGGGTCAGCGATGAAAGGACCACGTTTGCGGATAGCACCAGCTTCAGCTAGATACTTGTCCACTTCTGGTCCAAGTGAAGCGCCAGTGTATACATCAATTTTAAATTCTTCGTTTTTAGCACGTTCAACTAATGCCATTGGTACAACTTTTGCATCTCCGGCACGAGTGAAACCACTCATCCCAACAACTGCACCATTTGGTATTAGTGCTGCTGCCTCTTCAGCTGAAACGACCTTTTCAGACAAAACTTTTAGTCCAATACGTTTTTCGACTCTTGGATCCATTATAAATCCCCCTTTTGCTATATATAAAAAAGCATAAACTGTACACTATGTTTAGTGCAACTCATAATAAATCTTATATTCCTATAATAACACCAAACCGTCACAAAATCTTCAATAATTTTATGAAAGTGCTTAATTGCCGTTTTAGAGAGAAAAATCCAGTAAAAATGACGAAATGGAGAGAGATGAGTAGAATCTTGTCGAGAGTTGTTGAGTCAAAAAAATGCAAAGCGATTAGAATCGTGTAGTTCTAAAGTCGCTTTGCACGAATAATATTTTTTCTAGAAACCTAAAGATCGACGGAAATAACTAGCATATCTTTGGCTTACCGGAATTCTTGTTCCATCTTTCATAATTAATAAGAAAGTTGAATGAGAATCAGGTTGAATTTCATCGATAAAATCAATATTAACGATATATGAACGATGGCATCGAATAAATGAGTCTGGAGCTAAGAAAAGCTCTAAATCACTTAGATTTAAACGGTGATACCCTTCGCGATTACTTGTTTTAACAAAAGTTTTACGTAATTGCGTTTCAAGGTAAATGACTTCGTTATGTCTAATCGGGTACCAACAATCATCAATTTTGATAGTAATATAATTAGTTAAAAATGGTGAAGGCTTTTGTGGGAAAATAGCAGTAATCGCGCCTTTCGTTTCACCTTCTTCAATAAGTGGAATACTCATACCGAAATATGGAACACCAAATACATCGGGTTCAATGTAGGTATTAATTTTTTGGCCATAAGTAAGAGCTTTAGATGCTGCAGAGCCCTCTTTGATTGGATCACCAGGCTTAATTTTTAAATCAACCTTCTTACTTGGTTGATAGTACAGATATTCATTTGTATCGGATATTGCAATTGATGTGTTTTCAGGGAAGAAATCTTTTATGACATCCATGATTTCCTCAATTTGCTTTGGATCCACTATATTACACCTCTTCAATATTAAATAAGTATAAAACCATTTTACTACATATTTGATTAAATGAAAAAGAGAAGATTGTGGAATAATTAAGAAAAATTTATACAGTTAGAAAAGAACGATAAAATAAATTGAAGAAGTAGTTAGAAAATTGGTATATTTTGTCGAATCATAATTTTATTATAATACTCTGTACTATTTCATAACTTCTATATTTGAATAACTAATATTAGAATTAACATAGAAATGATACAGATAAAATAGTATTGAAAAAAAATCGCAAATTATGGTAATATTCACTTTAGATTAACTACTTTATACATATATTTTAAAAAGAATATGTTAAGTTTTTGCATATCATACTCGTTCAATACATGAATAATATTAATTTATACTTGAATGATACATATTTTCATATCTTAAATTTTTAATACTGTAAAAAATAATGCGAATGCATTCTGAAGAAAGATGGGGTAATTTATGCAGCATCAACATTCAATATCAGAAACAATATCTAAGAGATACTTTCAAGAAATTGATGGTATCAATCAATATAGTGGAATAGAAGATTTTTTTAATATTGAATCTAAGCTGTTGTTTGAAATCTTTCACTTGGAATCAGCAAAGGCAAAACAGTCTTTACATGAGATTATAGATATTCTTTCCATCCGTTTTGGAAAGCAAGTAATCAAAATAGTTCGTGGATATTTTATTAATCTGTCATCCATTGTTGCACGTAAATTGCTAGATAACCAAGTTCCATCCAAGAAAGCGTTTGCTTTTAACTATGCATGTGCCGATATGATTGAGAATAAAATGAAGGATGCAGAGTTTTTGCAATTTGCTGATGAATTGGTTGACTTTTACGTTGATTTTATTGCGGATCGAAAACAACCAACGTTTAAACATCAAACGGTAAATAAAGTGATTATGTACATAAACGACGAACTAGAGAACGACTTAACCGTGGAGAGTATTGCAAGTAAATTCCACATTAGTACAAGTCATCTTTCACGTATTTTTAGAGAACATGTAGGTATTACCTTAGTTGAATATTTAAATGTTCGAAGAGTTGAAGAATCGCAATATTATTTGAGACATACAAATAAAAGTATAACTTCTATATCCGAACAGTTCCATTTCTGTAATCAAAGTTACTTTACTCGCATATTTAAAAAGTATACGGGTGTCACACCAAAGCATTTTAGAGATGAGTTACATCATGAATTCTATCGATTCAATATCATTGAAGTGGAATACGAAACTGTATAAAAATTGTTTTTAAGCAGGTTATGAACAATAAAAAATTATAGTATTTTTCAAATCATAAGACACCTGCTGTTTGTATTTCATATATAAGTTACTGTATACTTCAACATAGTAAAAACATATAGTGGGTGGATTAATGAAAAAACTACTGTTATTCTCAATGCTTGGTTCTTTGTTATTCTTATTAACAGGATGTCAATCGGTAGAAAATCAAGAAGGAATTTTTTATAACACATTTGTTAGACCGATGAATTTTTTACTAGATTACCTTGGTACGCTTTTTGGTGGTAGTTATGGGTTAGCTATTATTGCAATTACAGTAGCGATTCGTTTAATATTAATGCCGCCAATGTTAAAGAATTATCGTAGACAAGCGTTAATGAAATCGAAAATGGATATTGTGAAGCCGAAGATGGATGAAATCCAAACAAGATTAAAAGCGGCTAAAACGAAAGAAGAACAAATGGCAATCCAACAAGAAATGCTTGCTTTATATCGAGAACACAATATTAACCCAATCAATATGGGTTGTTTACCAATTATTATTCAAATGCCAATAATCATGGGATTATACTTTGCAATTTCCCATTCGGAAGTCGTGAAAACACATGAATTTCTATGGTATGATCTTGGATCGCCAGACATAATAATGACTGCAGTTGCGGGGATTGTGTATTTCCTTCAAGCTCAAGTATCATTATGGACAGTCCCAGAAGCACAAAAAGCTCAAATGAAATTGATGATTTATATTTCACCAATTATGATTGTTATTATCTCACTTTCATCTATGGCAGCTTTACCATTGTATTGGTCAGTCAGTGGGATTTTATTAATAGTACAAACATATATTGGTAGAAAATTTTATTCGGATCATCCCGAAAAAGTCGAAGCGAAATAACATATAAAACCCAGTCGAGAAATCTTGGCTGGGTTTTATTATGTAGTTTTTTGCAGGTTGATAAAATTTTTCTAACAGTGGGATAGAAGTTTAATTGATTAAAGTCTTTTTATGGGAAAATAATATTAATCTTGTACTATTCTTTAAATTTTTAAAGTCAAATTTATCATTCAGTGCTAATATAGATTTATTGTGATAGAAAGTAGGCAATGCATAATGAAACGATCCTCAACATCTAAAAAGACCAAAACAACAGTAACAATTATCATAATTGTCCTTTTAATTATTGCGATTATCGCAATTTTATTTTTCACTAACAAAAATATAGTAAATAGTAAGCAAACTGAAGAAGTCCAAGAGCAAGAAGTAGTGCAAGAAGAACAGAATGAGGTAACAGAAGAAGATACTATGAAAGAAGAACAACAACCTGAAAAGACAAATGAACAAACTGAAGAAGTTAATCCAGAAGCTTCAAAAGAAGAATCTGTAGAAGTATCAAATGGTAAAGAAGATGGAAATGACGAAGATAAGAATTCAAATGAGTCCGATGTAATAGCAGATGATAATGGCTATATCGTAGGTCAAACATTACCATCTGAACCAACCTATATTAAAGGTGTGTTAATTGCCAATAAAAAGTATCCGCTACCTAAAGATTATAATCCAGGTGAAAGTGTAGAGGCGCGTGCTGCCTTTGATGAAATGGCTCAAGCGGCACTAAAAGAAGGATATAAGATTACAGCTTTTAGTACGTTTCGATCCTTTGACTATCAAACAACACTCTATAATCGATATGTTGAGCGCGATGGGAAAAATAATGCTGATCGCTATAGTGCGCGCCCAGGATATTCAGAACACCAAACTGGTTTAGGCTTTGATGTAGGTGAAGTTGGACGTGAGGATTTATGGTTAACAAGTGAATTTGGAGAAACAGAAGTTGGAAAATGGTTAGTCGCTAATGCGCATAACTATGGATTTATCCTTCGCTATCCAGAAGGAAAAGAACATATTACAGGGTATATGTACGAATCATGGCATTTTCGTTATTTAGGTAAACAATTAGCAACTGAAGTGAAAGCTTCTGGGCTAACGTTAGAAGAATTTTTGGGAATAAATTAAAAAAATGGCACACCGGGGAGAAACAACCGGTGTGCCATTGTTCTTTATTATAGAATTGGCGTTAATAAACGTGAAACAGACTCTTTAAATTTAATCACATTGGAACGATTATTATATTGTTCCAATGTTAACTCTGAACAGTCGTAAATATCGCGTTCAAAGATTTCTGCTAATTCATGCGAAATGGAACGATCGTAGATAAAGGCATTTACTTCAAAATTTAGGCTAAAGCTACGTACATCAATATTTGCTGTCCCAACAGTCGAAGCTTCATCGTCGATCACAATCATTTTTGCATGGATAAAACCTTTTTCATAGATATAAACTTTGGCACCGGCCTTTAATAATTCCCCTACATAAGAATAAGTTGCCCAATAGACAAACATATGGTCTGGCTTATTTGGAATCATAATTCTAACATCAATTCCTGAAAGAGTAGCAATTTCGATTGCATTATAAAAGCTACTATCAGGTATAAAATAAGGAGTTTGAATGTAAATATAACGTTTTGCACTCATTAATAATTTTAGATAGCCATTTTTAATGGTTGGCCATTCTGCATCCGGTCCACTTGAAACGATTTGTGTTGTTACATCGCCTTTTTTCGGAATTGCAGGGAAGTACTTTTCAGAGTAAACAATATTATTATTACTTGCTTGGTTCCAGTCCAACAAAAATCTAGTTTGCAATGGATGAACAGAGCTTCCTTCGATTTTTAAATGTGTGTCACGCCAGTAACCGAATTTTTTATTTAATCCTAAGTATTCATCACCAACATTAAAGCCACCTATATAACCAATACGTCCATCAATAATGACAATTTTGCGATGGTTTCGGAAATTTAACCGAGGATTAAATAGCGGTAAGACGGAAGGAAAAAAAACTTCAACTTCTCCACCTAATTCAATCAGCTCTTTGAAATTGCTCTTTTTTATTCCTCTAGAGCCCATCTCATCATAAAGTATTCTTACCTTTACACCTTGTCTACTTTTCTTCTTTAGTACAGTTAAAATTTTTTGACCTAAATTGTCCAGCTTAAAGATGTAATATTGGATATGAATATGATCTTTCGCAGCTAAAATATCTTCGATTAACGATTCAAACTTATCCTTACCATCCGTAAAGATTTCAACATGATTATCCTGTGTTAAAACTGAATTATTCGTTTTTAAATTCATATGAATTAAACTTTTATACTCTTCAACATAAGGTTCACGAAATTCAAGTGTGTCTTCTTCAATTGCATTTATTTGATAATCGATCAATTTATCAATACCGATATCTTTTTGACCGTCCCAACGGAATAAATGTTTTTTTCTAAGTTGTCGACCAAGAAGTAAATATAAGACAAATCCCAAAAATGGTAAAAAGAATAAAACAAGGATCCAAGCCCAAGCAGAAGATGCATCTTTTCTTTCTAAAAAGATCACGGTAATCGCAAACATTAAATTCAAAACAAACAATATCGGAAGAAACACATATGGGGTAAGAAGGATACTCACTATTATTGCACCTACTTCTCTATCAAAGTTTAAAAATGTGGAGACAATTAATTATTCCTATCTTCTATTACTCATATTGTTCTGCAAGGAAGTAAATGTCTGAAAAATCAAGATTCATTAGCTTTTGTTTATTAATAAAGAATTTGATTAATCCTGTGTCTCCCCACATAATTTTTTGTGCATCATTGGAAACGATTTGTAATAATAGTGTATCAAACCTTCTTAAAAAAGGAGAGTTTTTGCGCGTATCCTCATAAATAAAATATGGATATCCGCCTATTTTATGTTCTGCACCTAAAAAATGTTCAATATAGATATCTTCAACTGATCGTCCATTAGTAGGAGCTTCCTTGTAATGGGCTAATGGTTTCTCTAAAAAAGTATCAATACGATAGTCCATTGCGGAAACTGGCTCATATTCAGAAGTAAAGCTCAAAGCCATTTCTTCACCTATGGGAAATGGTTGATTATCAAAGTGTACCAAATGCTGCGAAGTATTATTCAACCCTGCAGTAGTCAATATTTCAGG
Source organism: Ureibacillus sp. (assembly GCA_035556295.1). Lineage (GTDB taxonomy): Bacteria > Bacillota > Bacilli > Bacillales_A > Planococcaceae > Ureibacillus. Next base: position 18,111 of record DATMFE010000071.1, read on the forward strand.
ATAGTATCTTATTTTAAAATAGTGTTGAAAGTACTGTTCTTCAACAGCAAGATTCGATTGGAAAATGGAGGGGGATATAAAAAATTGTAGAATTCCCTCTTTTGGAAAGGGCTCGAACTTTTGAATTTGTGAAAAGTTAATCTGTGCTAACAATGCCATTGTATGTCCATTTACATCTTTCGGGTATGAATAATTAATAGGTAAATATGCAGAACCAGAAAATTTACTATCAATCATTGAAGTACTTTTCGGAAAAGGGAGTATTTTGTTTAAAGGTAACAATGATTTTTCAACCGATGAACGTATACTTTCTAATTCTACAGGTAGATGTAAATGGTATAGTGACTTCATGATCAGTAGCCTCCGCGGTTATCAATTATAAAAAGTAGTGTACAATATTACTTTCCACATTTTTCATCTAGTTAAACCTAAAGAAAACATCACGTATTAGATGATACGTGATGCTATGCATTTTCATGTTCAATTCTTAATGTCTTTCTAGATGCTTTGAATGAAACGATTAACAATATCGATACGACAGCAATTATGATTGAAACCATATAACCAAATGAAGAATTGAATTTAAATAATGATGTAAAAAGTAAAGGACCAATAATTCGACCTAAGTTATCCATTGAATAGGATAATCCAGCGGCAGTTCCGTATCTTCCGCCAGATTCTTTCGTCGTTAAAGACACAACACATGTCCTAGCAAGGGCATTACCCGCTGTAAACACACAAAGTGCTAATCCTGCAAAGAATATGTTGGATGTAAAGACGATTAGCAATAATCCAATAGCTGTTAGTAGTTGTGCTCCCATTAACCATTTAGTTTCTGCGCCATCTTTAATTCTTCTAACTACCCCACCTTGAATACCTGCATCAACAAATCCGCTAAACATAAATAAGAATCCTAATTGTAGGGGAGTTATTTCAATTCGATCTATTTGGAATAATTGAAACGTTGCTTCTACTCCAGCTAAAATGAAAGTAACAATAAATGAAAATATAAATAAATAACGAACTCGATAACGGAATAACTCTGAAGCTCCTACTGGTACAATTGCTCGTTTGTTACCTTCGCCTCTGCGACTAGGTTCTTTTAATAGAACTAAACCGTAAATAAATAATAACGCAATTAAGATAGCTGAAACGATAAATGGAAGTTGTAAGTTTGTATGCCCAAGAACGCCTCCGATTGCAGGGCCAAAGATAAATCCAAGCCCAATGGACATTCCCATGATACCCATGTACATATTTCGATTTTCATTAGTTGATAGATCACTAATATAACCTGTAACGGCAGTGTAAAGTGCACCTGAGAATAATCCACCAATAATTCGAGATACATAAAGCATCCCTAATTGATCTATAAATATGCTGAAAATGACAAAGCTCAATGAGAATCCAATTAAGCCGATAAGAATCAATTGTTTTCTTCCGAATTTATCTGAAAGATAGCCCCAAACCGGTGCAGTGAAGAAGCTAGCCAGAGCGTAAACGGTTAATAAACCCCCGACGTGTATTTCACTCCAATGCTGATCGACAATAACTTCAGGTAAAACGGGAATGATAATGCCGAATCCAAGATAGACAAGGAATTGAATCGACATTAATAAAAGAATCTCTTTTTTCATAATAAACCTGCTTTCTTTACTACTCCTCATAAGTCAATTTTACAGTCCGATTCATAATGAAACAAGTTTGAAGGGTATGCGTTCTAGATAGAAAAAAATTTATTTAGGTTTGTTTGAATATTGAAAAATAAGGTAATACTATTTGAAAAGAGTAGTAACAAGATAGAGTTTAATAATTTTTGTGCAAAATACTTGACTTTTCAAAGTTGTAACAAAATTGAAAAGTATTTTCCAGGTAAAAAATGTTATGATATTCACAAGATACTATATTTAATTACAATTGAAACTTTTTTATAAGATAAACGTTTATATAATAGAGGAAAGGTTAGGTGGAAGTATGGCGAAAGAAGTAGACTTAAAGAAAATGGTTAAAAACTTATCTAAATTAGGTGTCACAGCATCAGTTACAAAGTCACGTCTAGAAATATTAAAAGTATTAACACCACCAATACAAACTCCACAAACATAACTTAAACATAAAACAAATTATAATCACACATTAATAAATGAGTATTACAAAAATCCTGACAGTTTTGATGTTAGGATTTTTTTTTGAAACCAAAAAATTACACCTCAGACTAAGTCCAAGGTGTAATAATGGTTATTCTTCTTCATCTAATGTAGAGAACATATATGTTCGATAATGGAACTTCATACTAAATACTAATCCTAATGCTAATGCATTCCCCATTAAAGAACTACCTCCATAACTAATGAAAGGCAATGGTATACCGGTAATAGGGAGTAATTGAATAGTCATACCGATGTTTTCAAAAACATGGAATGTAATCATTGCAATAATTCCGGCACATACATAAGTACAGAAAGGATCTTTTAACAACAATGTAGTTTTTGTTAGATGATAGATCAGTAGGAAGAACAAACAGATAAGAAGGCTAGCGCCTACAAATCCCCATTCTTCGCCAATGACTGAGAATATAAAGTCAGTATGGTTTTCTGGAACATAAACTTCTCTACCCATATAGCCTTTCCCTGTTATTTCACCCGAACCAATGGCATTTAAAGAGGTAATTAAATGATATCCATCGCCTCCGGTATTTAAATACGGATTTATCCATGAATTAATACGAGCGAATTGATATGTTTTAAAACCAAACGTATCCTTCAGGAATTCCTGCATATTAACCGCCATCCATAGTAATGACCCACCGATTGAAGCTGTACCAACGAATATCGGAAGTATTATTTTCCAAGAGATACCGGCTACTATGACTAATGCGGCTGTAATGGCTAAAAATACTAGGGATGAACCTAAGTCTGGTTGAGTCATGATAAATGCTAACGGAATGAACAATGCAATACCGATTTTAATTAATAAAAGTAAATCAGTTTTAATGGATTTAACAGAGTATTTAAGATGGTGCTTACTAATTAACTGCGCTGTGGCTAAGATATAAAAGGTTTTCATAAATTCAGAAGGCTGGATATTCCCAAAAGGAAGGTTATACCAACTTTTAGCCCCATTAATCTTTTGCCCAATTTGACCTTGTCCTTCTGGCATAAAAATAAGCAATACTAGTAAAAAGATCCCGAACCCATATAAATACCATGACATTTTTTTATATTGGTCAGGTTCAAAATACATAACAAATGATACAATTACTGCACCAATTACATACCATTGAAGTTGTTTAATAACAAAGTTTGCAGTATATTGCCCTGTAGTTTGAGCAGATGAAATTGCTAGTAAACTAATGATTAAAAATGCAAATAATATAAAAATAAGCGGCCAATCTAGCCTCTTCGTAAAGTTACGATCATTTTCCATTGTTTCACCTATATTTTGTATATTTCCTTATGTTCACGACTGACATAAAGTGATTTAATAAACTTATCATATTATATCGTAAAATACGTCTTAAAGGATAATTTATAAACATAAAACGAAATCACTATGAAAATGTTTCAAAATGAAACAATAACACATATAATAACTTTTGTAGCGAACTATTGGAGCGTGAATCATCATGTCAAAAATTAAAAAGACATCTGAGGAATTTATTCACCACTTATATGTACATATGAATGAAATCGACCAATTTGTCATTTTTAGCGGCTTATCTATAAAACAGTTTGTCTCAGCTTTTAATCCGATGTCGAATATTTTACTATTAAAACACAGTTATGAAGATGGCTCTTTTAATATGCACACTCAGTTAGACTTTGTATCCAAAGAGGAAGTGCAAAACTTTGTAAAACGTGTTTCTGATTTAAAAAGTGATTTATGTTGGATTGATTTCGCTGATGAAAGAGGTTTGAACAAACTTACTCCAATGGAACAAGCTAAACTATTATATTTAAGCCATAAAAAGGAACCTATTGGTACACCTTTTTCAGAAAAACTGTCGAATCGATTTGTTTATCATTCATCTGATTTAGAAAAGTCGATTAAAATATATTTTAGAAATTTGGATGATGCAGAAATACTTGTTACTCACGTTTTTAATATGATAATAAGGGAAAAATTGGGTAATGGTGGACTGTTCCGAAAGAAAACTAAAAATACGTTTCCAATGATTGATCCTGATTTTTTAAAAGCGTATCGTCCATATGCTAAGGATGGAGCGTTAATGTCTCTAACTAAATTAGAAAAGCCTAAGCGTTTTGAAATTGAAGTACGAACACTAGCTGATTATGATTTCCCTGATGAAGTATGGGATGATTTAGATGTTATTTTAAATCAGAGCTATGATGATCTCATTAAAATCCCTTAAAACTCCCTCTGTCAATGGTAAAATCCGGTGGAACGACGGGGAGTTTTTTTCGTCCTTACAGATAAGGATAAGGATACATTGAGTTTTCGATTTCGTGATAAACTTGAATTATTGAATACTGGAGGGTAAATGATGAAAAAGACTATAGGATTGTTATATGGAGGCAAGTCTGCTGAACATGAAGTATCGTTATCAACTGCGTTAGCGGTTATTAAAGCGATTGACTTTGGAAAATATGATGTGCATCCAATTTACATTACATTGAATGGAGAATGGCGTAAAGGCCCACAAATAACGCAACCAGTTGAGTCAGTAGAACAATTGCAAATCGATAGTGATCTAAATAGTAGTGCAAATAATATTACAAAATTTATCGTAAATGAAAATGGAGAACAAGTAAAATTTGATGTTGTTTTTCCATTGTTACACGGCACAAATGGCGAAGACGGTACGGTTCAAGGGTTACTAGAAGTGCTAAACATCCCTTATGTAGGTAACGGAGTACTAGCATCGGCAACAGGTATGGATAAAGTAGTAATGAAACAACTATTTGAAATAGCTGGTTTAAACCAAGTGCCATATGTCCATTTTTTACGTCATGATTGGGTGAAAAACCAAGATACTATAATACAAAGTTGCGAAACTACATTAGCATGGCCAATGTTTGTAAAGCCTGCTAATTTAGGTTCAAGTGTTGGGATTAGTAAAGCATCAAATCGAGAAGAACTAGTCAAAGCAATCCAATTTGCCCTGAAATATGACCGCAAGATTGTTGTTGAACAAGGTGTAATTGCAAGAGAAATTGAAATGGCTGTTCTTGGAAATAATAATCCGAAGGTATCCGTAGCTGGCGAAATTAAACCCAATACTGATTTTTACGATTACGAATCTAAATATAAAGACAATTCCACATCATTAATTATCCCTGCGGAAATTAGTGAATCTGTTTATACAACAATGAAAGATATGGCAATTCGTGCATTTAAAATACTAGACTGTTCAGGGTTAGTAAGATCTGATTTCTTTGTAACAGATCAAGACGAAGTTCTTATTAACGAAGTAAATACAATGCCAGGATTTACACCTGTCAGTATGTATCCATTGCTTTGGCAAAACACAGGTGTAAGCTATCCGCAGTTAATTGATACTTTAATTGAGCTAGCTATTGAGCGTCATGAGGAAAAACAATTACTTCAATACAATAAAGACTAAAGTGGGTTTAACATGAAAAAGACATTAGAAGAAATTGCAAATTGGTTACAGGTAGATTGTGGAGATTTTGGTGAAACAGTGATTACTGGCGTATCAATTGATACACGAACGATCAAAAAAGGTGATTTATTTATCCCATTCCGTGGTGAAAAAGTAAACGGTCATCAGTATGTGGCAAAGGCATTTGAAAACGGTGCTGCTGCAACACTTTGGATGAAGGATGAGCCTAATCCTCCAAGTAATGTACCAGTATTATTTGTAGAGGATTCTGAAATAGCATTACAAGAAATGGCACGTAGCTATCGGAATGAGCACAAGGCAATCTTTATAGGGATTACTGGATCAAACGGTAAAACTTCATCAAAAGACATATTAGCAAGTGCACTATCACCCTATTATAAAGTTCAAAAAACTATAGGTAATTTTAACAATCAGTTAGGGTTGCCAATTACAATTCTTTCCTTAGATGAAGATACCGAGATCGCCGTTCTAGAAATGGGAATGAGTGGCTTTGGAGAAATTGAATTTTTATCAAAATTAGCGAAACCTCAATATGTGGTTATAACCAATATCGGTGAAGCACATATGCAAGACCTTGGTTCTAGGGAAGGGATTGCAAAAGCAAAATTTGAAATCATTAAAGGACTCAATGAAAACGGAATTCTTTTCTATGACGGTGATGAGCCTTTATTACAAAATCTTGTAGGGAAAGAACCGAATTTAAATGTAGAATCGTTTGGTTTTAACCAAGAGAATTCATTAATTGCTTCAAATATCATTACTACTGAAAAAGGTAGTCATTTCACAGTGCGCGGAGAGCTAAATGGTGAATTCTTTATACCTGTATTAGGAAAACATCAAGTGAAAAATGCGTTGAATGCAATGTTAATTGCAAAATCTATTGGTTTAAGAGATGACCAAATCCATTTTGGAATTGAACAGGCTAAACTAACTGATATGCGTATGCAACTAATACCAACAAATAAAAATATTCTTTTTATTAATGATGCTTATAATGCTGCGCCAACGTCTATGGCTGCTGCTATTCAATTCATACAAACAACTACAATGCGTCCAGAAAAATGGCTAGTGCTAGGTGATATGCTTGAACTAGGCGATGATGAGAAATCATTTCACGAGAGTATCGCTGAAGTGATTAATGAGAAGGAAATTGAAAGAGTCTGCCTTTTTGGATCACGTATGCATTGGTTATATGAGAAATTACGGAACAAATATCCGAATGATAAATTAATTCATACAAATGATGATTATCAACAAATCGTTCAATACATCAATCAGCACGCAAATGAAAATTCCCTTATTTTATTAAAGGGCTCAAGAGGTATGAAATTAGAAACAATTCTAGAATCATTTAAATAAAACTAAAAAGGTCCCAAGGGTAAAGGTTATTTACTTTTGGAACCTTTTTATAAATATATTTGAGAATGATCCTCTATTGTTCGGATTATATGTAATAAATGGGCGATGCATTATTTAAGCAATAAAGTACAAAATAAATACTGTACCTGTTAGTAGCGCTAATTCAAAATAAGTTTAGATGGATAGGCTAGTTATTTGAATAATTAATATTTATTTGGTAAGGAGCTTTATCGTTGCATATCGATACAAGGGCATGATAGACTATTAAAAGCAATGGATACATTTTGCGAAGGCTCTTCATTTGTTGAAGGGTGCTTTTTTTTGAATTTACGGTTTTATTCTATTATTTAAAACTTTTTAATTTGTACATGTAGAATGAACCGCTCGGCAAAGACCGGGCTTTCCTTTTCATATAAAACAGCTCTTGTAAAAGAGATCTATTAATTTATCGGAAACGTTCCACTATTTAGGCTCGACATTGCCGAATATACTTCATCTGAATGTAACCATTTGTCAACTTATAGGAAAAAAGGAGATTGAAATAGTTTGACAAATTTTTCAGAATTAAACATCAGCGAATCAACATTACGTTCATTAAAACGAATGGGGTTTGAAGAAGCAACACCAATCCAAGAAGGAACAATTAAGTTTGGTTTAGAAGGAAAAGACATTATTGGTCAAGCACAAACGGGTACTGGTAAAACTGCTGCCTTCGGTATTCCACTTATTGAAAAAATTGATACAAATAATCCAAATATCCAAGGTTTAATTATTGCTCCAACTCGTGAATTAGCAATTCAAGTTTCAGAAGAGCTTTATAAAATTGGTTACGATAAACGTGTTAAAATTTTGTCTGTTTACGGTGGGCAAGATATCAGCCGTCAAATTCGTGCACTAAAAAATAGACCGCAAATCATTGTTGGTACGCCAGGTCGTATTATTGACCATATTAACCGACACACATTAAAGCTTGAAAATGTTCAGACTTTAATATTAGATGAAGCAGATGAAATGTTAAATATGGGCTTTATCGATGATATCAATGCGATTTTAGAAAAAGTACCAGCTGAAAGACAAACATTGTTATTCTCAGCTACTATGCCACCGGCAATCCGTAAAATTGCTACAACATTTATGAAAACTCCTGAAGAAGTTAAGATAAAATCAAAAGAAATGACCGTTGAAAATATCGACCAATATTTCGTAAAATCACAAGAACGTGAAAAATTTGATATTTTAACTCGTTTATTAAATGTACACCAACCTGAGTTAGCAATTATCTTCGGACGTACAAAACGTCGTGTAGATGAACTTGCTCAAGCTTTAACTCTTCGTGGTTACCTAGCTGAAGGAATACATGGAGACTTAAGCCAAGCGAAACGTCTATCTGTACTTAGACAATTCAAAGAAAATAAAATCGATATCCTTGTTGCAACAGATGTTGCTGCACGTGGTCTTGATATTTCTGGTGTAACGCATGTGTATAACTTCGATATTCCACAAGATCCTGAAAGCTATGTTCACCGTATTGGTCGTACTGGACGTGCAGGAAAATCTGGTCTAGCAATTACATTTGTTACTCCAAGAGAAATGGGTTATTTACGTATAGTGGAAGAAACAACGAAAAAACGTATGACACCACTACGTCCGCCTACAGAATCGGAAGCACTTGCTGGTCAACAACAACAAGCAATGGAATCATTAGTTGAAATCGTACAGGCAAATGATTTAGGTGATTACCGTATCTTAGCTAATCAATTGTTAGAAGAATATGATGCAGTGGATTTAGTTGCTGCAGCAATTAGATCGATGACAAAAGAACCTGTTGATACTCCTGTTACAATTTCAGAAGAACGTCCTTTACCAATGAGAAAAGAACGCTCTAGTAGTAGTCGTGGTGGTAGCCGTGGAGATCGTGGTCCACGCCGTGATGGTAATCGTGGAGGAAGCCGTAGTGGTGGTGGCCGTGGAGAACGCTCTGGCCGTCGTGAAGGTGGCCGCCGAGAAGGTAGCGGTACTAGCACTGAACGTCGTCGCCCACGTCGTCGTGATAGCTAATTTTAATCGACTAAATTTGAACTGTACCTCAATTGTTAGAACATCTGACAATTGGTGGTACAGTTTTTTTATTTTCATCATTTTTTTTGAGTCTGTACACGTATTCAAAAGCATGCGATTAATATGAAGAAATGGGGAATTTGAGGAATCTGGACTTATTATATAATATGTCGTATATATAATAGGGTAGTTGGGAAAATTCATTCGTTTATTTTGTTCAGATTAAAAATCTATTAGTATTGAAACATATAACATTTTTATTCGTATGAAAGATAGAAAGATGAGGTGTGTGTGTTGAGAAATGAGCCAATTCATCGAATTCCTAGAAAAGGCCTCACTGTGTGGCGTTTATATGGCATGATCAGTACTATTACCGCAATCATATTAGCTGGTGTTATAGGTTTTTTAACTTATAGATTCCAGTGGCCAACCTTAATCTATTACTTAATGATTTGCCTAATAATTATATTGGCAATATTATCTATATTGGTTTTGCCTGCCATACGTTGGGAGCATTGGCGATACGATGTAAGAGAACACGAAATTGAAATCCAAAGTGGATTATTTGTTGTGAAAAGAACAATGATTCCAATGGTGCGGGTTCAACATGTTGATTCTGCACAAGGGCCCATTTTAAAGAAATATAATCTTGCTAACATATCTATTTCAACAGCAGCAACAACTCATACAATTCCAATGCTTATTTCAGAAGATGCGGATCTAATGAGGAAAAGGATATCTGAATTGGCAAGGGTGGCTGAAGATGATGTCTAAACAAACGTATATACTTCATCCAATTTCAGCGATTATTAATTTCTTAAAAGGGTTAAAAGAACTTATTATACCAATCGCTATTATTGTATTAACAAGAATATTTAACAAATCAGATGAGTTGAACTTTTGGACCGAGTTATTACCGATAATCATTATAGGTGTACCGGTTATTTTTTATTTATTGTTTGGGATAACAAAATGGGCAACCTTTCGATATTGGTTTGAAGAGGATGAACTTCGTGTAGAATATGGACTGTTTGTTAAAAAGAAACGTTATATTCCGTTTGAGCGTGTACAATCCCTAAATTATAGAGAAGGAATTTTTCATCAGCTATTTGGTTTGGTTCAAGTGATGGTTGAAACAGCAGGAAGTACAAATGGAAAACCAGAAGTAGAGTTAACAGCTATTACTAAAGATGCCGCAAAACGAATAGAAGAGGAAATGGAAAATGCAAAAAGTTCCCAAATAGAAAGGGAACTTAAAAACGCTGATGTTAATAAAGAGATAGTGAGTGATTCGAAAGGCAAAGTCATCCACAAAATGTCAAATAGGGATCTGATAGTATTAGCTACTACATCTAATAGTATTGGCGTAGTGCTAGCGGGGATCGCAGCTATTTTAGGACAGTTCTCGGAATATATTCCTTATGATTTAGTTTTTGAAGAGATAAGGGTTTTCGTCCAGTTCGGTGTATTAATAGTTATTTTTATACTGATTGTAGGATTATTAATTGCGTGGCTACTTTCCATTGCTTTAACATTTTTAAGCTATTACGGCTTTTCAGTAAGTGAAGAGTCAGGCAAGTTGATTGTTACTAAAGGAATGCTGGAAAAGAAAAAGGTTACAATCCCGTTAAACCGAGTTCAAGCTATTAAAATTGTTGAAAATCCTTTAAGACAATTATTTGGCTATGCTTCAGTCGTGGTAGAAAGTGCTGGTGGTGCAGTTGGTGAGAGGGATAAAAAAATGACCTTATTACCACTAATAAAGAAGAAGCAACTTGCTCCAATCCTTAATGAGTTATTTCCTCAATTTCAATTGGAACTAGACCTCCATAGACCGCCTAGCAATGCAAAAGCCTTTTTCTATAGATTATATTTTCTTTGGGTAGTTCCGTTAATTGGATTATGCTCATACTTCTATTATCCGCTTGGTTTATTTTCTATTCTTTTAGTGATTCCGGTAATTTTATTTGGTATTTGGCAATTTCACACAACAGGATATGGAATTTGTGAAAACCAACTAACAATCGTATATCGAAATATCAGTCGAATTACATTTTTGGTGGAGAAAAAACGAATACAAGTTGCAGAAAGAAAACAAAGTTATTTCCAAAAGAGAAGAAACTTAGCATCTATACAAACAACGGTAATGTCTGGTATGACTGGAGCAACAGCCAAAGCAACACACTTAAGTATTAATGATGCCAATGTTATTTTAGACTGGTTTGAAAACAAAGAGAATATAAAATCTAACTGAAATAATGAGAGAGGGGTGCCTAGAAAGTAAAACTTTCTAGACACCCCTTTTAAATTAATTATTTTTTATTTCGCCAACGTAAAATGTTTTTTGGAGTAAAGTAAACGAGACCTAAAATAAATCCAGTGGCTAGCCCACCTAGATGACTCATAATGTTAATTCCAGGTTGAATGAATGAGATAATTACACTAATGACAATAATCGGTAAAATGACTTGTTTTAACTGAGGCATTGTATGTCTTGTATAGTAAACTAAAGCAGCAAACGCCCCAAATATTCCGTAAATGGCACCACTAGCACCGACACTAGCGTAAAATGGATCTTGGAAAACAAATGTAAAGACATTTCCAAATATACCTGCTAATAAATAGATTGTTAAAAACCTTGCTTTACCAGCAATTCTTTCGAGCTCAGGGCCGAATAGAAATAACGAAAACATATTAAATAGTACATGGAAAAAATCTGCATGTAGAAAAGTTGACGTTATAACGCGCCACCATTCACCATTTGCAATTAATAGGTTGTAACTAATACCATAAGTAAAGATCATTTCCTTCAAATCAGCTGGTATTGTAAGTATATAAATAATAAAATTAATCGCTATGATAAAAGAAACGGTTGGGTAAAACTTAATAAATTGTTTAAAATTTTCCCTTCTAATAAACATATATCCACCTCGATTTAAAAACATTATACATCGTAACGAAACAGGAAGAAAAGGAGAATGTCTATGATTAAAGGAATAGGTTTAGATATTATAGAAATTTCAAGGATAAAAAAAGCAGACGAGCATGAGAAATTTAGAAATCGTATCTTATCTCACCTAGAACTTCAAGAATACAACAAATTGTCCAATATAAGAAAAATTGAGTTTTTAGCTGGAAGATTTGCAGCAAAAGAAGCATATGCTAAAGCAAATGGGACAGGAATAAGAGAGGGGTGTGAATTTCATCAGATAGAAATTTTGAATGATGAGTTAGGGAAACCGATTTTATATTTCAATCGTCTAAAAGTTAATGGGTTTGTTAGCATTACACACACGAAAGAATATGCAGCTGCACAAGTTCTATTAATGGATTAGTTCTGTTGTTTAATAAATTGTTAGATTGTCCAAAAGTGATAGCATAAAGTTATACTCATACTCATATATTTGTCCTATCGAGAAATAGAAAGGATGGAATTTTGCGACAACGAGTAATTGCTTTTATCGTATTGTTGTTAGGTGTACTAGTGATAGCAGCATGTGGTAATCAATCAAAGGAAGACGTTTTAAAGGATTTAAGCAACAAATGGAGTAATGTGAACGGCTATGAGCTAGACGCGACAATGGAAATTAAGACTGGTAGTGAACCTAGAATTTATGATGTTAACGTTTGGCATACTAAACCAGATTTTTATCGAGTAAAAGTAACGCAAAAAGGTGAAGATGTTACGCAAATGATTATTCGTAACAAAGAAGGCGTCTTCGTTGTTACACCTTCTCTTAGAAAAACGTACAAGTTCCAAAGTGAATGGCCAAAACAAAATAGCCAAGCCTACCTAATTGGTGCTTTAGGAGAAGACTTACTTGCTGATGAAAACGTTACGATGGAAGAAGATGAAAATAACTACATCTTCCAAGCAGCAACACGTAATAATCATAAGAGTGTAATGCCATCACAAGTGATTACAGTGGATAAGAAAACAAAACTTCCTAAAACAGTCTCTGTTCTTAACGAAGCTGGGGAAGAACAATTATTGATCACATTCAGTAAGATTGATTTAGGTACTCAGCATAAAGAAGAAGAATTTGCGGTTGAAAAGTTTGCTGAGCAAAATAGCAATACGACTGGAGCTATAGAAACTCAAGAATTCCAAGTACATTATCCTGTTCTACAATGGGAAGGTACGACTTTGATGGATGAAAAGAAAATTGTTGAGGATGGAACTGAACGTGTAATCCTTACATTTGAAGGTGAGAAATCCTTTACTTTAATGGAACAACCTATTGTTTACGATGAAGAATCAACAGTACCTGTATTTGCACCTGGTGATCCAGCAGATCTAGGATTTACAATTGGAGCAATTACGGACAACTCTATTAGTTGGGAACAAAATGGCGTTTCATTCTTCCTTGCTACGAACAACTTATCAAGAGAAGAAATGATTGAAGTTGCTTCTTCTGTTATTCCTGGAGGGTTAAAATAATCTTCGGCATTTCCTAATTGATTCGTAGCTTTATTCAGTTCAGTGGGGGTACAACCCCCCTGGCTGAATGAAATTTTTACTATCTTAATGGACATGCTGTTACTATGGATCTTGTAAGTTTAGAAAAAGAAAGTAATTTACATTTACCTTATTAACAATACAAAATTTTTAAAATTTTAGAAAAATTAATACACAATCTACCAGTTATTCTCTATTATAAATTTAGAAACATACAAATGAGGGAAGTAAAATGACAACATTACAATACTACCGTCCTACTCGTGCAATTATTAATTTAGAAGCTATCAAACAAAACGTTCGCAATTTAAAGAATTTCCTTCAACCAGACGTACAAATAATAGCGGTTGTAAAAGCAAATGGGTATGGTCATGGGGACATTAAAGTAGCAGAAGCTGCAATTGAAGCAGGAGCTACTATGCTAGCTGTTGCAACTCCTGAAGAGGCACTCCATTTACGTCAGTCATTTGCTAATATTGATATTTTGATTTTGGGTTATTCCCCAATTTCTTTCGCAAAAGTTGCCGCAGAAGAAAATATTACCTTAACGGTATATTCTTCAGATTGGGTTAAACAAGTAAAAGTGGATTCAAATCATCCTTTGAAGGTACATATAAAAGTTGATACTGGTATGGGGAGAATCGGTGTTACTTCTGCTGATGAATTACTGGATCTTTATGAGGAAATCGAAAAGGTAGATAGTTTATTAGTAGACGGTCTTTTTACTCATTTTGCTACAGCTGATGAGGAAGATGATTCTTACTTTATGAAGCAAGTAAATAAATTTAAAAAATTCGTTGAAGCTTTACCTAATAGACCTAGGATTATCCATGCTGCTAATACAGCAACAATGTTAGTAAAAGATCCAACTCTTCAATTTGATGCAGTACGTTTTGGAATCTCTATGTATGGACTAGCTCCTTCTCAATACGTTAAAACGATATTGCCTTTTACGATTGAGCAAGCATTTTCATTAGAATCTGAATTAGTTGCCGTAAAACTTTTACATAAAGGCGAATCAGTTGGGTATGGCGCTACATATACTGCCAAAGAATCTATGTATGTTGGCACAATTCCAATTGGCTATGCTGATGGTATGATTAGAAAATTAAGTGGTCAAGAAGTACTAATAGATGGGAAACGTGTTCCTATTATCGGAAGAATATGTATGGATCAATGTATGATTGCATTACCTACTGCATATAATATAGGTGAGAAAGTAACTCTAATCGGAAAACAAGATGAGGAAGTAGTAACAATTGATGAATGGGCAGAAAAAGCGGAGACTATCAACTACGAAATTCCATGTATTATAACTGCTAGAGTGCCTAGAATCTATTCAAAATAATAAATTTCGACAAAAATCTCAACAAAAACCGCTATAATCACAAGAAATGTCTAATTATAAAATATCTTGTCTTTTCAACTACCATTTCAAATGATAGAATAAGTAGAAGAATTGGTACGGTTTTTGTGGAGGTGCTTGTTTTGTACGCGAAAAAAGTTGATGAGGTATTAAAGGAAGTTAGACTTACTTTTCCTCAAGAAATGTTTATGGAATTGAATTCACTTGAGCAAAAATCTGCACGCAATGAGGAATATGTTGTCATTGCGACTCGTAGATTATCAACGCACAAGCAACCAAATCAAATACGGGAAGCTTTAATGAAAGGCTATGTAGAAATGTCACAAATCAATCTATCTATTAGTAGTGAATGTCTGCATGCTGAATATGAAGCAGAGCATACAGTGGAGCGTCTCGTAAGCGGGGGATGAAAATTTGATTGTGAAACGAGGGGACGTTTTCTTTGCGGATCTTTCCCCAGTGGTAGGATCTGAACAGGGTGGAACAAGACCTGTATTAATCATTCAAAATGATATTGGAAATCGATTTAGTCCTACAGTAATCATTGCTGCAATAACAGCGCAAATTCAAAAAGCAAAATTACCGACCCACGTTGAAATCGATGCGAATAAATACGGATTCGAAAGAAATTCAGTAATTTTGCTTGAACAACTGAGAACGATAGATAAGTCGAGGTTAACCGACCGAATAACGCAGTTAGATGATGAACTGATGGATAGAGTAGATGAAGCGCTTGAAATAAGTTTGGGGTTAATGAAATTTTGAATACATAAAACAAAAGGCATTGAAAACTAAAAGTTTTCAATGCCTTTTTAATCTATTTTTTATAGGGTGAAATGACCATTTCTAAATAACTATATAACAATCTGGTATAATGTCGATAACATATATTAGAAATACTTTAATCTTTTGGTAAAATAATAGATATATAAATGTGGGGGTGCAGTAGTGAAAACTATACTTGAAGTAAGTATACATACAGAATCAGATATAATAACTGCACGTCAAGTCGCACGTGAAACTGCAAAATCTATCGGTTTTGACATAGTAGATCAAGCTAGAATTGTAACTGCCTTAGGGGAAGTGGCAAAGAATATTATTATGTATGCACACCTTGGGTTTATCACGATAAGATTTATAGAAAATGAAGTTAATAAAGGTATATCTATCACAGCAGTCGACAAAGGTCCGGGTATTTTAGATATTAAAAGCGTTTTAGATGAGAGTAATACAAAAGGGTTAGGTGCAGGATTACCAGGTGTTCGAAGATTAATGGATACATTAGAAATTGAATCGGACGTAGGAAAAGGAACAAAAGTCCGTATGGAAAAATGGTTAAGATAAGGTGGGTATATGGAGCAATTATTAAGAGACTATAAACAGTTTTTGTCTGACTATATTACAAATCTTAAAGAACAAAATCTTTATAATGGTCAGAATTATGTTAGACAACTAATACAAAAAAACGTAGCACCAGAAGATGTTATAAACATTCATCGAAAAGCGGTTGACGAAATTTTTGATGGACTTCCAGAATCACTGTCGCATGCATACGACTTTTTAATTGAAGTAATGGTTCAATACGGTTTAAAAACTAGAGAGCACCAAAGTCTTCTTGTTCAGAAGGAAGAATTAAGAATAGAGATGGATATTGCAGCTAGGATTCAGAATAATTTGTTAAAAACTACTATCCCAAAGCTAGAAAAGTTGGATATTGGTATGATTTCAGAACCAATTCGAAAAATGAATGGTGATTACGTTCACTTTATATACGATGAGCGAAATGATCTCAGTGTCGCTGTTGCTGATGTGGTAGGGAAAGGCGTACCTGCTGCATTGTGTATGTCAATGGTGAAAAACGGACTAGAGACATTGGAATATGGCAATTATGAACCTTCTTATATTTTACAAGTCTTAAATCGTATTATTGAAAAAAGTGTTGATGATGGAATGTTTGTATCCTCGTTTTATGGTCGATACGATCTTGAAAAAGGTATTTTAACATATAGTTCAGCTGGACATGAGCCTGCATTATATTTTAATTCTAACGATGGCTCATTTTATGACCTTGAAAGTAAAGGGTTATTACTAGGGGTTATGCCTGAAGTAAAATATCCTCAGTTTAATATTCAATTAGAAGAAAACGATTTTATTATGATTGTGACAGATGGTGTAACAGAGATTCGTAACTATGAAGTGGCAGAATCCCGTAAATTGTTAAAGGAAATTGCATTCACGCTAAGACATCTTTCGGCACAAGAAATGTGTGAAAAAATTTATGTGGAATTACAAAGATTACAAGACTACAACTTAAATGATGATTTTACGATAGTCATTTTAAAAAAATAATTTATAGTTTCAATGATGAAAAAATCGGGAATTATATTATATTCACATGGAGGTGCTCTTAATATGGAATTGAATATACATTTTCATAAAGAGAATAATATTTTAAAGGTATTTATAGAGGGTGAAATCG
The DNA here is from genome assembly GCA_035556295.1 of Ureibacillus sp. GTDB lineage: Bacteria > Bacillota > Bacilli > Bacillales_A > Planococcaceae > Ureibacillus. Next base: position 35,437 of record DATMFE010000071.1, read on the forward strand.
ACACATTTACTGCGCCGAAATTGCGTGATGAACTAGAGGCTATCGACATCGATTCTCTTGTATTTATAGAATTAGACTTATCAAAAGTGGTATATATGGATAGTACAGGCCTAGGGGTTATTGTTGCTATTTATAAAAAAGTAACACGTCAGGATGGTAACTTGAAACTGGTAGGTTTATCTAATCGATTGGAACGATTATTTGCTATTACTGGATTAAGTGAATTGATGAATATTGAAGCTGATGTGAAGGTGGTGTAGTGGGATGAAGGCATTTGACTATGTAGAAATTAGAGTACCCGCAAAACCACAATATGTAAGTGTTATAAGATTAGCAATATCAGGATTAGCTACCCGCGTTGGCTTTTTATATGACGAAATTGAAGATATAAAAATTGCAATAAGTGAGGCCGTCACAAATATAGTCCACCATGCATATGAAGATGAAAATGGGGATATCATCATTGGTTGTGCTCTATATACGGATAAAATTGAAATAATGGTTACTGACTATGGTAAGAGTAGCTTTGATTTTGAAGAAACAAAGTTAAAAGTCGGACCATATAAACAAAGTGATAGCATTTCTCAATTAAGAGAAGGAGGACTTGGTCTATTTTTAATGGAGACATTAATGGACGAGGTAAAGGTTAATAATGAGGGTGGCGTTACTGTTTTCATGACAAAGTTTGTCAAGAGAGAGCAGGTGAAAGAGCATGTCCAAACTGATGAGACATAGCGATTCCGAACAAGAGCTATTATCTTTGTTTGTAGAAGCACAAAAAGAAGGAAATGAGGATGCCCAAACACAACTAGTTTTAAAATATCAATTTCTAGTTGAATCAATAGCTAAAAAGTACTCTCATACTAAATCAAACTATGATGATATTTATCAAGTTGGCATGATCGGATTACTTGGGGCAATACGAAGGTATGACCCTTCTTTCGGGAGAGCATTTGAAGTTTTTGCTGTGCCTACGATTATAGGAGAGATTAAACGATTCTTACGCGATAAAACTTGGGATGTACACGTTCCAAGAAGAATAAAGGAATTAGTCCCTAGAATAAAATCGGCGGTTGATAGTTTAACATACCATCTTCAGCGATCACCATCCATACCAGAAATCGCCGACTATTTAGAAGTGCAAGTAGAGGATGTTTTAGAGGCAATGGAGATGAGTAAAAGCTATCATGCGTTGTCTATGGATAGACTAATAGAGTCTGATATTGATGGAAATACAGTATCGTTATTAGATTTAGTGGGCGAAGAAGAAATTGGGTATGAACTGATTAATTCAAGAATGGCATTGTCTGATTGCATAGGGTTATTATCAGAACGTGAACAAGAAATAATAAAACTAACGTATTTTAACCAAATGAGTCAAAAGGAAGTTGGAGAAAAAATCGGAATCTCACAAATGCACGTTTCAAGAATTCAAAGGCAAGCAATAAAAAAACTACAAGAAGCAGTGTTTACTAGTGGAAGGGTATAAAAGTATAAAAAAACTATGAGGCTGTCTTACAGAGAATATCTGTTAAGTCCGCCTCATTCTTCTTAAAGTTTGTAATGTTAAGGGCTACATTTATGTTATGGGTTTCACCCATTACTTATAAAAGTAATGATGGTAATAGAAGTAAATAGAAAATAAATGTTAAAATAAATCGACTTACACTTGAAAGGCAGTGGAAAAATGAGTGATAAGAAAATGTTACAAACGATCGCCGTAGATACAAAAGTGAAGCCACATCAAGTGGAGGCTGTAATAAAGCTTTTGGAAGATGGCAACACAGTACCGTTTATTGCCCGATATCGAAAAGAAGTAACAGGCTCCTTAGACGAAGTACAAATAAAATCAATCGAAGACCGTTATCATTACATTCAACAACTCGAAAATAGAAAAGAAGAAGTCATCCGCTTAATCGATGAACAAGGAAAGTTAACGGAAGAATTAGCTGCAGAAATTAACTCAGCGACTGTTCTTCAACGTGTAGAAGATTTATATCGACCATACAAGCAAAAGAGAAGAACAAAAGCAACGATTGCTAAAGAAAAAGGATTAGAAACTTTAGCCACAAAACTTCTTGAATTTACTAAAGAAGATGCTGGTGTTTTAGCGACTGCATTCTTAAATGAAGAAAAAGGTGTTACAAACATCGAGGAAGCAATAGCAGGTGCTAAGGATATACTTGCTGAAATGTTCGCTGATGATGCATCTGTAAGAGATAAAATCCGTAAACTTTCTTGGCAAGAAGGCCGTATAACAACGAATGTGAAAGATGCAAACAAAGATGAGAAAAAAGTATTTGAAATGTATTACGAATATGAAGAACCAATTAAACACATTGTTCCTCATCGTACACTAGCGATTAACCGAGGAGAAAAAGAGGAAATTCTGAAAGTGTCTATTCAGGTTCCGATTGAAAGAGTTCTTCAAATTATGGAGAAGCAATGGATCCCAGTTAATTCTTCGTCTCCATCTATTCCTTATGTACGTGAAGCAATAGAAGATGGGTATAAACGATTAATCCAACCATCTATTGAGCGTGAGCTTAGAAACGAATTAACCGAAAAGGCAGAAGCGCAAGCCATCCATATTTTTTCTGAAAACTTAAGAAGTCTATTACTTCAACCACCGATTCGTGGGAAAATGGTTCTTGGAGTTGACCCTGCGTATCGAACAGGCTGTAAATTAGCGGTTGTTGATGAAACTGGGAAAATGTTAGAAGTAACAGCAATCTACCCCCACCCACCTAAACCAGACGTAGAGAAATCTAAAACGGTAGTGAAAGCAATTTTGGACAAGTACCCTATTAGTATCATTGCAATTGGAAATGGAACTGCTTCGCGTGAAACAGAACAATTTATTGCAGATGTACTTAAAGAGGTAATTGATAAGGATATTTCATATGTTATTGTAAATGAAGCAGGTGCCTCAGTTTATTCAGCTTCTGAAGTTGCACGCGCGGAATTTCCTGATTTACAGGTAGAGCAAAGAAGTGCAGTATCCATAGCAAGAAGATTGCAAGATCCGTTATCGGAGCTTGTAAAAATTGAACCAAAAGCAGTAGGTGTCGGACAATATCAGCATGACGTTTCTCAAAAGAAATTAGCTGAGTCTTTAACTTTTATTGTTGAAACGGCGGTTAACCAAGTTGGTGTGGATGTAAATACTTCATCGGTGTCGTTATTGCAATATGTTTCGGGTTTATCAAAAACAGTTGCCGAAAATATTGTTTCAGCGCGAAGTGAAGTTGGTAAATTTACTTCTCGTACACAGTTAAAAAAAGTACCTCGTCTTGGTGCTAAAACCTATGAACAAGCAATTGGCTTCTTACGTATTCCTGATGCAAAAAATCCGCTAGATGGTACGGGGATTCACCCTGAAAGCTATGAGTTAGCAGAAGAGATATTGAAAATAGTGGGGCTGTCTAAAAAGGATGTTGGGACAACTGCATGCGAAGAAGCGCTGGTTAATGTAGATATGGAACAGCTAAGCAATCAGTTAGGTGTGGGGGAAGTTACCGTAAAAGACATCGTCGATACACTAATGAAACCTGCACGAGATCCACGAGATGCCTTTCCGCAACCACTACTAAAAACAGATGTATTAAAAATGGAAGACTTACAAGTGGGAATGGAATTACAGGGGACAGTTCGAAATGTAGTAGACTTCGGTGCCTTTGTAGATATTGGTGTTAAACAAGATGGATTAGTTCACATTTCAAAACTACAAAAACGTCGTATAAAACATCCATTAGAAGTTGTATCTTTAGGTGACATCGTAACAGTGTGGGTTGATAAGGTGGAGATTGAAAAAGGGCGAATAGCGCTAACTATGATACCTCCTGAAAAGAAAGAAGAAAAAGTGGCACAATAAAGATATACTAGTAAGTAGTATGCAGTAAAAGCTGTGTACTACTTCTTTTTAATTTAGATAGAAATGAAATAACCTCATGCAGAATGTAGGATATCATAAGACATGTATAATAAATCAGATTGCCCAACATTTTGTGTATACTAAGATTGTAAGGAAGTGATAGCATGACAGATTCAGAACTGCAAAGTTTAGTAGAAAAATTATCTGTTAAATACTTTGATCGTCCATTTGCCCATAAAGCATATTTCAATAATCGGCTACGTACGACTGGGGGACGTTATTTATTACATAGTCACAATATTGAATTTAATAAAAAGTCGTATGAGCAATTTGGAATGAAAGAATTAGAAGGAATAATTCTACATGAATTATGCCATTATCATTTACATATTGAAGGAAAAGGATACAAACATAGAGATTCCGATTTCCGTTTATTACTTAAGCAAGTAGGAGCTCCACGTTTTTGTTCGACAATTGAAGAAAATAGAAAAAGAAAAAGTAGGCTACATTATCTTTATGAGTGCGTAAAATGTAATCATGTATACAATAGAAAAAGAAAAATTGATACCGAGAAATATAAATGTGGTAAATGCATGGGGAATCTTCGTTTGAAAGAAAAGAGGCACTTATAGATTATTGATGTATATTAGTATGAAATGGTTAGTGGTCTTGAAAGATAAAATTATTAATTTAGCTGTATAAAATCCAAAATAAAAAATATAATAAAAAGTGTTGACTTTTAAAATAGCTGTCTCTATAATAGTAAAAGTCGACAAGTTAAGTCGAAGTTATTCCGAAGTAGCTCAGTGGTAGAGCAATCGGCTGTTAACCGATTGGTCGTAGGTTCGAGTCCTACCTTCGGAGCCATGGCCCGTTGGTCAAGTGGTTAAGACACCGCCCTTTCACGGCGGTAACACGAGTTCGAATCTCGTACGGGTCACCATTTGAAATTATTTAATATATAGGTCCCGTGGTGTAGCGGTTAACATGCCTGCCTGTCACGCAGGAGATCGCCGGTTCGATCCCGGTCGGGACCGCCATTTTAACTTCAGTAATATTTTAATAATAAGCAATCACTAATCTTTGTAGTAATGCTCTAATTGATAGAGTAAAACTACTGAATGAAGTTAAAATTGCCTCCGGCGGATGCCACAGATTTTTAAAGGAATTATTGAGCAAGCTCAATAAAATCTGGGCGCAAATACGCCAAGGCGCATTTGATATAATGGGTCGGTAGCTCAGTTGGTAGAGCATTAGATTGAAGCTCTAAGTGTCGGCGGTTCGATTCCGTCCCGACCCACCATTATATGCGGGTGTAGTTTAATGGTAAAACCTCAGCCTTCCAAGCTGATGTCGTGAGTTCGATTCTCATCACCCGCTCCAATGTGGGCCTATAGCTCAGCTGGTTAGAGCGCACGCCTGATAAGCGTGAGGTCGATGGTTCGAGTCCATTTAGGCCCACCATAAGAATATTCCGAAGTAGCTCAGTGGTAGAGCAACCGGCTGTTAACCGGTTGGTCGTAGGTTCGAGTCCTACCTTCGGAGCCATAATGGGGAAGTACTCAAGAGGCTGAAGAGGCGCCCCTGCTAAGGGTGTAGGTCGGGTAACCGGCGCGAGGGTTCAAATCCCTCCTTCTCCGCCATTATGTTTTGGCCCGTTGGTCAAGTGGTTAAGACACCGCCCTTTCACGGCGGTAACACGGGTTCGAATCCCGTACGGGTCATAAAAACGAGATGAATCTATTCATCTCGTTTTTTTATTGTATTTTCCTTTATTTAAAGAATAATAATTAGTTTATATACTCTTGAATATGATTTAATGGAAAGATCAAAAAAGGTGGTGGATCCATGCATATTATTGATTTACATTGTGATGTATTAGATAAATTAACTCGATTAGAAAATAGTGACTTCATTCAAGACGAAAGACTTCAAGCAAGTTTTGAACGGTTAAAAAAAGGTAATGTTAAAGTTCAGGTATTTGCTATATTCATTCATCCTAGAATTCCACAACATTTAAAGTTTCAGGAAGCATTAAAGCAAGTGGAGGCTTTTTATGACAAGGTTCTGCAATTTCCAGATGTTATACACATTACTGATTGGAAGCAAATTGATCAATTACAGGAAGGTCAAATAGGAGCTGTTTTAAGTTTAGAAGGACTAGATGCTATTGGGGATGATCTTGAAAAGTTATTAGTCTTATTAAATGCAGGGGTTAAGCTTGTAGGATTAACTTGGAATTATGAAAATACTGTTGCATATGGAGCCTTAGAGGACCCCAAAAAAGGACTAAAGCCATTTGCTAAACAGGTCATTCAATTACTTAATGAACGAGATATAATTGTCGATGTAGCCCATTTAAATGAACAGGGATTTTATGATGTATTAGGTATAGCAAAACATTTAATTGCTAGTCATTCTAATTCTAGAGCGTTATGTGATCATACGAGGAATTTAACAGATGGACAATTACGTGCATTAGTTGCACATGGTGGTAGAATTCATGTTGTATTTTACCCACCATTTATTGAAGAAGATTCAAAAAATACGACAGTAGAAAAATTAATTGAGCATATTATCTTTTTGAAAAATATAGTGGGTATTGAAAATATTGGATTAGGTTCAGATTTTGATGGTATTGATTTATTTGTTGAAAATTTAACGAATGCCGAGGATTTCCCTAATTTAATTCGAGAATTGCAGAATAGGTTATCAGACGAAGAAGTGGAAT